>NZ_CP109445.1:675714-1013571 GCF_036227245.1 Streptomyces sp. NBC_01477
CCGTGCGCGGTACGCCCGTGCAGCTTCTCGCGCACCACGTGCCCGCGCATCCCGATGTCCGGGTAGAGCGTCTTGTCGATGTCGCGGTGGTGGCTGGACAGCCGGGGATGGCTGCCCTTGGCCGCGCGCCACTTCTCGTACAGGCCGGGGTCGTCCACCAGCACATGGCCGCCGCACAGCACGTCGTGCATCTGCGGCACCTGGAGGCCGCGCTCCTCCAGGTCGGCGAGGATCACCGACTCCTCGGGGCTGAGCCGGCCGACCGCGGCGATCAGCCCCCGGCGGTACTCCCCCGCGCGGGCGGTGATCTCGATGACGAGCCGGACCCGGCCGCGCACCTGATCGGCCTTGCGGGCGTCGGCGTCGGAGGGCGCCGCGCCGGTACGTCCGGCACGCCCGGCGAACGCCAGTGGGTGCTTGCGCTCCATCTGGCCAGTACAGCACGGCCGGCCCGGTCCCGCAGGGCGCCGCCGCCCGCGAGGGTCAGCGCCGCCGCCCGCGCAGCGTCCGGCCGGCGGCCAGGCCGAGCCCCGGGAGGGGCAGGGCCAGGACCGCGAAGAGACGAGGAATTCCAGGTCGTGCCGGTGACGCAGCCCTTCGTGCGCCACAGCTCGACCAGCCGCGCGCCGCACGAGGCCGACCAGCTCTCACACGACAAGCAACAGCCGCCGATCGGAGACCTGTCCGCGCGGTGAACTTGCGACGGTACGTCAACTGTACGTAATCATGGGTGGGATGCCTCCGTCCGTGCGGGTCGGGGACGGGTCCTGCGAAGGGGTGGCGGCGTGCTGGGAACGGTCGGGGCGCTGTGGCGCTATCCGGTCAAATCGATGCTGGGCGGACAGGTCGCCGCCGCGGCGGTGACCGTGCGCGGACTGCCGGGAGACCGCGGCCTCGCGGTCGTGGACAGGGAGACGGGCAGGATCGCCAGCGCCAAGGCGCCGCGGCTGTGGCGGTCCCTGCTCGGCTGCTCGGCGGCGCTCGTGGACGGAGCCGTGAGGATCACCGGGCCGGACGGCAAGGAGCTGTGGAGCACCGACCCCGGTATCGACCAGGCCTTGTCGGCGCTGCTGGGCCGGGCCGTCACGCTGACCGGCACACCGCCGCCCGGGGCGGCGCTCGACCGGTCCAGGCCCGGGCAGGTCCTGCGGCGCGGGTCGGACGCCGAGGTCGAGGCGGACGTCGTCAGGTTCGGCTCCGCGTCCCCCGCGGGCACCTTCTTCGACTTCGCGCCACTCCACCTGGTCAGCACCTCGACGCTGGACCGGCTGGCGGCACTGAGCCCGCGGGGCGTCGCCGAGGCGGAGCGCTTCCGCCCGAACATCGTGATCGAGCGGGCGGGCGCCGGTTTCGTGGACCACGAGTGGGTCGGCCGGGACCTGCGGATCGGCGACCGGCTCACGCTGCGCGTGATCGCCGCGACGCCCCGCTGCGCGGTGCCGACGCTCGCGCACGGCGGCCTGCCGCCGGACACCGCCGCGCTGCGTACCCTCGCCCGGCACAACCGCGTCCCCGCGATGGCGGGCAGCGACCCGGCGCCGTCCGCGGGGATCTACGCACAGGTGCTGTCCCCCGGCATGATCAGGCCGGGGGACAGCATCCGCGTCCTGCCGCCCGCCTAGTGCGAATCGGCTCTGTCGGTCGCGGCCTTCGGCGGCCGGAAGCAGGCCGTGACCGTCTTGCCGTTCGGGCACGGGCGGGACTGCCAGGTGTCGGCGAGCGCGTCGATCAGCTGCATGCCGCGCCCGCCGAGCGCGTCGGGCGAGGGCGCCCGGGGCCTGGGCAGCTCGGGCGACGAGTCGTGCACGCTGACGTGCAGACACGTGCCGTCCCAGGTCAGCACCAGCTGCGCGGAACTGCGCGCGTGCCGGTGCGCGTTGGTGACCAGTTCCGACACCGTCAGCAGGATGTCGTCCACGGTCTCCGGCGCGCGTGTGGTCCAGCCCAGCGTGTTCAGATGCTGCCGGGTCCATTCGCGCGCCGTTCTGATCTCGCTGCTCAGGGGCAGCGAGCGGGCCCATCCGGTCGCCCGGATCAATGAGTAGTCGTCCGCCATGGCCCCCTCCAAGCAGTATGGGGCGGTTCAGCCACGGGTACGCATGCCCGCATTACGGCGCTTCACAGCCCGATGGTGAAATCGTCCTCGACCGGCGGGTCCTCCTCGTGCTCCCGCAGCCCTGTCGCGGCGAAGCACCGCACCCGTATCGCGTCGGCGCGGACGTCGAGGCGCAGGAAGCTCTTGAAGAACGGCGGGCTGTAGGTGGCGCCGCCGGGCGACAGCACCTGGGTCAGCACCCGCCGTACCGGCAGCCTGATCCCGCGCCGGCCGCCGGCCGCGTGCGCCGCGACGCCGAGGACCGACGCGACGAACCGGGTCCGCGGCGTCACCCGGGCCGGGCCCGCCGCCGTACGCACCGGGGTGGAGCCCAGCCGCTCGGCTATCACCGCTGCCGCCTCGTCGGGGGTCAGCGCGAACAGCCGCCGCAGGTGCAGCTTGCGGCCGTAGAGGCGGCTGTAGAAGGCCAGCGAGTCGCCGCGCATCGGGTAGCAGCGGAAGTCGTCCTCGCCGACGCCGCCGACCGTGACCCGCGGGATGGTGTGGGTGGCGTGCATGAAGGCGCCGCCGCCGCCGGAGACGACGTATTCGATCCGCCGCCCGTCCACGTCCACCGGATAGTGCTGGTAGTTGTGGATGTCACCGCCTATCGCGGCCACGAAGCCGTGCGCGGGGTCGCGCACGATCTCGTCGACCGTGCCGCCGCCCCCGATCGCGCACGGGTGGTATTTGCCGTCGACGTATATCGGCGAGCCGGTCACCAGGATCTTCGGGCGCGGGCCGCGCGCCACCCGGCGCAGCCACTCGCCCTGCTCCCGGTCGATGTCGCCGAGCAGCCCGGTGTCGATGCCGATGATCCGTATCGGCCCGGTGTCCAGCGCCCAGTACGGACCCGGCTGCCGGGCCTGCTGGTCCGGTGCCGCGCGCAGTTCGCGCTCGCGGTCCAGCCGCGCGTCGTCGGGGGTGTCGGAGGGCCGCCACAGCAGGCCGCGCCACCATGCCGCGGACAGCGTGCGCGGGCGGGGGCCCGGCGGCAGCGCGGGCGCCCGGCAGAAGACCCGCATGAAGCCGGTCAGGCCGTCGTACCAGTCGTGGTTGCCGGGTATCGCGTAGATCGGCGCCGGATAGTCGCGGTACGGGCGGAAGAACTTCGTCCCGTACTCGTTGGCGCTGCCGACCGGGTAGAGGACGTCGCTGCACACCACCGCGAAGCGCGTGCCGGCGCCCGCCTTGAGCATGCCGGGCACCACCGCGTACTGCGGGTCGTCGCCCTCGCCGGTGTCGCCGAGCAGCAGGA
The DNA here is from genome assembly GCF_036227245.1 of Streptomyces sp. NBC_01477. Classification (GTDB taxonomy): domain Bacteria; phylum Actinomycetota; class Actinomycetes; order Streptomycetales; family Streptomycetaceae; genus Actinacidiphila. The sequence goes on from NZ_CP109445.1 coordinate 679,068, forward strand.
AGGAGAATTCCGCCGGGTCCTGCCTGGTGATGACCAGGTCCCCGGTGCCGGCGCCGTCCTCGGCCTGCGCGGCCACCCAGCGCTGCCGGTCGGCGCCGGTCGGGTCGCCGAACAGCGCGGCCAGCGGCCCGTTGCGGGCCTTCCAGAGGGTGGACGGGCGCAGCCACGACAGGTTGGCCACCTTCGGCGGCATCAACTCCCGGTACGCACCGGGCTCGTGGCCTTCCCAACCGGCGCCGGTCAGGGATTCGCGGGAGGAGGAGGCGGGCATGGCGGGACTGTAGCAACGGCGCCGGGGCGTGTCCGGTGAACGGCGCCGCCGCGTACGTTGGCAGGTGCCGTGGCGGCCTGCGCCGCCGCGGGCCGCGGTGGATCCGCCCTGGGCGGGCACGTGAGAGGAGCGCCCCGGCCGCCGGGTGCGCGTGGACGAGGGAGTGGACCGTTGAGTGATTCGCTGTGGGTCGCGGTGGCCGCGGTGGCGCTGCTGGGCCTGGTCGCGGCCCTGGTCGAGGGCAGGGCCAGGACACGGCAGGGCCGCGAGGCGCGGGGCAGGCAGGGCGGCGGCGCGGGACCGGCGGGTCCCGGCACACCGCGGCGCGGCGAGATCTGGTGGGCGGACGTGCCGTTCGCGGACGGCCCCGGCTCCAAGGACCGCCCGTGCCTGGTCGTCTCGGTGCGGGGACGGCACGCACGGGTCGCCAAGATCACCTCGCAGTCCCACGAACGGCGCCCCGGCGTCGTCCCGCTCCCGCCCGGAACGGTGGACGACCCGGCGCGGCGGCGGAGCTACCTGGAAACCGCGGAGATGCGCCGCGTCCCCCTCTCGGCCTTCCGCAGGCGCGCGGGCAGCATCGACGCGGCGACCATGAAGAGCCTCAAGCTGTCCTGACGGCCGGCGCAGCACCGGGTGCCGGGGGCGCCCGCTTGCTACAGTGGCGCAGACGTTGATCGTTTGTGGAGGAGTCCGGACATGCTGGCGGACGACGACATCTCCGGGTGACACCCGGACCCGACCGGCCACCGGCCGGCGCTCACGGAGCGCCGCGTGGCCATGTCGGCGTTCCCGCGCATCCGATGTCCGCCACCGGGGGCAGAGGTGTTTCTCTGCGCCCTCTCCCATGAGGTCACCGTCATGTCCGACGCTTCCGTCGTGTGCTCGAACCTGTCCTTCGCCTGGCCCGACGACACCCCCGTCTTCCACGATCTGTCCTTCGCCCTCGCCGCCGGCCGCACCGGCCTGGTCGCGCCCAACGGTGCGGGCAAGACCACCCTGCTCAAGCTGATCGCCGGCGAACTGCGGCCCGGCGCCGGGTCGGTGTCCGTGGCCGGCACCCTCGGCCACCTCCCGCAGAGCCTCCCGCTGACCGGCGGCCTCACCGTCGCCGAGGTCCTCGGCGTGGCCGGGGTGATCCGGGCGCTGGACGCCGTCGAGTCCGGCGATGCGAGCGAGGAGCACTTCGCGGCCATCGGCGACGACTGGGACATCGAGGAGCGCACCCGCGCCCAGCTGGACCGCCTCGGCCTGGCGGACCTCGCCCTGGACCGGACGCTGAGCACGCTCAGCGGCGGCCGGATCGTCTCGCTCGGCCTGGCGGCCCAACTGCTCAGGCGGCCCGACGTCCTGCTGCTCGACGAACCCACGAACAACCTCGACCGCGACGCCCGGCACAAGCTCTACGACGTGCTGGCGGACTTCACCGGCTGCCTGCTGCTGGTCAGCCACGACCGGGCGCTGCTCGACCGCATGGAGCGCGTCGCCGAACTGGGCGGCGGCGAACTGCGCTTCTACGGCGGCAACTTCACCGCCTACGAGGAGGCCGTACGGGTCGGGCAGGAGGCCGCGGAGAAGAACGTCCGCACTGCCGAGCAGGACGTGAAGCGGGAGAAGCGGGAGTTGCAGCAGGCCCGCGAGCGCGCCGAGCGCCGGGCGGGCAACGCGGCCCGCAATCTCAAGAGCGCCGGCCTGCCGCGGATCTTCGCCGGGAACATGAAGCGCGGCGCGCAGGAGTCCGCGGGCCGTGCGGGCCGGACGCACGCCGACCGGGTCGGCGAGGCCAGGGCGCGGCTGGACGAGGCGGGGCGCGCGCTGCGCGACGAGCAGCGCATCACGCTGGACCTGCCGGAGACCGCCGTGCCCGCGGGCCGCACCCTCTTCCTCGGCGAGCGGCTGCGGGTCCGGCTCGGCGGGCGGGAGGTGTTCGCGGGGCAGGGCGTCGACCTGGCGGTACGGGGGCCGGAGCGCATCGCGCTGACCGGCCCGAACGGCGCGGGAAAGAGCACGCTGCTCCGCCTGGTCAGCGGGGAGGCGGACCCGGACGGCGGCGCGGTCAGGCGGGCCGACGGGCGGATCGCCCACCTGTCGCAGCGGCTGGACCTGCTGGACCCGGACCGCACGGTCGCCGAGAACTTCGCCGCGTACGCCCCGGAGCGGCCTGAGGCGGAGCGGATGAACCTGCTCGCCCGCTTCCTCTTCCGGGGCCCCCGGGTCCATCTGCCGGTCGGGGTGCTGTCCGGCGGGGAGCGGCTGCGTGCCACCCTGGCCTGCGTCCTGTGCGCGGAGCCCGCCCCGCACCTGCTGCTGCTGGACGAGCCGACGAACAACCTCGACCTGCTCAGCGCGGGCCGGCTGGAGAGCGCCCTGAACTCCTACCGGGGCGCCTTTGTCGTGGTCAGCCACGACGAGCGCTTCCTGGAGGAGATCGGCGTGGCCCGGTGGCTGCGGCTGGCCGGCGGCGAGCTGACGGAGACGGGGCCGCCCGGGGTGTGAGCCGCGGGAAATGTCCGCCCGTCCCGTGCCGCCCCGCAGGCCGGGCGGATCTTGCGGCACCAGTGATCACCTGCCAGAGTGGTGACATGAACCTCGATCATGTCTTCGTGTGCGGCGACCCGGCGCTCGACTTCGCCGCGACGCTGCGCGCCCGCCGCTCGGCGCGGTTCGAGATGTTCGCGGCGCCCGACCGGCTGGACGCCTGGTACGTGGAGTCGGGGCTCGTCGACGCGATCACCCCGGCCGGGCAGGACGACGTGGACCGGGCGACGGCCGTACGGGAGGCCGTCTACCAGCTGGTCACCGCGCGCCGGCTCGGCGAGGACTACGACGGCGAGGCGCTGGCCCTGGTCAACAGCGCGGCACGCGCCCCCTCCGCGGTGCCGCAGCTCACCGCGTCCGGCCGCTGGACGGCGGCGACACCGGCGGAGGCGCTGTCCGCGGTCGCGCGGCACGCCGTCGAGCTGCTGAGCGGGCCTGACGTGCCGCTGCTCAAGGAGTGCGGCAATCCCGAGTGCACCCGTGTCTACCTCGACCGGTCCCGCGGCACGCGGCGGCAGTGGTGCGGTATGGAGTCCTGCGGCAACAAGTTCAAGGCCGCCGCCTACCGCGCCCGCAGGAGGAGCACGGCGGTCGCGGCCGGCTGACGCTTCGGGACGCGCCGGCTCAGCTCGGCTCGAAGCGCCCCCGCAGGTAGTCCGCCGCCTGGCGGTTGGCGGTACTGGCGGCGTCCACCGTGCCGGCCATCGCGAAGAAGCCGTGGGCCATGCCCAGGTAGCGGTTGAGCTGCACGGGCACTCCGGCCTCGGCGAGCCGCCGGGCGTACGCCTCGCCCTGGTCGCGCAGCGGGTCGTACTCGGCGGTGATGACCAGCGCCGGGGGCAGCCCGCTCAGGTCGTCCGCCCGCAGCGGTGAGGCCAGCGGGTCGGCGGCGTCCGCGCCCGGGGCCAGGTAGTGGCGGGCGTACCAGGCCACCGAGTGGTGGTTGAACAGCCACGGGTCGGCGTTGTCGCGCATCGACCCGTCGTCGGCGAGCTGGTCGGTGTTGGGGTACACCAGGAGCTGGGCGGCCAGTGGGAGGTCGCCGGCGGCGCGGGCGAGCAGGGTCACCGCGGCGGCCAGATTGCCCCCGGCGCTGTCGCCGCCGACCGCCAGCCTGGCCGGGTCGGCACCGAGGTCGCCCGCGCACTCGGCGACCCAGCGCAGGGCCGCGTGGCAGTCGTGCACCGCCGCGGGGAACGGGTGCTCGGGGGCGAGCCGGTATCCGACGGTGACGACCAGGCAGCCGGCCTCCGCGGCCAGGGTCCGGCAGAGCACGTCCGCGGTGTCGATGCTGCCGAGGGTCCAGCCGCCGCCGAAGTAGTAGAGCAGCGCGGGCAGCGGCCGCTCGGCGCTGGGCCGGTAGACCCGGGCCGTCAGCTTGCCGCCCGGTCCGGGGAAGCTCCGCTCGGTGACCTCGTACAGCGGGCGCGGACTCCCGCCCGCCGCCTGGATCGCGGCGAGGTCGGCGGCGCGGGCCTCTTCCACCGAGAGCGCGTACAGCGGCGGCTCCCCGCCGCGGACACGCAGCTCGCGCAGGGCCTGGATCTGTGGGTCGAGCGGCATGCCGTTTCCCTCCGGGTCGGTGGTGGGGCGCTGGCGGGGTCGTAGGGGCTGCGGCGGTACGGGCGGTACGGCCGCTTGGACGGCTCGGCGCAGGCGGCGGGCCGGTACGCCGGACGTCGGCGGGCGCCCGCGGGTCAGGGTGGTGGGGGGCCGGGGGTGGGGCCGGGCCAGGTCCAGCGGTGCCAGGACACCCGGAAGCCCGCGCGGTCCGCCAGGGCGACGGCCGCGCGGTAGCCGGGGGGCGCGGCCACGTCGGTGATGCGGTAGCTCGTGGACCAGGCGTCCTCGGTGCGGTGGGCCGCGGTCGGGGCGGCGCCGGTGACCTGGATCCGCAGCCCCTGGGCCAGCCGGCCGCCGTGCGCCTTGACCAGGGCTTCCTTGCGGGCCCAGAGCCGGGCGAACCGTTCGGCCCGGTCCTCGGCGTCCGGGGCCGCGCCGACGAGCCGGGCCTCCGCCGGCAGGAAGTAGCGGTGCGCCATCGCCGCGGCGTCCACCTGCGGCCGTACCTGCTGGACGTCCACGCCCACCCGGCGCGACCGGGTGACCGCGACCATGGCGATGCCGCCGGAGTGCGAGAGGTTGACCTGCGCGCCGCGCCACCGGCCGGCCAGCTCGGGTTTGCCGTGCGGACCGGACGTCCAGCGGATCTGCCGGGGCGGCGCTCCGAGCTGCCCGGCGACGATGTGGCGGATGGCGCCGTGCGCGACGATGAAGCGGCGCCGGTCCTCGTCCGAGCGGTAGCTCTCGGCCCGCAGCCGCTCACCGGCGTCGAGGACGGCGAGCAGGGCCGCGAGCACGCGTTCCGACCGCTGGTCGGGCACCAGCCACACCTGGACCACGTCCCCGGACCCGGCCCCGCCCGGTGGCGGTGGCGGTGGGCCGCTCATCGCGGCACCTCCGGGTCCGCCCGGTCCCTGACCAGCTCGGCCAGCCGGCGTACGCCCTCCTCGATCCGCTCCGGCGGCAGGGCGCTGCACGACAGCCGGATCGCCCGGCGGCCCCCGCCGCCGGGACCGCCGCCGGACCGGCTGGCGTAGAAGAAGCTCATCGGGGTCCACAGCACCCCGTAGTCGCGCCCGGAGATCTCCAGCAGGTGCTCGTCCGCGGTCAGCGGGACGTCGAGCACGGCGAAGAAGCCGCCGGCGGGCGTGTTCCAGCGGACCCTCGGGTCGCCGCCGAAGGACCGCTCAAGCGCGGCCAGCAGGGTGCGCAGATTGCCGCGGTAGAAGGCGGTCTTCGCCTTGCCCGCGGCCCGCAGGCTGCAGCCGGCCTCCACCAGGAAGCCGCCGATGACCGCCTGCGCGACCGGCGAGGTGTTCACCGTGAGCAGGCTCTTGACCGTGGACAGCTCCTCCGCGAGCAGGGTGCGCCGGCCGTCCGCGGCGACCACCGTCTGGTCGGCGACCAGGAAGCCCACCCGGGCGCCGGGGAAGCAGGACTTGGCGAACGAGCCGAGGTAGACGACCCGCTGCCCGGTGTCGAGCGCCTTGAGCGTCGGCCGGGGCTCGTCGTCGAGGCCGAACAGCCCGTACGGGTCGTCCTCCAGGATCAGCAGGTCGGCCTGCGCCGCCACCTCCAGCAGCCGGCGCCTGGCGGGCACCGGCATCGAGGCGCCCGAGGGGTTGGCGAAGCTCGGCACCAGGTAGAGCGCGCGCGGGCGCCGCCCGGTGGCCCTGACGGCGTCCGCCACGGCCCGCACCGTCTCCGGGTCGAGCCCGTCGGCGGACTCGGGGACCGGCACGACCTCGATGCCGAGCAGCCGGGCCGCACCGGTGAGGCCGACGTAGCCGGGTTCGACGGCCAGCACCACGTCGCCGGGTCCCGCGCACAGCCCGCGCAGGGCGATGACCATGGCCTCCTGGCAGCCGGTGGTGACCATGACCGCCTGCTCGGGCACCTCGATGCCCTCGTCCACCAGGAGCATCCGGGCGATCAGCGCGCCGAGGTGGCCGTTGGTCCTGCCGTACTGGAGCAGCTGGCGCTGCCGCTGCTCGGGGCCGAGGCCGAGTCCTTCCAGGTGGGCCAGGTAGCTGCGCAGGTATCTGTCCAGGTCGTCCGTGCTGTGGAAGCCGTCGTAGGGGCGTCCCGCGGCCAGCGGGACGGCGTCGGGGAAGCGGGCGGCGACCTCGTTGAGGAAGTTCATCGACGCCGACTCCGGGTCGGACACCGACTCGTGCAGTTCCTCGCGGGCCAGCTCCACCGCTGCGCTGTCCATCGTCATGCCTCCGTCCTCAGTACCGCCGCCGACCGGTCGATCGAGGCGAGGTCGGGGCGTCCGGTGAGCGCCATGGTGTGGGCCAGCTCCTCGGTCGCCAGGTCGAGCACCGCGGCCACTCCTGCGGCGCCGTCCGCCGCCAGCCCCCACAGGACGGGTCGGCCCAGCAGGACCGCGCGGGCGCCCAGCGCGAGGGCGGCGAAGGCGTCGGTGCCGCCGCGCACCCCGCCGTCGAAGAGCACCGGGCAGGCGTCCCCGACCGCGTCCGCCACCTCGGCCAGCGCGTCCAGGCTCGCCGCGGCGCCGTCGAGCTGCCGGCCCCCGTGGTTGGAGACGATGACCGCGTCGGCGCCGTGCCGTACGGCGAGGGCGGCGTCCTCGGCGGTGAGGATGCCCTTGAGCACCAGCGGCAGGTCGCTGCGCGCCCGGAGCCAGGCCAGGTCGGACCAGGTCACCGACGGGTCGACGGCCTCCGCGGCATGGGCGGCCAGGGCCGAGCGCCCGGCGCCGGAGCGGTGGGCGGACGCCGTCTCGGCCGGGTCGAGGTTGGCGGCGCGGATGCCGGGGCCGAGCGCGAAGCCGTTGCGCGCGTCGCGGTGGCGGCGGCCCAGCCGGGGCGCGTCCACGGTCAGGACGACCGCCCGGCAGCCCGCGGCGGCGGCGCGTGCGACCAGGCCGGCCAGCACCTCACGGCGGCGCAGCCAGTAGACCTGGATCCACAGCGGCCCGGTGGCCGCGGCGGCGATGTCCTCCAGGGTGCGGCTGGCGTAGATGCTGACCACGTACAGCGCGCCGGCCGCGCCGGCGCCGCGGGCGGTGGCGACCTCGCCTTCGGGGTGCGCCAGCCGGTGGTAGGCGGTGGGCGCGACGCCCAGCGGTGTGCCGAGCCGGGAGCCGAGGACTTCGGTGCCGGTGCGGCAGTGCGAGACGTCGACCAGCACCCGGGGGCGCAGCGTCACCCGGCCGAAGGCGCGCCGGTTGGCGGCGACCGTCCGCTCGGTCTCGGCGCCGCCCTCGATGAAGTCCCAGACCCGGTCGTCGCCGAGCCGCAGCCGCGCCGCGTGCCGGTAGTCCTCGACGCTCGCGGGCGGCGCCTGCGGCCCGGGGGCGGTCATCGCAGCCGCCCGCGGGCCGCCGCGAGGGCGTCGGGCCGCACCTCGGCGCCGACGTCGAAGACCGCGAGCGACAGCGCCCCGGTGTCGTGGTCGGCCAGGACCAGGCGGCACGGCTCCGCGGGGGGTTCCGCCAGTTCGCCGGCCAGCTCCCACCACACCCCGGTGCCCGGGCGGCCCGGGTCGGCGGCCCGCACGTGCCGCACCCCGGCGGGCGCCGGGGTGCCGGCCGCCAGTGCCGCCCCGAGGACGGCGGTCACAGGGCCGGGTCCGCCGCCGAGCGCGGCGCATTCGGCGGCGAGCGACGCGGCGGAGGACCGGGCGCGGGTCACCACGGGGCCGAGGCGGACCGGCCGCTCCCCCGGCCGCTGCTCGCCGAACAGCAGCGCCACACCGCTTGCCGCGGCCGGCAGCGCGACCGGGACACGCGGGTCGTAGGGCAGCGCGGGCTGTTCGACCACCAGCAGCAGCGCGCGCGGCAGTCCGGCGCTGCCGGCGTACGCGCGGATCAGGCGCAGCGCGGTGAAGGCGCCGGCGCCGCCCTGGTCGCTGACCGCGAACGCCATCGGGCCGCCGGGGCAGACATGGCTCAGCATGGTCGTCGTGGCGCGTCCCGGGGTGATGTCGGGGACGCAGTAGGCCAGGACGAGCAGGTCGACGGACTCGCCCTCGGGGACGGCCAGCCGGATCAGCGCCTCGGCCATCTCGCCGTACGACTGGCCGCCGCGCTCCAGCGCGCCCGCCTCCAGGCCGAGGCCGTAGGGGCGCAGCAGGTCGGCGAGGTAGACCCGCAGCCGCTCGGTGTGCTGGGGGTCGCCGGCGAGGGCCGCGGAATCGGGGAACGCCAGGCGCACGGCGCGGCGGACTCCCCAGTCGGCGGGGACCCGGTCGCCGGGGCGGTGTGGCACGAAGGTGCGCATCGTCACTCTTCCGTGAGCAGGTTTCCCGCGACGTAGTCGGCGAGCGAGCCGACCGTGCCGAAGTCGTCGCGGCCGAGTTCCTCGACGCTGATCTCCAGGTCGAGGCGCTCCTCCAGCTCCAGGACGAGTTCGAGGCCGGTCGTCGAACTCAGCCCGAGGGCGTCCATCAGCGCGGTGTCGGCGGTGGTGCCGGTCACCTCGCGCTTGAGGACCCGCGGCAGGAGGTCGCAGATGCTGTCGACCAGCTGATCGCGCAGCGCCGGGTCGATCGCGGTCGGGGCGGTGTCCTGCTCCGTCATCGGTGGTCCTTTCGGTGCGGGGGTGCGGGGATGTGGGGTGCGGGGCGCGCCGGAGCCGGTCCTTACGGCCGCGGCAGGGTGGTCAGTGCACGAGGGCCATCGCCGAGAAGGTGGCACCGCGCCCGGCGCCGGCGGCGGCCATCACGTACGGCTCGCCCCGGCGCAGCAGCCCCCGGCTCCGCGCGGTGCGGTAGTTGATGAAGCTGTCCGCGCAGAAGACGTGCCCCGTGCTCGCCACGTTGTCGAGCAGGACGCGTTCGCGGGGGTAGCCCAGGGTGCGGCAGACCTGGTGCCAGGCCACGCGGTTGACGTTGTGCGGCAGGATCAGGCCGACCTCGTCCATCGTCAGCCCGGCCCGTGCGACGGCGGCCCTGATGGCGTCGGCCAGCGCTTCGGCGTACACCCGCTGGAATTCCAGGGCGGCCTCGTGCGCGTCGGTGTCGAACTCGCCGCGCAGATCGGTGGCGTAGGACAGCAGCCGGTCGCGGTCCCCCGACGCGGCGACCAGGCAGGCCGAGGCGCCCTCGCCGAAGAAGGACGTCTCGGGCACGAGCTGGGCCTCGCCGGTGAAGGCCTTCTCACCGGCCAGCACCAGGGCGAGGCCGTCGGTGTCGCCGTCGGCGGCCAGCAGCCGTCCCGCGGCGTCCACGGCCAGCAGGCCGGAGGCGCAGGCGTGGTGGCCCACCGCGAAGACGGCCGCGTGGCCGAGGCCGAACTCCTCGCACAGCTCGCTGACGGGGTCGAGCGGGTAGGGCACGGCGGTGGGGAAGGTGCGCGCGTGCAGGACGTAGCGGACGCGGTGCTCCTGCCCGCGCAGCGGTTCGAGCAGCGCGACCGCGCCCCGGAGCAGGTCGAGCAGGCCGCCCCGCGGGTCGCGGGCGACCTCGCCGAGCCGGTGGTAGCGGCGGAAGATCTTGATCTGCATCTCGGACAGCCCCAGCCGCCGGGCCGGCTCCTCGATCGGCACCCGGTCGCCCGGCAGGTAGGCGGCCACCGCCATCAGCGCGGTCACCGGCCGGTGCCCGCGGGCACGGCCGGGGCCAGCGCCGCCTCGACGGCTACCGCCTCCCACGCGCGGGCGAGCGCCTCGGCCTCGGCGGGAGAGATGAAGTGGGTGTCGATGCGGATCTCCAGCCGCAGGCCCTCCGGAACGTCCTCGGCGGTGACGAACAGCCGCTCCGCCGGGATGTCGTGCCGGGCGGTCCAGGTGAAGGTGCTCCCGGCCGGCGCCGTCCGCAGCGTCCGTGCCAGCTGCTCGGCGGTCATGTCCTGGCCGTCCGGCGGCGGCAGGTGCGCGCTGCGGTCGTTGAAGAAGCAGCCGACCTCGACGTCCTCGCCGCGTTCCCGGGAGACGCGGGCGGTCAGCTCGCGCAGCCGCTCGGGGTGGAAGTAGGCGTGCTTGTAGGCGGACAGGGTGGCGCTCCCGGCGCGTTGGACCGCCTCCTCGACGGTGGCGTCCTCGACGTCCAGGAGGCAGCCGCCGGCCTGGGCGACCATGCACACCACGTCGGCCAGGCCCGGCCGGAAGCGGTTGTTGACGACCGGCCGGACCGCCACGGGGTTGATCCCCGTGGTCCGGTGCAGCGCGACCGCGAACAGCGCCAGCAGGACGGTGGTCATGGCGGCGCCCGTTCGCCCGGCGATCACCGGCAGGGCCGCCGTCAGCGCCGGGGAGCGGAAGTCGGCGTCCCAGTGCCGCGGGCTGCGCGGGTCGCTGGGGCCGGGCAACTGCCGGGCGGGGACCGCCCGCAGGACGCTCTCCCAGTAGCGCAGCGCCCTGTCGTTCTGCCGCTGCCCCGCCGGTGAGCGCTGCCACCTGGCCTGGTCGAGCTGCTGGAGGCCGGCGGCAGGCGCGGTCTGCCTGGCCCGCACCTCACGGAGCATCAGCGCGCCGCCCAGCGCGTCGGTGACCAGGTGGTGCATGACGGTGACCAGGTGGGTGGGCCGGCCGTGCTTGCGCACCGCGCCCATCCGGACCGGCCAGTCGTCCGCGTAGTCGAAGACCGTACGCCGGTAGTGGTCCTCGACCGCGGCGGCGACATCGTCCGGATCATCGCCGTCGGCCGCGTCGTAGACCTCGAGGACGGTCCGGCCCGTGGCGAACAGCTGCTGGGTGGGCCGGCCCCGGTCGTCGAACCGCAGCCGGGTGCGCATCGAGGGGAAGCGGCCCATCAGATAGCGCAGTTCCTCCGCCAGGCCTGCGAGGGTCGTGCCCGCCTCCAGCGGGGCCCGGCCGCCGATCGGCAGTGCGCTGCGCTGGCCCTGCATCGCGTGCCAGATCTCCCACATCCCCCACGACATCTCGTCCACGCCCGCGCCCTCCCCCGCGAAGTCGACCGCCACCCGCTCGGTGGCCTCGGGTCCTGCGGCCCGCGCCGCGCCGCGCCGGGTGGCCTCGGGCGTCGCGGCCTGTCCCGCCGCATGCCCGGTGGCCTCGGCCGCCGCAACCTGTCCGCCGTCCTGGCCGCCCATGTCAGACCGCCGCCGTCTGGGCGCGGTGCCGCTGGCGCATCAGGAACTTGCGGACCTTGCCGGTCGGGCCGACGATCAGGTCGGCCTCGGAGACGACCACGACGCTGCGCAGCGTGGCCGCGGCGGCGCCGGTCAGCGCGGCGCGCACCGCCGCCGTACGGTCGGCGCCCGGGTCCGCGGTGGCGTACAGCGCGAGCAGGACGTCGGTGACCACCCGGCCGCCGACCTCCATCGACACCACCGTGCAGTCGTGCACGTCGGGGCAGCCGGCGAGGATGCGCTCCTCGGTCATGGCCGTGTAGAGCCATTCGCCGCCGAGGTCGACGGCGTCGACCGCCCGGTCGACGTGGAAGTAGTAGCCCTCCTCGTCGCGGTACATCAGGTCGCCGGTGAGGTAGTAGCCGCCCAGCCGGTTGCGGTAGGTCGCGGACGAGTCGTTCCAGTAACCGGGGGCCAGGGTCGGCGCCTTCAGCCCCAGCTGGCCGACCTCGCCGACCGGGACCTCCCGCCCGGTGGCGGTGTCCAGCAGCGCCACCTCGGCGAAGCCGTGCGGCACACCGACGCAGCGCCCGTAGCGCTCGGTGTCCTTGCTGTGGGTGATGTGGAAGGCGGAGTGGCCCATCTCGGTCGAGCCGAGGCCGTCGACGAAGCGGGAGCCCGGCGTACGCCGTACGCCCTCGCGGGTGGCGGTCTCGCGCGAGCCGACCGCGACGAGGCGGCGGATGTGCGGTTCGTGCGCGCAGTCGCCGGTGTTGAACCACAGCGACACCGAGTCCAGGTCACGGGTGCTCAGGTCCTGCCGGGCCAGCTGGGTCCAGGTCGCGGCGAAGCCGAAGACCCCGGTCGGCTTCCAGCGCTCGATGGCCCGCACCACCGCGTCGCCGTCGTTCTGGGTGGACAGGAACAGCAGGTCGCTGCGGAAGCACAGGGCCATGTTCAGCGCGGAGATGCCGGCGGCGTGCGCGGCGGGCAGCGCGCTGAGGATCCGCTCGGCGCCCCGGGCGCGCGGCGCCGACAGCCGGAAGAGCCGGGTGGCCGCGAAGAGGCTGCCGTTGGAGTGCACCACCGCCGCGGGCATCCGGGTGGTGCCCGACGAGTGGGTGATGGCGATCGGGTCGTCGGGGTGGTGGCGGTACGCCGCGGGCGCCTGCGCCGGGTCCCCGGTGCCGGCCTCCGCCGCGTCGGCGTGGACGGCGATGCCGAGGTCCTGGCCGGCCAGCCGCTCGCGGTGCTCCTGGTCGGTCACCAGGCCGACACCGCGCAGCCGGCGGATGTACTCGGCGGCGATGTCGCCGGGGATGTGCGGGTTGACCAGCGCGGGGATCGCGCCCAGCCAGGTCAGGGCCAGGAAGTTCAGCAGGCAGTCGGCCGAGGCCGACACGTGGACGGCGACCGGGTCGCGCGGGCCGATGCCCCGCGCGTGCCACCAGGCCGCCCTGGCGGCCACGCGCTCGCGGAGCCGGCCGAGGGTCAGTTCCTGCCACGCCGGGTGCCCGTCGACGGGGACGTCGAAGGTGGCGCCGGGGCCTTCGGGGTCGGCCCCGTGCTCGAAGAGCTTGGGCAGCACGTTGCCCGCGCCCAGTTCCGGGTCGGCGGCCAGCCGCGCGCGGATGTTGGTGCCGTTCACAGCGTTTCTCCTTCGTCTCGCCTGGTCCTGGTGCGGGCCGGCTGCGCGGCCGTGGCCGGGGCCGGCTGAGTGGTGGGGGTGCGGGCCGGTCGCCGGACCGCGGCGGGGACCGGTCGCGTGGCGCCGTCAGGACCCGGCCGCACGATCGCGGCGCGGACCGGCCGCCCGGCCGTGGCCGGGGCCGGCCGCACGGCCGCAGGGCGCGGGCCGGCCGTCATCCGGCGCCGACCGTCTTCTCGACCGCCGCCCGCAACTGGGCCCGGGTGGGCTGGCAGGCGAGGTCCAGCTCGCGGGCGAAGGGCAGTACGGCGCCGTCCGGCCGGGTGATCCGCCGGGGCGGTGCGATCAGCCGCATCTCCTCGGCGGCCGTGGCGAGGATCTCCGCGCCGATGCCGCACGACCGGTTGGAGTCGTCCACCACGACCAGCCGTCCGGTGCGCTCCAGCGAGGCGGCGAGCCCCTGCCAGTCGAAGGGGTACAGCGAGCGCGGGTCGAAGACCTCGACGGAGATCGACCCGGCCAGGTCCTCGGCGACCGCCAGCGCGTCGTGCACGAGATGCCCCACCGCCACCACCGTGACGTCGGCGCCCGCGCGGTGGACCCGGCCCACCCCGAGCGGCACCGGGGCGAGGTCCGCGAAGTCGACCACCTCGCGCAGGCCCAGCGCACCGGACGGCGCGAAGACCACGACCGGGTCGTCGTCCCGGATCGCCGTCACCAGCAGGCCGTAGGCGTCCGTCGCGGTCGCCGGCACCACGGTCTTCACACCGACGTGCGCGAACAGGCTGTACGGGTGGTCGGAGTGCTGGCCCGCCCAGCTGTCCCGCGAGCCGGAGCCGGGCAGCAGATAGGTCACCGGCACCCGGGTCTGGCCGCCGGTCATGAGCGAGAACTTGTGCGCCTGGTTGGCGATCTGCTCGAAGACCAGGAAGAGCAGCGCCGGGATCTGGAACTCCACCAGCGGGCGCATCCCGGCCATCGCCGCGCCGGTGGCGAAGCCGGTGAACGCCTGCTCGGAGATCGGCGTGTCCAGCACCCGGTCCCTGCCGAACCGGCGCAGCAGGCCGGCGGTGGCGTAGCTGACGGCCACACCGACGTCCTCGCCGAGCACGCAGACCGCCGCGTCGCGTTCCATCTCGTCGCCGATCGCGCGGTTCAGCGCCTTGAGGTAGGACAGGTTCGGCATCAGAGCGCCCCCGCCCTGGCGCGCATCCCGGTGGCGTAGAGGTGGTCGAGGGCGGTGGCCGGGTCGGGGTGCGGGCCCGCGAGCGCGAACCGTACCGCCTCGTCGAGCCGGGCCCCGGTCTCCGCGTCGATCGCGGCGCGGGTGGCCGCGGGGATGCGGGCGCCCTGGATCTCCAGCGGGTCGCGGGCCTTCCCCTCGGCGACCTCCTCGTCCGTGCGGTAGCGGGGGCGCGCGGTGTGCTCCCAGGTGTGGTGGGCGTCGAAGCGGTAGGTGGCGCACTCCAGCAGGGAAGGCCCCCCGCCCGACCTGGCCCGCGCGACGGCCTCGGCTGTCGCGTCCAGGACCGCCTGCGGGTCCATCCCGTCCACGGTGGACGCCGGGATGCCGAAGGCCGCGGCCCGCCCGACGACCGAGCCGGCCATCGTGTCGGCGGGGCGCATCGAGGTGGCGAAGCCGTTGTTCTCGCACACCAGGACGACCGGCACCCGCCACAGCGCGGCCAGGTTGAAGGTCTCCAGGACCACGCCCTGGCTGACCGCGCCGTCGCCGAAGTAGGCGACCGCGACCCGGTCGGAGCCGGCCCGCCGGAAGGCCCAGGCGGCGCCGGTCGCGATCGGCACGGCGGCGCCGACGATCGCGTCGGCCCCGAGGATTCCCACGCCGAAGTCGGCCGCGTGCATCGAGCCGCCCCGCCCGCGGTTGAGCCCGGTGGTGCGGCCCGCCAGCTCGGCCATCATCCGGGCCGGGTCGGCGCCCTTGGCGAGCACATGGCCGTGCCCCCGGTGGGTGCTGGTGATCACGTCGTCGGGACGCAGCGCCGCGCAGGTCCCGGCGGCGACCGCCTCCTGCCCTGTGCAGGGGTGGATGCCGCCGCGGATCACACCGGTACGCACCAGGGCGACCGCCCGCTGCTCGAAGCCCCGGATCAGGCTGACGGTCCGGTAGAGGCCGACCGGGTCGGCGGCCGGTTCAGCCACGGCGGGCCGGCCGGTCGGCGCGCCAGATCACCGGGCAGTAGGCGGGGTCGGCGTAGTCGGGGCGCCCGTCCGGCAGCCGCCGGACCAGGACGTCGTGGTTGTACGCGGCCTCGCTGCCGTCGCTGAGCGGGAACCTGCGGTATTCGTTCCCGCCGTCCTGGAGGTGGAAGGAGACCGCGCGGCGCGGCCGGTCGCTGCGGTTGGGGCCGCTGCCGTGGTAGGTCAGGCAGTGGTGGAAGCTCATGTGCCCCTTGGGGATGACCAGCGGCACCTTGCGGATCTCGGCCCCGTTGTAGGCGGCGTTCTCGGCGAGGACCCGCTCCAGGTCGCTGTTGTCGCGCTCGGCGAAGTGCTTGGTCATCGAGTCCTCGCGGCCGGTCTCCTTCCACAGGTGGCTGCGGTCGACGACGGTGAGGGTGCCCATCTCCTCGTCGCAGTGGTGGAAGGGGATGAACGCGGTCAGCATCCGCTCCGAGGTGGACGTGGACCAGTAGTGCTTGTCGAAGTGCCAGGGCACGATGTTGCTGGGCTCGCCGCTGACCGCCGGTTTGAGGATCAGCGTCGACTGGAAGACCCGGATCTCGTCGGCTCCGGCCAGCCGGGCGGCCACCGCGCCGATCAGCGGCTTGCGCAGGATGCGGGCGAGCGGGTCGCTCTCGACGTGCACGTAGTCGTTGTGGCGCTGGACCGGTCCGTCGGAGGGCTGCCAGGCCGCCAGCCGCGGCGGGCGGACCGGCAGCGTACGGCTGCGCTCCCCCGCGTAGTAGCGCTCGCTGGCGGCGACCAGCTCGTCCACCTCCTCGTCGGCCAGCAGCTTCTTGGTCAGGTACCAGCCGTGCCGGGCGTAGAAGGCGACGTCGTCGTCGTCCGGCAGCAGCGCGGTCTCCGCGTCGGTGAGGGCGAACAGCGGGTCCTGGGCGGAGTCCTGGGCGGTGGTCATCACAGGCCCGCCTGCGTGGTCTGGCGCACGGCTGCGAGTTCGCGTTCCTTGGCCTCGTACAGCGCGGGGATGTTGCTGGTGCCGAAGGTTCGGGCGCCGTGCCGCTCGATCAGCTCCCAGAAGAAGGTCCGCCGCACATGCAGGGACTTGGCGAATATCTGGTACATCTGCCCCCAGTGGTCGCGGTCGACCAGGATGCCGCGCGGGCGCAGCCGGTCCACCGGCAGGTCGACGGCGCCCAGCCGCCCGTCCAGCGAGCTGTAGTAGCTGTCGGGGGTGGGCGCGAAGCCGACGCCCCGGTCGCCGAGCGTGTCGACGGCGGCCACGATGTCGTGGCTGCTCAGCGCCAGGTGCTGGACGCCGGGGCCGCGGTGCCAGGCGAGGAAGTCGTCGATCTGGCCGGGCGAGTGGGTCAGGTCCGGCTGGATCAGCGTGAGCGTGGCGCCGCCGCCCGGGCTCTGCACCACCTGCGAGAACATGCCCTGGCCGCCGACCTCGATGTACTCCTCGAAGATCAGGTCGAAGCCGAACGCCGAGTGGTAGAACCGCGTGGTCGCCTCCAGGGTCCCGGGCTCCAGGCAGACCGCGGCGTGGTCGATGGTGCGCAGCAGCTCGGGTTCGGCCGGCGGCCTGTCGTCCAGCATCTCGATGGCGCCGGGCAGGAACTCCCCTTCGGTGCCGTGCCGTTCGACCAGCCGGTGCACCACGTCACCGAAGCCGGAGACGGTGGCCGTCACGACCGACGCGCCGCCGCCGGAGTACGTCCGCGGTGCCTCGATCGCCGCCGCGCCGCCCGCCACCGAGCCGGTCCAGGCGGCCTGCGTGTCCTGCGTGCGGAAGGCGATCACGGCCACCCCGTCGCCGTGCCGTGACACGTACTGCACGGCGGGGTGGTCGGGCAGCAGGCCCGAGGTCAGCAGCACCCGGCAGTCGCCCTGTGCCAGCAGCAGGCTGCGCTGTCCGGCCATGCCCGTCTCGGGTCCGCCCTGCCCGCAGAGGCGGAAGCCGAACGCGGAGCACAGGACGAACGCCGCCTGGCTCGCGTCGCCCACGTAGAACTCGACATGATCGATGCCGAGGTAGTCCATTGCCGCTCCTTCGTCGATAACTCGGTGCTGTCAGACCGTGCGGGACAGCCGCGTGCCCGGCCGGCCGTAGACGAGGCTGACGTTGTGGCCGCCGAACCCGAACGAGTTCGACATCACGTGGCTGATCCCCGGGGCCGGACGCGGGCCCTTGCGGATGTGGTCGAGGTCGCAGGCGGGGTCCGGGTCGTCCAGGTTGTGGGTCGGCGGCAGCAGCCCGCGCCGCAGCGCCAGGACGGAGACCGCCGACTCGACCACTCCCGAGGCGCCGAGCATGTGGCCGGTGACCGCCTTGGTGGCGCTGACCGGCGGGCAGCCGTCCCTGAAGACCCGGCGGATCGCGACGGCCTCCGCGCGGTCGCCGATCTTGGTGCTGGTGCCGTGCGCGTTGATGTAGCCGATGTCCGCCGGCTCGATCCGCGCGTCGGCCAGGGCGCGGCGCATGGACGCGGCGGCGCCCTCGCCGTCGGGGTGCGGGGTGGTGGGGTGGTGGGCGTCGTTGGTGGCGCCCCAGCCGCTGACGGCGGCGTAGCCGGCGGCGCCGCGCGCGTCCGCGTGCTCGGTGCGCTCCAGGACCAGGACGCCGGCCCCCTCGCCCAGCACCAGGCCGTTGCGGCGGCGGTCGAACGGGCGGCTGGCGGCGGCCGGTTCCGCGGCCCAGCCGCGGGCCAGCGCGCGGGCGTTGCCGAAGGTGTCGGCCAGGGTCGCGAACAGCGGCGCCTCGCTGCACCCGCACACCATCACGTCGACCTCGTCGGCGCGCAGCAGCCGCAGGCCCTCCCCGACGGACTGCGCCCCGGCCGCGCACGCGGTGGCGATCGCCGAGCTGTAGCCGCGGATGCCGTGCCGGATGGCGACGCGGGACGCGCCCATGTTGGGCAGCATCCCCGGCAGCAGGTAGGGGCTGACGCCCAGCCGGCCGCGCTGCGTCCTGGTGACGACCTGGGCCTCCAGGGTGGCCAGGCCGCCGGTGCCGGAGAGGATGACGCCGATCCGGTAGGGGTCGACGTCGCGGCCCACCTCGATGCCGGCGTCGGCCAGCGCGTCGGCCGCGGCCTGCATCGCCATCACGATGTAGCGGTCCACCACCCGGGTCTCGGGTCCGGCCAGCACCGAGGCGGGGTCGATCGGCGGCGCGAAGGCGGCCACCTCAGCGCAGCCGTCGAGCGGGCCGCCGGCCGGCGGGCGGACCAGCCCGGAGCGGCCCTCGCACATCGCCGCCACGACCTCCGCGGCGCTGGTGCCCACCGGGGTCACCATGCCCATTCCGCTGATGACGACGTCCGCCCGTCCCGCGCTCGCGGTTCGCTGGCCTGTCACGGCTGTGCTCCTTCGCTGTCGTGTGGTCCCGATCCGGGCCGCGCGTCGCTCTCCTGCGGCCCGGCGCCCAGCAGGACGGCGCCCGCGCGGTCGCGCGCCGCGGCGGTGGCGGCCTGGTCGACCCGGACCAGCAGCGCCTCGTCGGCGTCCCCGTC
The DNA here is from genome assembly GCF_036227245.1 of Streptomyces sp. NBC_01477. Classification (GTDB taxonomy): domain Bacteria; phylum Actinomycetota; class Actinomycetes; order Streptomycetales; family Streptomycetaceae; genus Actinacidiphila. Next base: position 697,748 of record NZ_CP109445.1, read on the forward strand.
CTCCAGCAGCAGCGCCGCCACGTCGAGTCCCGCACCGGTGTCGCCGACGCACACCACCGGGCCGGTCAGCTCCCATCGCGCGGCCACATGGCCGGCCACGGCGTTGGGCACGGCCTGGAAGAACAGCAGCGGTCCCGGCCGGCCGCCGCCCTCCACGACCCCGGCCACGTGCACCGCGCCCGCGAGGTCGCCCAGCGGGCTGACCACGATCACCGCGGTGACCGCGGCGGCGGCAGCGGGTCTGCGCGCGAGGCAGCGGCGGGCCGTCTCGGCGGCGAGCGGGCTGAAGGAGGACACCACGAACCCGGCGAGCGGCGGGGGAACGCGGTCCGCCGCCGACTCCGGCCACGCCGCGGCGGCGAGCACCCGGAGCCCCGCGGCCTCGGCCTGCCCGGCCAGGGATGCGGCGGCGCTGCGGCCGGGTCCCGCCGGCGTCAGAAGGGTCACGGCGTACCGACCAGGAGCGCCGTGTTCGCCCCGCCGAAGGCCATGGTGAGGCTGAGGCCGTACGCGGATCCGGCGTCCGCGGGCCGGTCGAGGATCAGGCCGAGCGGGCAGCTCGGGTCGGGGCCGAGGTAGCCCGCGTTGACCGGCAGTTTCCCGGCGCTCAGCGCGGACATGGTGACGACCAGTTCGAGCAGGGCGCCGGCCTCCAGCGCCTGGCCGTGCACGGCCTTGGTGGAACTCACCGGCACGGTACGGGCCGAGTCGCCGAACGCCCTGTGCAGCGCGGCGGATTCGGCGGTGTCGCCGGCCGGCGAGCCGGAGCCGTGCGCGTTGACGTAGCCGATCTCTTCGGGCCGCAGCCGCGCGCGGTGCAGCGCGTCGGTGATCGCGCGGGCCAGCCCGGCGCCGTCGGGCCGCGGCCGGCAGACGTGGTGGGCGTCGCCCGCCCGGCCCCAGCCGGCCAGCCTGGCCAGCGGCCGGGCCCGCCGCCGCGCGGCCGAGGCGGCGGACTCGACCACGACGGCGACCACCGCGTCGCCCAGCAGCAGCCCGCTGCGCCCGGCGCTGAACGGGCGTACCCGCCCGTCGCGGGCGAGCGCGCGGCCGGCGTCGAAGACGGCGAACTGGTCGGCGTCGACCAGATACCCGGCCGCCACCACGATCCGGTCGGCCCGTCCCCTGGCGATCAGCGCGGCGGCGTCGGCGACCGCGGTGCTCGACGCCACGCAGGCCGAGGTGTACGCCCGCGACGCGCCGGACAGCCCGCTGCGCCGCGCGACGGTGTCGGCGAAGGCGTCAGAGCCGTGGGCCGGCCGGTCCTCCTCCGGTACCCGCGGCAGGTCCGGGTCGCCGTGCACCGCCAGGTGGAGCGGGCAGTCGGCGCGCTGCGCGGCGGACAGGCCGGCCTGGTCGCAGGCCTGTCCGACCATCCGCGTCAGCTCCTCGGCGAGCACCGGCGCCCCGGGGTGGGCGGCGGCATGAGCGGCCCTGCGGCCGGCGACGCCGAAGCGGCGTACCGGTGCGAACGCCGGTGTGCCGTCGAGCGTGGCGGCCAGCAGCGGGCCGACGCCCTCGCCGAAGGCGCTGAGCACGGCGGCCCCGGTCACGACGACGGAGCCGGGGCCGCGACGGGCCGCTGACGCCATCTCGGTCGCCTCCTTCCGTGATCGGTCAGGCATGGTCGTGCCGCTCGCGGCCCGGCCCCGGGGCGCCGGCCCCGTCATGGCCGGGCTCGTCCCGGCCGGTCTCGCTGTGCCCGTCGGCGCCGTGCTCATCGGCGCCGTGCTCATCGCCGCCGGGCTCATCGCGGAGTTCGCCGAGCACCTGGAGGACGCCGGACACGGTGCTCATCCGGACCAGGGCGTCGTCGTCCACCGTGCCGCCGTAGCGCTGCTCGATCTGGTGGACGAGCCAGGCCAGTTCCATCGAGTCGATGCCCTCGGGCACCTGGTCCGGCGGGCGGTCGCCGAAGGCGGCGAGTATCGCCACGATCTCGGCCCGCCCGGGTACGGCCGGCCCGCTCACTGGCCCGCGGCGGGCGCGGACTCGATACGGGCGGCCAGCGCCGCACCGAACTCGCCGACCGTCATGGTCCCCAGCAGTTCGGCCTCGTCCTCCTCGAACAGGACGCCGAAGCGCTCCTCGACCCGGATTCCCAGTTCGGCCAGCGCGAGCGACTCCAGGTCGACGCCGGCCGGGCCGAGCGGGGTGTCGTCGTCGACGCCGATGACGCTGTAGTTCATCTCGGTCAGCGACGCGAGCACGAAGGCTCGGATCTCCTCAGTGGACATCGGGAGTGTTCTCTTTCCTGTCGGCCTGTTCCTGAGCGGACGGTCGGTGCGCGGCCCGGCCGGCGTCCCGCAGGACGGCCGGGTCGCGCACGAGTTTTCCGGTGGCGGTACGCGGCAGCCGGTCGACGACGTGCAGCAGGCGGGGGCGTTTGTAGGCCGCCAGCCGCTCCGCCAGCCCTGCCTCGACCTGGGCGGCGGTGCCGGATTCGCGCAGTACCGCGTACGCCTCGATCGACGTGCCGAAGACGACGACCGCGGCGGCCACCTCCGGCAGGGCGGCGAGGGTGTGCTCGACCTCGGTGAGGTCGACCTTGAGGCCGCCGACCGACACCTGCGAGTCGAGCCGGCCCAGCACGCGGACCAGGCCGGTGTCGGGGTCGACGGTGCCGCCGTCCCTGGTGTGCAGCCAGCCGCCGGACCAGCGTGACGGGTCGTCGAGGCCGACGTAGGGCGACTGCTCGGCGGCCAGCAGCAGTTCGCCGCCGGATTCCCTGACGGTCATGCCGGGCGCAGGCGCCAGTGCCGGGCGGTTCTCGCCGAACAGGTCGGTGGCGATGACACCGACCTCGGTCATCCCGTACATGCTGCCCAGCCGGATGCCGTAGCGGTCGGTGAAGGCGTCGTGGACCTGCGGCCTGACCAGTTCGCCGCCCGTGGTCATGCCGATGAGCTGGGGCAGCGGGGGCGGCTGCGCGACCCAGCTGAGCAGTTCGAGGTGGAACGGCACGCCGAGCAGGGTGGTCGGCTCGGGTCCCGCGGCCACCGTGGACAGGATGCCCTCGCCGGTCGTCCGCCGCGGGAAGGCCAGCAGCACACCGGCGTGCAGGCTGTGCAGCAGGCCGCCGACGAGCCCCAGGACGTGGACCATGGACGCCATCGAGACGATGCGCTCGCCGGCCCCGGGCACCCCGTCGATCCGCGCGTAGCGGTCGATCTCGGCGATCAGGCCGGCGGCCGTACGCCCGATGATCTTCGAAGGGCCGGTCGAGCCGGAGCTGAGCTGTATCAGCGCGTGCGGGGTACGGGCGGGTCTGCCGCCGGGACGGCCGCGCGCCACGTCCTTCTGCTCGTAGAACCCGCGTGCCGGGCCGCTGCCGACGGGCTCGGCCGACACGACCACCTGGGTCTCCAGCCGGCCCAGTGCCTGTTCGGTCTCGAACGCGGTGAGCCGGTGGTCGAGTAACGCGACCTGCGCTCCGATGCGCCAGCCCGCCAGCAGGTTGGCGACCAGGGCGAGCGAGGGGGCCAGGCACAGCGCGGCCGATCCGCCGCGGCGCAGCCCGGCCGCGGCGAGCGCGGCCTGCCGCTCCGCGACCTGCCGGCGCAGCCCGTCCCTGCTGACCGGGGCGTCGAAGGTCAGGCAGATATCGGCGCCGGCGCCCCGCAGGAGGACCTCATCCACCCATGAAGGGTCGGGCGGCGATGGCGCCGGTCCCTTCTGCGGAGTTGTCGAGGCAGCCTTCATGAAGAAACCGAACCTCTTTCCCGATCTTGGTCAAAAAAGCCGACTGAATTCCCACGCCGAACTTTCGACTCTGAATTGTTCCACTGTCAAGACCCGGGTTCGTTTCGGCGCATTTTCCCATGGCTCCCGCAAGTATCATTCAGTCACACGGGACCCAAATTCTCTCGTATTGACGAGGGCAACACCCACCGCTAGCATGGCGCCAATTAGCCAACTGCCGTGATCCGGCAGGGAGTTGCCAGCACAGCACGACCGCTTCACCTGCGGGTTATCCCCTGACCGCCCCTCACGGCCAGGTGCTTCCCTTTCCTTGCGGCCGCCCTCCCGGCCCGCACTTCGCGCACTCCTCCGCGCGCTTCTCGAGCACTCCTTCCTGTACTGCGCCACGCACCGCCGCACGCAATAATCGGGCGCAAAAACTTGCAGACCCGCACTCCTGTGCGGACTAGACCAATTACTGATCCACACGGTCGGAGCTGACGGCCCTATTTGTGCTGCCTTCGTATTCCGTATTTCTGCCAGCTTTCGAGGATTGGCCATCAGTGGAAACTGGGATCGACGCCGGCCTGAACACGGCCGTGGAGCGCTACTACGACATCACCCTTGACCTGTACGAGGATCTGTGGGGCGAACACGTCCACCACGGTTTCTGGGACCCCGGAGAGGTCCCCGGCGTCAACGGGGCGGACCGCCATGCCGCCACCGACCGGCTGGTCCACGAGCTGGTCGGCTTCACCGGCGTCCCCGCCGGGTCGAAGGTCCTGGACGTCGGCTGCGGCATCGGCGGTCCTGCGCTGCACCTGGCCGGGGCGATGGGCTGCCGGGTCGAAGGCGTCACCCTGAGCGCCAGGCAGGCGGCCAGGGCCAACGAGAAGGCGCAGGCCGCGGGGGTCGCCGACCGCGCCCGCTTCCACCGGCGCGACGCGCTCGCCACCGGCTACCCGGACGAGGCCTTCGACGTGGTCTGGGCGCTGGAGAGCCTGATGCACATCCCCGACAGGCCCGCCTTCTTCGCCGAGGCGCTGCGCCTGCTGCGCCCGGGCGGCACGCTCGCCGTCGCCACCTGGTCGGTGCGCGACGGCGAGTTGGACGAGGACGAGCGCGATCTGGTCCGGCAGATCCTCCAGCACCAGGTCATGCCCGACTTCTCGTCGCTGGAGGAGCACGAGTCGCTGGCCCGCGCGGCCGGCTTCACCGAGGTCGCCGCCGTGGACTGGAGCGCGGCCGTGGCCAACTCCTGGGACCCGTCCTTCGCGCAGATCAAGCAGTTCGAACAGGGCAGGTCCGTGATGCGGCAGCTGGCCCGCGAACGCGGTGTGGACGTGCTGGGCTTCTTCCACGCCGGCCCGCTGATGAAGAAGGGCTTCGACACCGGCGTCATCACCTACGGCGCGCTGCGGGCCACCAGGCCGCAGCCGCGTGACACGGAGGTGGCCGCGCTGGTCCGCCCGATCGCCGACCTGCTCCGGGAGATCGTCGGCGAGGACGACGCCTGGCTGGACCGCGTCGGCCCCGGCACCCGCGTCGACGGCGACCTCCTGGCGGAGAGCCACGAGTTGGCGGCCTGGAGCCTGGCGCTGCGGGAGCGCTACGGGGACCGGATCGACCTCGTGGAATACGTCGCGACGCTCGACATCGACCGGATCATCGCCCTGACCGTCGCCGACGTGGCCGGCTACGTCGCCACCCGGCAAGGCGGTACGCAGCAGCCCGCAGACGGTGGCTGATGGGCCGCTACCTCTTCGTCTCCCTGCCGCTGACCGGTCATGTGCACCCGATGGCCGCGGTGTCCAGGGAACTGGCCGAACGCGGGCACGAGGTGCTGTGGGCGGGCTCCGAGTCGTTCCTGCGGCCCGTCCTCGGCCCGGACGCCGCGATCGCGCCGATCCCGCTGCGGGCGCACCGTGGGCAGGCCGACCGGGGGATGGCCGCGGCCAAGTCGCGGTGGGACGGGTACATCGTCCCGCACGCGAGGACGACGCTGCCGGGCATCGAACGCGCGGTGGCCGCCTTCCGCCCCGACGTCATCGCGGTGGACCAGCACGCCGTGGCCGGCGCGGTCGCCGCGCACCGGGCCGGGCTGCCCTGGGCGAGCATGGCGCCGACCACCATGGAACTCACCCGCCCGTACCGCTCGCTGCCCAAGGTCGAGGCGTGGATCCACCAGCGGATGGCGGCGATATGGACCGCGGCGGGCATGGCCGGGGAGCCGCCGCACGACCTGCGCTTCTCGCCGCACCTGCTGATCGCCTTCACCGGCAGCGCCCTGACCGGCCCGCTCCCCTGGCCGGACAACGCCGTCCTGGTGGGCCCGGCGCTGTCCCCGCGCGCCCCGGACACCGCCTTCCCGTGGGAGTGGATCGACCCCGGGCGCCGCCTCGTCCTGGTCAGCGTGGGCACCCTGTCGATGGACCTCGCCGAGGACTTCCACGCGCGGGTCGTCGAGGCGCTGCGTCCGCTCGGCCGCCGCGTCCAGGCGATCGTCGTGGCGCCGGACGGTACGGTCCGCGACCCGCCGGAGCACGACGTCCTGGTCCGCTCCCGGGTGCCGGTGCTGGAGCTGATGCCGCGGCTCGACGCGGTCGTCAGCCACGGCGGGCTGAACACCGTATGCGAAGCGCTGGCCCACGGTGTGCCGCTGGTCGTCGCACCGATCAAGGGCGACCAGCCCATCAACGCCGCCCAGGTGGCGGCGGCCGGCGCCGGCCGGCGGGTCAGGTTCGCCAGCGTACGGCCCGGGCCGCTGCGCGAGAACCTGCTCGCCGTGCTCGACGACCCCTCCTACCGCGCCGCGGCGCACCGGGTGCGCGAGTCCTTCGCCGCCGCGGGCGGCGCAGCGGCGGCGGCCCGGCATCTCGAAGGAATGGGAACGCACTGACGTGAAGACGCTCCGTGACACCTGGCTGGTCTTCCAGCGGCACATGCTGCTGCTGCGCAGGTCACCGCTGTCGATCCTGCTGGGCGTGGCCCAGCCGGTCGTGTATCTGGCGCTGTTCGCACCGCTGCTCAAACCCGCGCTCGCCTCCATGGGCGCCGACTCGATGACCGACGCCTACCGCATCTACGTGCCGGGGATGCTCGTCGCCCTGGCGCTGGGCGGCGGCCTCTACGTCGGCTTCGGCCTGCTCGCCGAGCTGGCGTCCGGTGTCATCGAACGCGCCCGGGTGACCCCGGTCAGCAGGGTGGCGCTGCTGCTCGGCCGGACGCTGCGCGATGTGGTCACCCTGGTGGTCCAGGCGGCCATCATCATCGTGCTCGCGATGCCGCTCGGCCTGTTCGTCCACATCCAGGACCTGCTGCTCGCGTACGCCCTGCTGGCGCTGATCACGCTCAGCAGCTCGGCCATCTCGTACGGGATCGCGCTCAAGGTGAGCGATCCCAACGCGCTGGGCCAGGTGGTGAACAACATCGCCCAGCCGCTGATGCTGCTGTCGGGGACGCTGCTGCCGCTGGCCCTGGCGCCGCTCTGGCTGCGGCGGACGTCGGACTGGATCCCGTTCAGCCGCGCGGTGGTCGGTATGCGGGCGCTGTTCGCCGGGCACGCGGGCGACGCCTCGGTCTGGCAGAGCCTCGCGCTGATGGCCGGCGTCGCACTGCTGGCCCTGGCGTGGTCGGCCCGTCTCTTCGCCCGCTCCGTGCGCTGATCTCCACCCCCCATGCCCGTACACGACAAGGACGCCTCGATGATTGAGACCAGGGGACTGCGGAAGTCCTATCGAACCGGGCGGCGCCGCAAGTCCACGACCGTGGAGGCGGTGGCGGGCCTGGACCTGACCGTCGCCGAGGGCGAGATCTTCGGCTTCCTCGGCCCGAACGGCGCAGGCAAGACCACCACCTTGCGGATGCTCGCCACCCTGCTGCCGCCCGACGGCGGCGAGGCCGTCATCGCCGGGGCCGATCTGCGGACGGCGCAGGCCGCGGTCCGCCGGAACATCGGCTACGTCGCCCAGGGCGGCGGCACCTGGGACAGCGTGACGGCCCGTGAGGAGCTGGTCATGCAGGCCAGGATGCACGGCGTCGGCAAGGCCGAGGCGCAGCAAAGAGCCGCGGGCGCGCTGGACGCCTTCGACCTGACCGCCTACGCCGACCGCCACTGCCGCACCTACTCCGGCGGTCAGCGCCGCCGGGTCGACATCGCGCTCGGCGTCGTCCACCGGCCCAGGGTCCTCTTCCTGGACGAGCCGACCTCGGGGCTCGACCCGCAGAGCCGCGCGCACATGTGGGACGAGATCCGCCGGCTGCGGTCCGAGGGCATGACCGTCTTCCTGACGACGCACTACCTGGACGAGGCGGACGCGCTGTGCGACCGGATCGCCATCATTGACGGCGGCGGGATCGTGGCGGAGGGGACCCCGACCGAGCTCAAGCGGGGCATCGACGGCGAGGTGGTCACCCTCGAAGTCGCCGACCACACGGACAAGGCCGTCGCCGTACTCACCGAGCAGGACTGCGTACGGTCGGCCGAGGTGCGCGAGGAGGGCGGGCTGCGCCTGTCGGTGGACGCGGGCGAGACCGCGATGCCGCAGATCATGCGGGCGCTGGCCGACGTCGGCGTCGAGCTGGCCACCATCGAGCTGCACCGGCCCACGCTGGACGACGTGTTCCTGACCAGGACCGGCCGGTCGCTGCGGGAGTCCTGACCATGACACGCGGTGCGAGAACGAAGGAGACGGACATGGCCGGGGCCCTGACGGTGCGCCGCGCGGTGGTCACAGGCGGCGCCGGCTTTGTCGGATCGCACCTGTGCGACCGGCTGCGGGAGGAGGGGGCGCAGGTCGTCTGCGTCGACAACCTGCTCACCGGCAGCGCGGACAACGTCCGCGGGCTGTCGGGCGATCCGGGTTTCAGCCTGGAGGTCAGGGACGTCTCCGAGCCTTTCGACGTGCCGGGGCCGGTCGACCTGGTCCTGCACCTGGCGTCGCCCGCCTCGCCGCACGACTACACCCGGCATCCGATCGAGACGCTCAGGGCGGGCGCCCACGGCACGGCGAACGCCCTGGACCTCGCCCAGCGCAAGGGCGCCCGCTTCCTGCTGGCCTCCACCTCGGAGGTCTACGGCGACCCGCTCGTGCACCCGCAGACCGAGTCGTACTGGGGCAACGTCAACCCGGTGGGCCCGCGCAGCCAGTACGACGAGGCCAAGCGCTTCGCCGAGGCGCTGACCACGGCCTACCGGACCGCCCGGGGCGTGGACACCGTCATCGTCCGGCTCTTCAACACCTACGGCCCGCGCATGCGGCCCACCGACGGCCGGGCGGTGCCGACGTTCATCACCCAGGCGCTCGCCGGGCTGCCGCTGACGGTCGCCGGGGACGGCACGCAGACCAGGTCCGTCTGCTACGTCGAGGACACCGTCAGCGGCATCCTCGCCGCCGCCACCGCACGGCATCCGGGGCCGGTGAACCTGGGCAACCCGGTCGAGCTGAGCATCCTCGGCCTGGCGCACAGAATCCGTGACCTGTGCGGCTCGGCGTCGCCCATCGTCTTCGTCGAGCGGCCCGTGGACGACCCGGGGCTGCGGCGGCCCGACATCGCGCTGGCGCGGGCGGTGCTCGGCTGGGAGCCGGCCGTGGACTTCGACAAGGGCCTGGCGATGACCATCGACTGGTTCTCCCGCCTCACGGCTGCGGCGGGCTGAGCGGGCGCTTGCCGGGCCGGGCGGCTGCGGGTTGGAGCCGCGGGCGGCCGACCGCGCCGCCGACCGCGCGGCCGACCGCGCCACCGGTGCCTCGGGGCGACGGGGGACGGGCGCCGAACAGAAGCGGGCCGAGCGCGCGGCCGGCCCGCGGGGTCGGCCGCGAGGCCGGGGCGCCGAAGACTGGCGCGGGGCGGGCGCGAGCCGGCCCGTGAGAGTGGGCGGGGTGGGCCGACAGAGGCACTGCCGGCCCACCCGCACCATGGTTGCGCAACCACACCAGGAACGGAACCCCGCATCCGAGCGGGCGGGCCGCCGGCCGGCTCACTCCTGGGTCGGACCGAGATCCGGGGTGTCGCGCAGATCGACGCCGGCGTCCGCGGTGGCGTGCAGTTCGAGCACGACGATCTCGTTGGCGCCGGCCCGCAGTACCGGCCCCGGCACATAGAGCCGCCGCTGCGGGCCGCGCGACCAGTAGCGGCCCAGGGGGAAGCCGTTGATCCAGGCGTTACCCTTCGTCCATCCCGCGAGGTCGAGGAAGGTGTCGGCGGGCTCCTCCACGGTGAAGGCGCCGCGGTAGAAGGCGGGGCCGACCGGGGCGGCCTGCGTGGGGCGGTAGGCCGGCGCGCCCGGGTCAGCGAGGCCGATCGGGCGGCTGGTCCACTCGCCGAGCGGCTCGCCGTTCAGCCGCGCCTCGCCGAGCAGGCCCTTGCGGTCGGCGATGCCGGGGCCGTAGTTGACCCGCCCCTGGTTCTCGACCAGCACCTCCAGCCGCGCGCCTGCGGACGGCACGGTGAAGGTCAGCGCCCGGTGGTCGCTCTCCCGCTCCAGGACGCCGACCGGCTGCCTGTCGACGAAGACCTGGGCCCGGTCGCGGACACCGTCGAGCCGCAGGTGGGCCGGCCCCGCGGCGGGCAGCCGGGCGGCGTAGAGGACGAAGCCGAAGTCCTGCCCCAGTTCCTCCATGGCCAGCGGGCGCGGTCCTGCCACCGCCTCGCCCAGCCGGTCGGCGCAGGCCAGCAGCGACGCGCTCTCCCCCAGCCGGATGCCGGGCACGTTCAGCTTCCTGGACGGTTCGGGGGCCGGGGCGTCGGGGACGGGCGCGTGGCGGGCGATGACCTCGCGGAAGGCGGCGTATTTCGGCGTGGGGTCGCCGGACTCGTCGAGCGGCGCGTCGTAGTCGTAGGAGGTGACGGTCGGGCGGTAGGTGTGCTTGCGGTTCGCGCCGTTGGTGAAGCCGAAGTTGGTGCCGCCGTGGAACATGTAGAGGTTCACGCTGGCTCCCGCGGTCAGCGCCGCGTCCAGTTCCGCCGCGGCGTCGGCGGCGCCGCGGACGGTGCGGGCGGCGCCCCAGCGGTCGAACCAGCCGCTCCAGAACTCGGTGACCATCAGCGGTCCCTGCGGCTGGTGGGCGCGCAGCGCGGCGAGGTGCCCTGCGGCGCCGGTGTCGAAGTTCACGGTGGCCAGCACCCCGGGGATGCTGCCGCGGGCCAGGTCGCCCGGCTGGTCGCAGGTGAACAGCGGGACGTCGACGCCGTGCCCGCGCAGCAGCCCGGCCAGGTGCGTCAGGTAGTCCTGGTCGTCGCCATGGGCGCCGTACTCGTTCTCGACCTGCACCGCGAGCACCGGTCCGCCGCGGGTGGCCAGATACGGCGTCAGGCACGGCAGCAGGGCGCCGAACCAGGCGTCCACCGCGTCCAGATAGCGCGGGTCGGTGCTGCGCAGCCGGATCCCGGGCTCGGCCAGCAGCCAGGACGGCAGCCCGCCGCCGTCCCATTCCGCGCAGATGTACGGTCCCGGGCGCAGCAGCACGTGCAGGCCCTGCTCCGCCGCCAGGTCCAGGAAGCGCGGCAGGTCGAGGCCGCCGTCCATCCGCGGTGCGCCGGGGGCGGGCTGGTGGAGATTCCACGGGATGTAGGTCTCGACGGTGTTCAGGCCCAGATGCCGCGCCTTCGCCAGCCGGTCCGCCCACTGCCCGGGATGCACCCGGAAGTAGTGCAGCCCGCCGGACAGGATGCGGAACGGCTCGCCGTCGAGGAGGAAGCCGTCGGGGTCGATCCGCAGTTCGGGCATGGGGGATTGCCTGCTCTTTCCGGGTGCGGCGCCGGAGGCTGCCGGGGAGATGTTTGCGTAACCATCGACGGCTGCGAGTCTGCCCAGCCGGTGAGCGGCATGTCAAGGCGCCACCCGGTGGCCCGCGGACCCGTACGGCGATACGCCGTCAGGAACGCCGGGACGGCTCGGCGGTGCTGCCCCGCAGGACCAGCCGGGTCGGCACCAGCGTGGTGCCGGTCTCCTCCCGGTCGTTGCGGATCTGCCGCAGCACGCCGTCCACACAGCGCCGTCCGACCTCGGAGAAGTCCTGGTGGACGGTGGTGAGCGGCGGGATGAAGGACGACGCCTCCGGAATGTCGTCGAAGCCGACGACGCTGACGTCCTGCGGCACCCGGCGGCCCCGCTCGGACAGCGCGCGCAGCAGGCCGAGCGCCATCTGGTCGTTGGCGGCGAAGACGGCGGTGCAGTCCCGGTCGGCGGCCAGCCGCAGCCCCGCCCGGTAGCCGGACTCGGCGGACCAGTCGCCGCGCAGCGGCTCCGAGGCCGCCCGGCCGCGTTCCCGCAGGACCGCGCGCCACGCCTCCACCCGGCGCTCGGCCGAGTAGGAGTCGGCGGGACCCGCGATGTGCCGCACCGTGTGGTGCCCGAGGGCGAGCAGGTGCTCCACGGCCGTCCTGGCGCCGCCGACCTGGTCGGTGTCGACCACGCAGTAGCGGTCGCCGGCGTTGGAGTCGATGACGACGACATGCGCGCGCGGCGGCAGCGTCACGGTAGCGGCGTCCAGCAGGTGGGCCTCCATGAGGATGACGATGCCGTCCACGGCCAGTTCGCCCAGCCGGGTGAACGCCCCGCGCAGGCCGTCCTGGGTGGGCACGGCCACCGGCAGCAGCGTGATCGCGTAACCCTCGGCCGCGGCGGAGGTCGCGATCGCCTCCAGCGTGCGGGTGTTGCCCGTGGTGGACAGGTTGAACATGATCACGCCGATGGTGTGGAAACGGCCGCTCTTGAGCGCCCGGGCGGCACTGTTGGGCCGGTAGCCCAGCTCCTTCATCGCGGCGAGCACCTGCTGCCGGGTGGACTCCACCACGCCGGGGAAGCCGTTGGACACCCGGGAGACGGTCTGCGCGGACACACCGGCGAGCCGGGCCACGTCGGCCATGGACGCCCCGCGCCGGCGCGGAGCCGAGGACGGTTGCGCACCCCCGCCGCCTGCCGTGCCGGCCGTACCGCTCTTCTTCACGCTGCTGCTCGCACCTCGTACGGGATCAACCTACGTGCCGGCGCCGGCACGCGGACAAGACAGTCTAGGGCCTGCCGGTCCGGATCTCCGCGGCGCCGCGGCCTCGCCGGGGGATGCGTGCGCGGACCCTTGACGGGCCCGGCCGGCCGGGCAACACTCCCCTCACAGCGCAGATGTTTACGCAATCATCCGCGAGTGAGCGAGCACTCCCCCCACCCTTCCTCTCCCTGCGAGGTCGCCATGCTCCTCTTGTCCGGCACGTCGTCATGGACGGCGCGTGCGCGTCAGCGACGGCTCTGGTGCCTCTGCGCCACCATGGCGGCACTGCTGCTGGCCGTCGCCGGCGCCGTCGCCGCGCCGCCCGCGCACGCCGCCGCCGCCACGAGCACCTTCACGCCCGGGGCCGCGTGGCAGGACAGCTCGGGCACACCCCTCCAGCTGCACGGCCTGGGCATCGTCAAGTCCGGCTCGACCTGGTACGGCTTCGGCGAGAACAAGGCCGGCGAATCGTCCTCGAACGCCGCCTTCCAGTCCATCACCTGCTACAGCTCGTCCGACCTGTCCCACTGGACCCGCCAGGCCGACGCCCTCATCCGCCAGGCCAGCGGGGACCTCGGCCCGAACCGTGTCGTGGAGCGCCCCAAGGTCATCTACAACGCCGCGACGCACACCTATGTGATGTACCTGCACATCGACAGCAGCAGTTACGGCGAGGCCAAGGCCGGGGTGGCCACCAGCGCCACGCCCTGCGGCCCGTACACATACCGGAGCAGCTTCCAGCCGCTGGGCTTCCAGAGCCGTGACATCGGGCTGTTCCAGGACAGCGACGGGTCGGCGTACCTGCTGACCGAGGACCGGGCCAACGGTCTGCGCGTCGACCGGCTGTCGGCCGACTACCTGTCGGTCACCGCCACCGTGCAGACGTTCCCCGACTACGAGGCGCCCGCCATGGTCAAGGCGAACGGCCGCTACTACGTCTTCGGCTCCTCGCTGTCCGGCTGGTCCACCAACGACAACGTCTACGCGACCGCCACCTCGCTGACGGGCCCCTGGTCCGCGTTCCGCCCCTTCACCCCCGCCGGCACCCACACGTACAACAGCCAGACCGCCAACGTGATCCCGGTGCAGGGCGCTTCCGGCACGGCGTACGTCTTCGCGGCGGACCGCTGGACCACCGGCGACCTCGGCTCCTCACCGATGGTCTGGCTGCCGCTGACCCTCAGCGGCGCCACCGCCGAGGCCGGCTGGCAGAATTCCTGGACCCTTGACGTCACGGCGGGCACCTGGACCGGCACCAGCAACCCGGCGGACGGCACCCGCCGCCTGACCTCCGCGGGCAGCGGCAAGGTGCTCGACGCCGTGGGCCAGGCCACCGCGGACGGCACCGCGGTGGACCAGTGGAGCGCGAACGGCCAGCAGAACCAGCAGTGGACCCTGCACAGGACCGGCGACAACGTCTACACGGTCACCGGCGCGGGCAGCGGCAAGTGCCTGGAGACCCCGGACGGGTCCACCGCCACCGGCACCCGGCTGGACATCTGGACCTGCAACGGCGGCAGCAACCAGAAGTGGGCCCTCCAGGCCACCGGCGACTACACCTCCGGGTCCGGCGCCGGCTACGTCCTGGTGAATCTCACCAGCGGCCTGCTCGCCGACGTCGTCAGCGCGTCCACCGCCGACGGCGCGCTGGTCGAGCAGTGGAGCGCGACGGGCGGCGGCAACCAGACCTGGACACTGGGCTGAACGGCGCCCGCGGCGGGCACCGCCCGGGGCCGGTGCCCGCCGCGCAGGACGCAAGGATCGGGCGCGGCCCGGAGGGGGCCGCGCCCGGTCGGGGGGTGTCGCGGGGTGTCAGACGCTCCCGACGCCGTTCGCGTAGCCCTTCATGTTGAAGGTGCCGAAGCCGTTCTGGACGGGGTCGCCGGCGTTGTTGATGCAGTGCAGGATGCCGCCGCCTCCCGCACCGTTGAGGCAGACCGTCATCAGGTCGGTGAAGACGACGCCGGGGGTGTCGGGGACCTCGTAGGCGCGGTCGGTGTAGATGTTCGCCTCCAGGTTGAAGAAGCAGTAGCTGCCCAGCCCCCAGGCGTGGTGGTCGGTGACCCGGTCGCCGACCTTGTACGCCGCGTAGCCGTTGGTGGCGCCGTGGACCCAGGCGGCCTGGGTGGGGACGTCGTAGGGGTGCTCGTTCTGGAAGAAGTACGTGCGGCCGTGGTTGCCGTTCCAGAGCACCTCGTACTTCTGGTAGTGCTCCACCGCCAGGGCGTAGGCGGTGACGTGGTCGCCGTTGACGAGGAAGCCGGTGTCGGCCGGGTTGACCGACCATCCGACGGTGCCGTCGTCGCCGTGGTCGGCGCGCCAGAGCCAGATGTTGTCGCAGATCACGTCGTTGCTGTCGAGCTGGACGCTGACGGTCGCGCCGCCGGGCAGCGCGCCGCCGATACGGGCGTAGACGTCGAAGAGCGCGGTGGGGTCGGCGGTGTGCCTGATCCGGCTGGGGCCGTGGCCGACCCGGAGCAGTACGGGGGTACGGGCCGAGGCGGCCTCCAGGAGCACGCCGGCGACGGTGACGCCGCCGACGTCGGCGACCTCGATCAGGGAATTGCCGTGCGTGGACCGGAGGGTGGCCAGGCCCAGCCCGAGGATGACGGTGCCGGGGCGGGTCACCCGCAGCGGCGAGGACAGCGGGTGGATGCCCGGGGTGAACAGGACGTGCCGGCCGCGGGCGAGTGCCCGGTTGATCTCCGTGGCGGAGTCGCCGGGCTTGGCCACGTGGAAGCGGGACAGCGCGATGCTGTGTCCCTCGGCCCGCCGGTGGGCCCAGGTGGTGCCGACGCTGTCGCGGCGGAGCGCGGGCACGAAGACGCTGTAGGAGCCGTGCCGGTCCACGGTCAGGAAGGGCTTCTCCCGGACGACCGGGGTCCGGTCGACCACCGTGAAGGGCGGGGTGGGGAAGCTCTGGGCGGGGGCGCCCTGGGTGCCGACGAAGACCATGTTCCAGTTGGAGCCGGTCCAGCTGTCGAAGGTGTCGTTGCGGGACAGCCACTGCTGCTGCGAGCCGGACTCGACCTGGCCGTCCACCACGCTGTCGGCCAGGAAGCCGCCGCTGGACCACTGGTTGCCGGGCGGGCTCGGCCACAGGGTCATGTTGCCCTTGACGTGGACGCGGCGCATCGGGCCGGCCTGGGCGACGGCCCAGCGCTCCAGCCCGTCCGGCGGCACGATGCTCAGGTTCTCCGCGGCACGCCAGAAGTTCTGTGTGCCGTTGCCCTCCAGCCACTGGGCGTCGACCGTGACGTGCCCGTTGATCACGACGTCGTCGGGGCTGTCGCCGAGCCCGAGCACATGGGTGTAGAAGCCGACGTTGACGTCGACGTGGTAGGTGCCCGGCTTGAAGGCCAGCGCGTACCGCTCCGTGCCGAACTGGTTGGACTGCTGGGTGGCGAAGACGGCGTCGACCTTCGCCTGGATCGCCGCGTCGCCCATGGACGGGTCGAAGACGAGGACGTTCGGCCCCAGGCCGGCGTCCCGGTGCGCGGGCGAGGAGGCGACGGCTGACCCGGTGGAGATGCCGCCGGCCAGCGGCACCGCGGCGGCGGCGACTGCTGCCCCGCGGAGCATGGTGCGGCGAGTGGGAATGACGGTCACGGCTCTCCCTGGAGTGGTGGGTGGGGAGGAGATGTGCGGCTGGTCCTGGGCCGCGTGAGAGCGCTCTCAGAGACGGAGTGAATCATCGTGCCCATGCAGCGTCAATACGGGCGACGGTCATAACTCGGTTGGGCGCGAAGGGCGGACGGTCCGGACACGGCGGTGCCGCCGGGGCGGCTTGCGCGCCCGGCGGCACCGTCGTCGTGGGAGCAGCCCGGATCACGAGGTCCAGATCTGGACCTCGGAGATCTGGCCGGCCGGCCAGCCCGTGTTGGCCGTGATGTTCACCCGGAAGTAGCGCTGGGTGGTCGCGGGGAAGGTGAGGGTCACCGTGTTGCCCGTGGCCGGGTCGAAGGTCCGGGCGGCCGACGCCAGCACGGTGGTGAAGGCGCTGTTGTCGGTGCTGCCCTGGACGGACAGCGTCTGGGTGCGCGCGCCCCAGCCCGCGGGGAGCTGCAGGACGATCCGGCCGGCGCTGCGCGCCGAGCCGAGGTCCACCTGCACCCACTGCGGGAAGGCGCTGTTGGCGCTCTCCCAGTAGGTGTCCTGGTTGCCGTCCGTCACGTTCGACGCGCTGTACGTCTGGTTGACGCTGGCAGCACTGGCGGGCTTGCCCGCCGCCAGGTTCGTGGTGGCGGGGGCGCCGGCGGCGAAGGTGAGGGAGTTGAGGTTCCATCCGCCGTTGTCCTGGTTGAGCGTCAGGACCTGCTGCCCGGCGGGGAGGGTGACGGTGGCGGTGGCCGTGCCCCAGGTCTGCCAGTCGCCGGTGGCGGGTACGGTGACCGCGCCGCTCAGGTTGGCGCCGGCGGCGTTGGACAGGTGCAGCGCGCCGCTGACGGCGGCGGGGGCGGCGACGCGCAGGTTCAGCGAGTAGGTCCCGGCCGTGGCCACGTTGACGGTGTAGCGGAACCACTGACCGCCCGTGGTCCAGCCGAGGTTGTAGCCGCCGCCGGTGTCCGAGGTCGCCTCCAGGTCGACGCCGTCGGAGCGGTAGGAGTTGGCATTGCCGTTGACCGAGGTGACGTTGTAGGCGACGCCCTGGCCTCCGGTGTCGTAGTTCTCCGCCTGCACGGTACCGGGGACGGCGGCGGGGGTGCCGCCGTACGGGGTCTCGGGCGTCGTGGTGCCCTGCCAGCTGTTGTTGCTCAGCGTGGCGGTGAAGCCGCTGGAGTTGTTGACGTACGCGGTGTTGCCCGGCTTGAGTCCGGTCAGGGTGTTGCCGGTGATCGTGGCGGAGCCGGTGGGCGCGGGGTAGAACGGCGGTGAGATGGCGACGCCGTTGCGGCCCGGGTTGGTGATGGTGGTGTTCTGCAGCTGGGTGTTGGTCGAGGTGGAGAAGCCGACGGCGTCGTAGAGCGAGTTGGCGACGGTGTTGCCGGTGGCGGTGACATGGTCGACCGTGCCGGTGTTCTGGCCGTCGCCGCCGTTGCCGATGTGCAGGGCGGGCTGGCCCTGGCTGTAGGCGTTGCCGCCGGACCTGACCACGACGTTGTCCGACACGGTCGCGGAGAGCAGGTCGCTGCCGTTGACGCCGAACCGGCCGGCCCCCAGGCCGATGTAGCGGGCGGTGTCGCTGATGTAGTTGCCGCTGACCAGGTGGCCGCTGCCGCCGTAGATCCCGATGCCCTTGCCGCCCCACGGTGCGATCGTGGTGTTGTGGGTGAAGGTGATGTTCGTCATCGGGTTGTAGTACGTCTTCGAACCGTCGCCGTTGGTGTTGTAGTTGACCGAGTTGATGGCCATGGCGTCGTCGCCGGTGCCGCGCACGAAGTTGTTGGTCGCGGTGAGGTTGTTGCCGGACGTCGCGTTGAGCGAGACGTTGTTGAGGTTGATCCCGTCGGCCCAGATCGACGTCAGACGGCTGTTCCTGACCGTTCCGCCGGTACCGGAGGCCCAGAAGCCGGACATGGTGTGCTGGGTCCAGATGCCGCTGGCCACCCAGTTGGTGCCGGTGGTGTCCATCGCGCCGCCGTCACCGCCGATGGTGCTGCGGCTGACCGCGTTGGCGTCGATGTGGAAGTCCTGGACGGTGCACGAGGTCACCTGGAACAGGGCGCCCAGCGGGGTGCTGTTGGGTACCGGCACATCGCGGTAGACGGTGCTGTACCACTGCCCGGCCCCGGCGATCGTGATGCCCGTGGCGGTCAGCCCCGACGTGCCCTTCACGTAGAAGGTGCCCTGCGGGATCCACAGGATCTTGCCCTGCGACTGCGCCTGGCCGATGCAGTTCTGGATGGCCGCGCGGCTGTCGGCCGACGCGCTGTCGGCCGCGCCGTTGGTGGGCGTGTTGTCCGCCACCGCGCCGCAGCTGGTGATGGAGATCGAGTTCGCGGGCTGCGGGAGCGGCGCCGGCGGGTTCTCCACGTCCACGACGTCGACGTCGTAGAAGGCCGCGGTGTTCGCCGAGTCCTTCACCAGGGAGAAGGTGCTGCCCGCGGCGATCGGCGCGCCGGTGACGAAGGCGTGCGACTCGTCGAAGAACACCCGCGGGCTGCCGTCCGCCGGGTTCTGGTTGTCGCTGGTGTTGTAGTTGTTGTTGCCCTCGTAGACCCAGGTCTGCTTGGAGTTGAAGTTCAGCGCCTGCCGGAAGGTCCCGTTGACGTACAGGTCGAGCGTCCCGGTGATCCCGCCGCCCGAGGCCGAGTCGGGGATGCTGGCCCGGATGTTGAGGTAGCTGATCGGCTGCCCGGTGGCGTTGGTCCACTGCACGGACTGCCCGGTGCCGGCGAGGTGGACGTACGCGTGCCCGGACGCCTCAAGTGTCGCGCTCGAGAACTGCGTCGTCGGCGCCGCGGTCAGCGACACCGCCGTGGCGCCCCCGCCCAGGGCACCCGCCTCGGCCTCGTAGCTGGTGAACGGCGTCGTGGCACCCGCCGCGGCTGCCGCGGCCGGGGCCGCGGCGGGCGACGGCGCACGGACGGCCTGCGCGGTGCGCGCGGCCTGTCCGGTGTGCGGTGCGGCGGCGCCGGCCGGCGCGGCGGCCGTCCACGCCATACCGGTCACGGCGGCCAGGGCGACCACGGCCGCCGCCGCACGGCGCCGGACGGGGGCCAGGCGCATACCTCTTGAGAGCCCTTGCATCGGGTGCTCCTCGGGAATCGGAAAGGCCTCGGCGCCCGCCGGGGCCCGCACACAGCTCGGCACCCCCGCACCGCCGGCGGCCTGGCGGCCCCCACGTGCGGTGCCGGGACCGGTGATCTTTTCGCGGCTCCGCGACACTGACATGCCGTCAGGCACCGTGCCCGGCTTGAATCACGCACACCGTACAGAGCACCGCAGGGGCCCACAAGGCTCCGGACACAAGATATGAACGGAATCGAGGAAAACTCGCGCAACCCGTTGGAAGAATCGTGGCACACGTGGTCACATACGTGAGCGGGCAGCACGGACCGCGTGACCGGCACCGCGCGGGCCCCGCCCGGCACGGTGGCCGCAGGAGCAGGTCGCGCCGATCGCGTCATCGTGGGTCGTACGGAAGAACCGGCCCGCCTGACGGGAAGGCGGCACAGTTACCCGTTTGCGGGGATGCGGTGGGACATATGCGCCATGAGCCGGCCGGCCGCTGATCGGGCACGGAACACCGAATGGCGGTCGCTGACAGCGGGCCCGGATCCGAAAGCCGAGAGGCGAGGCCACCGCATGGTGCGCAGGTAATTCCGGCCACCGAAATCCGAAAGGCCGATCCGTCCGCCAGGGCCGAAGCGCGGAATAGCCCGGCGCGGGTGCCCATTCGGGCCAGCCGGCCGGGAAGCCGGGAAGCCGGGAAGCCGGTGAGAGCGGACGGGGTCGGCCGGAATTCGTCCGGCATGGCTCAGGCGGGACCGGTGGCACCCCTATCGGGCACCACCGATCCCGTAAAACCGCTTCGTCCGGTCAGCCCGCCGGCGGCGGGGCGGTCAGATCTGCCGGGACTGGCCGGCCCAGTACTGCTCGCGGACGGCCCGCTTGAGGACCTTGCCGTTGCCGCTGCGGGGCAGCGACTCGACGAACTCCACCCGCTTGGGGGCGCGGACCCTGCCGACCTTCTCCTTGCACAGCGCGATCAGCTCGTCGGCGTCGACCTCGGCGCCGGGGTTGAGCTCCACGACCGCGGTGACCGCCTCGCCCCAGTCCTCGTGCGGTACGCCGATCACGGCGCAGTCCTGCACGGCCGGGTGGCTCCAGATGACCTGCTCGATCTCGCTCGGGTAGATGTTCATCCCGCCGGAGATGATCATGTCCTTCTTGCGGTCGGTGATGAACAGGTAGCCCTCGTGGTCGAGGTGGCCGATGTCGCCGGTGTGCAGCCATCCGTCGATGACGGTCTCGGCCGTCTTCTCCGGCGCCTTGTAGTAGCCCTTCATCACCAGGTCGCCGCTGACGCAGATCTCGCCGGACTCCCCCGCCGGCAGCGGCCGGTCGTCGTTGTCGTGGATCTCGACGCTGATCAGGGGGTTCGGCCGTCCGCACGACGCCAGCCGCGAGTCGGGGGCGACCTCGCCGTTGATGAAGTGCTCCTCGGGGCGCAGGAAGGATATGCCGGCGAAGGACTCCACCAGGCCGTAGCAGTCCGCCATGATCGGGCCGAAGATCTCAAGGGCGCGGCGGAGCTTGTCCGTCGACATCGGGGCCGCGGCGTACAGCAGGTAGTGCAGGGAGGAGAGGTCGGCCTCCGCGAGATCCGGCGCCTCCATCACCCGGTAGACCACGGTGGGCGCGAGGAACAGCTCGGTGACGCGGTGCCGCCCGATCGCGTCGAGGATGGCGCTCGGATCCGCCCTGGGCAGCACGACCACCGTGCCGCCGCGTGCCGTGGCGGCGAGGCTGAACACGCCGGCCGCGTGGGTCATCGGCAGCGCGGCCAGGTTGATGATGTGCTCGTCGGCGCGGTATTGCAGGGCTATCAGGAAGTGCGCCAGGCACACCGAGAAGGACCGGTGGGTGTTCATGACGCCCTTGGGCAGCCCGGTGGTCCCGCCGGTGGAGAAGATGGCCGCCACGTCGTCCATGTCGTAGCGGACGTCGGGCTGCGTGTCGGGCTGGCCGGATATCCACTCGGCCAGCGAGGGATTCCCCGAGGCCTCGTCGTCCTCCAGGCAGATGTAGTGCTTGACCTGGGGCAGCGAGGGCGCCAGTTCGGCCACGGTGGCCGCCATCGAGGGGTGGTAGAACAGCACCTCGCAGTCGAAGGTGTCGATCACGTGCTGGAGTTCGGTGGCCGGGACGGTGGGGTTGAGCGGTACCCAGGCCAGCCCGGCCCGCCATATGCCGAGCACGCAGATCCAGGCGGCGGGGTCGTTCGGCGACAGCACGCCCGCCTTGGACTCCCGGGCGACGCCGGACTTCCCGAGCGCGTGGGCGATCCGGCAGGACAGCTTCCTCGCCTCGGTGAAGGTCCAGCTGCGCTCGCCGCCGATGTACGCGGTGCCGTTGGGGTTGAGCCGCCAGCCCCGGTCGAAAAAGTCGATGATCGCCATCAGACACCCCCGAGAACCGTGATGGCGGAGACCGCTTCCTCGCCCGCGTAGAACCCTCCGCCGTTCTCCGCGATCGCGACCCGCGCGCCGGGCACCTGCCGTACGCCGCTCTCACCGCGCAACTGCTGGACCAGCTCGTACACCTGGCCCAGGCCGGTCGCGCCGAGCGGGTGCCCCTTCGACTCCAGCCCGCCTGACGGGTTGACCGGGAGGCGTCCGCCCAGCGTCGTGACGCCGGTCTCGGCGGCCCGGCCGCCGCCGCCGGGCTCGCACAGCCCGAGCAGCTCCGTCAGCTGGATCTCGCTGAACGCCGTGGCGTCGTGCACCTCTGCCACGTCGATGTCCTCCGGCCCCACGCCGGCCTCCTCGTATGCTCGCCCGGCCAGCAGCCGGATGATGTGCTGGTCCGACGCGTCCAGTGACCGCTCGACGCCGGTGCCGACCGCGCAGGCCAGGACGCGTACGCCCCGGCCGGAACCGGTCAGTCGCTGCAACCCGCGCTGTCCGCACACCACGACCGCCGCCGCCCCGTCGGTGATCGGCGCACACATCGGCACCGTGAGCGGGAACGACAGCGGCCGGGCGGCGAGGATGTCCTCGACGGTGAGCGGTGTCCTGTGGTGCGCCTTGTCGTTGTGCATGGCGTGCCGGTGGTTCTTCGCCGCGACGACGGCGATCTGCCGCTGGGTGGTGCCGAACTCGTTCATGTGCGCCCGCGCCATGGCCGCGTAGATGTCCATGAAGACGCTGCGCTTGCCTGCGCCGGAGTTGTCGACCTCGCCGCCGAGCGCGGTCAGCGTCGCGGACAGCCCGGCCGGGTCCGACACGTCGTAGGCGCCCTCGAAGACCGCCATGGCCCGTTCGCGGTCGGGCACGTTCATCTTCTCCACACCGACGGCCAGCGCGATGTCGACGGCGCCGGCGCGTACCTGGTTGACCGCCAGGTGCAGCGCGGCGGCGCCGGTGGCGCAGGCGTTCTCGACGTTGAAGATCGGGATCCGCTCGAACCCCATGCCGCGCAGCGCGATCTGACCGCCGATCATGAGCTGGCCCTCGAGCGCGCCCTGGGTCGTGTTGCCGAAGAACGCCGCCTCGATCAGGCGCTGCTCAAGGCCCGCGTCGGCCAGCGCCTCCCGGACCGCCTGAGCCGTTAACTCCGGCACGCTGAGGTCGGTGTGGCGGCCGAACCGCGTCATCCCCACCCCGACGATCCACACGGGCTCCGCCACGACCAGCTCCTTTGCCTGAGGGGACCTTGTCCGTCGTGTCAGTGCGATGACGCTGACGTAAACAAGTAAACGAACAATATCCCACACGCTGAGCCTCGGTCGATATCGGCTGGAAAAAGATCCATTGATGTCCGGCATACGCATCCGTTCCGTTCACTTTCTTCTGTACCAGGCCCGTTGGGCCGCCGCGGAGGCGGAGCCGGTGATTCCGCAGGGGTGCCCCACCGATTCGGCGGGGCCACCGGACAGGGGCAACTGCCCGGTGGAAAACGCGTACTCTCCATTCACTTCGCCTGCGGGCTGTCCACCTCCAGTGCGCCGACCAGGAGTTCGCGCAGGATAGCGGTTCCGTTGCGCGTCAGGACCGAAACCGGATGGAACTGCACGGAGGCATAGCCGGGTCCGCGGAGTCCGTGCACCTCACCGCTGCCGGGGTCGTGGCAGACCCGGATCGTGCCGCCGCGGAAGGGGCAGTCCAGGGTGGGTGCGGCCGAGCGCGCGGCGAAGGTGTTGTAGAAGCCGACCAGCTCCGGGCGGCCGAAGAAGTCGATCTTCTGCTGGGAGCCCTGGTTGGGCTTCGGCTTGCGGACGATGTCGAGCCCCAGCAGCGAACTGAGCACCTGGTGGCCGAGGCACACCGCGAGGAAGGGCGTGCCGGACTCCAGCAGCCGCAGCGACAGGTCCCGCAGGTGCGCGATCTTGGGGTCGCTGCGCTCCTGCGGGTCCCCCGGTCCCGGCCCGACGATCACGAAGTCCTGGTCGTCGAGCGTGTACGGCTCGTCGAAGCGGCGCACCGTCACGTCCAGGCCCAGCGACGCCAGGCAGTGCCGGGCCATCGAGGTGAAGGTGTCCTCCGCGTCGACCACGAGGAGCCGCCGGCCGGCCAGCCCGTCGGCGGGCCGGCCGCGGCCGTCGGGGTCGGCCAGCCAGAAGTCGGCCAGGGTGGCGTTGCGGGTCGCCAGCGCGGCCACCACGTCGGGGTGGGCGCCCAGCAGCGGTCCCGGCGGCGGCCCGGCGGCGTGCTGAGCCGCGGTGCGGGCGGGCTCGGGGTCGCTGCGCAGGGCGGACAGCAGGCCGGCCGCCTTCACCCAGGTCTCGGCGACCTCGGCCTGCGGGGAGGAGTGCCTGACCAGGGTGGCGCCGACGCCGATGGTGAGCGCGCCCGCCCGGTCGACCTCGGCGGTGCGGATGAGGATGGAGGAGTCCAGGACGGTGTCGCCGCCGCCGTCCCGGCCGATGAGGGCGGCCACCCCGCTGTAGTAGCCGCGGCCGTGGGGCTCGTACTTGTTGATGACCCGGCACGCGCTCTCCAGCGGGCTGCCGGTCACCGTCGGCGCGAACAGCGTCTCGTGGAGGATGTCGCGCACCCCGCGGCTGCTGGAGCCCTCGATGAGGTACTCGGTGTGCGCGAGGCGCTTCATCTCCTTGAGGTACGGGCCGCGCACCCGGCCGCCGCGGTCGCACACCCGGCCCATCATCTTGAGTTCCTCGTCGAGGACCATGAACAGCTCGTCGGACTCCTTGGTGTCGCGCAGGAAGCCCATCACCCCGTCGGGGTCGGCGCCGCCCTCGGGATAGCGGTACGTGCCGCTGATCGGGTTCATCGTCACGGCGCCGCCGTCCAGGCTCACGTGCCGTTCCGGGGTCGCGCCGATGAGGCACCGGTCGCCGGTGTGGATCAGGAACGTCCAGTAGGCGCCGGTCTCGCGCTGGAGCAGCCGGCGGAAGAAGGCCAGGGCCGTGGCCGCGGACCAGTCCGCCAGCTCCGCCCGGTAGCTGCGCCGGAAGACGAAGTTGGCGCCGGTCCCCCGGCCGATCTCGTCCTGGATGATCCGGCGGACCGTGCGGGCGTAGGACTCGTCGTCGATGTCGAAGCCGTGCTCGTCCATGCTGATCGGCAGGTCGGGGACGTGCTGGAGGACCTCCTGGCGGGACAGGCCGCACTGCTCCTCGATCGTGAGGGCGAGCAGCGGGGTGCCGTCGTCGGGGCAGGTGTAGCCGCGTTCGGCCAGCTGCCGGTAGGGCAGGACGGCCAGGACGCCGTGCTGGTTCGCGCCGGTGCCCTGCGGTATGGGGAGTTCGGCGAGCGAGGCGGGCTCGGACACCGTCCCCACCATCAGCTCCAGCCGGTCGGCGCCGGTGGCCTGCGGCCGGTGCAGCAGGGCGAACGGCGGCGGCTGGCCGCCCAGCACCTTCGCCAGGAGCGCGTGCGGTCTGCCGGGAAGCACCTCGCCGGCGCCCGGGTTCATGAGCGGCTCGCCTCCTCCAGCTGCTGGAGCACGGTGTCGGTGCGCAGCGCCATGCCGCACCGCGTCGCGACGTACTCGAGGGTCATGCGGTGGTCGGCCAGGGTGAAGTCGGCGACGGCGTCGGCCACGACGAACGTCTGGATGTCGTGGGCGTACGCCTCCCCGGTGGTCATCAGGATCCCGACGTGGGCGTACACCCCGCACACGATCAGCTGGTCGCGTCCGGTGTCCCGGAGCAGGTCAAGCAGGCTGGTGCGGAAGAAGGCGCTCGGCCGCCACTTGGTGAACACCGTGTCGTCCGCGGCCGGCGCCAGTTCGTCGACGACGGCGCGGTCCCGCGGCCCGGCGGTCATGCCGGGTCCCCAGAAGTCCTTGAGCAGTCCGCGCTGCTGCTCGGTCATGTCGCCCGGCTGGGCGGTGTAGGCGACCGGGATGCCGAGCCGGGCGCAGGTCTGCCGGAGCCGGACCGCGTTGCGGACCAGCGCGTCGACGGGCGACCGGCCGGCCGGGAAGGGCCGCAGGAAGTAGTACTGCATGTCGTGCACGAGCAGTGCGGCACGGGACGGATCGACCGACCACGAGGCCGTGTTGGCGGGCAGGTCGCCTTCTGCGGGCATCGGGTACGGCTCGATCGCGGGGATGGCCACAACCGACTCCTTTCCATGGCAGGGGTCACACGCCGAGCGTGGCCCCGCCGTCGACGGTGAGGTGGTGCATCGTGATGTGCGACGCCTCGTCGGACAGCAGAAACAGGACGGCGTCGGCGACGTCCTGGGGGCGGGCCACCTTCGCCAGCGGGATGCCCAGCCGGTACGCCCCTGGCACGCCCTCGATCGAGGAGCGGGCCGCGGACTCGGCGTCGTACAGCCCGGTCAGCATGGGGGTGTCGGTCGAGCCGGGCGCGACCACATTGCAGCGGATGCCGTAGGCGGCGGCCTCCAGGCCGAGGCACTTGGTGAACATGGACGAGGCGGCCTTGGACGCCGCGTAGGCGGCCATGTCCATCCGCGCGGTGCCCGCGGCGTTGGAGGCGATCGTGACCAGCGCGCCGCGCCGCCGCTGCTTCATCCGGCGCACGACGGCACGCGACATGTGGAAGACACCGGTCGTGTTGACGGCGAACACCGCCTGCCAGTCCTCGTCGGCGAAGCCGTCGATGGGACCGGAGCGCATCACCCCGGCCCCGTTGACGAGCCGGTCGACCGGGCCGAGCTGCTCCTCGACGGCCCCGACCACCGCTTCGACCTCCGCGCTGGAGGTGACGTCGACCGGGAAGGCCTCGGCCCGGTGGCCCGCCCCCCGCAGCTCCTTGGCCACCACCGCCAGCCGGTCGGCGTCCCGGTCAAGCAGCGCGACGGTGGCGCCGCGTACGGCCAGCGCCTCGGCCACCGCAACCCCGATGCCGCCTGCCGCGCCGGTCACCACCGCGATCGTGTCCTTCATCGGCGGAACTCCTCTCCCCTTGCGTCGTCGTGCGTCATCGGTCCTGGCCGCGCCACGCGGAGACCACGTCGAGCGCCTGCCAGGGGTTGAGCCGCGGGTCGCACAGGCTCGTGTACGCGCCGTCCAGCCGGTCGAGTCCCGCGGCGTCCGCCGCGCATTCGGTGACGGCGTCGGGCGTCGTCTCCAGGTGCAGGCCGCCCGCGACCCCGCCCGCGGCGGCGACGGCGTTCTGGAAGCCGACGACCTCCCGCACGATCGTGTCGACGAGCCGCGACTTGACGCCGCCCGGGGCGCTCACGGTGTTGCCGTGCATCGGGTCGGACAGCCAGCTGACCGGGTGTCCCGCGGCCCGCACGGCGGTCACCAGGCCCGGCAGCCGTTCGGTCACCGCCCCGGCGCCCATCCGCGCGATCAGGGTGAGCCTGCCGGGGACCCGCTCGGGGTCGAGCAGGTCGCACAGCCGCACCAGGTCGTCGGGGTCCGCGGTCGGTCCGACCTTGCAGGAGACGGGGTTGTCCACGGCGGCCAGCAGCCGGACGTGCGCCCCGTCGGCCTGGCGGGTGCGCTCGCCGATCCACGGCCAGTGCGTGGAGGTCAGCAGCAGCCGGCCCTCGTGGTTGCGGCGCATGAGCGGCAGTTCGTAGTCGAGGATGAGGGCCTCGTGGCTGGTCCATATCTGGGTGTCGGGCGCGGTCGCGGCGCCGGTGTCGCGAAGGCGCAGGGCGTCCACGGCGGTGGCCGCGGCGTCGTAGCACGCCACCATCCGCGAGGGCGCCGGGCGCCTGGCCGAGGCGTCGGGCTCGGGTCCGTTGACCATGTGCCCGCGGTAGACGGGCAGTTCGCGCCCGCCGACCCTTTCCACCGGCTGGGAGCGGGGTTTGGCGAACTGGCCGGCGATACGGCCGACCCGCAGGACGGGCGTGCCGGAGTGGTCGGCCATCACCTCGGCGAGTTCGTCCAGCAGCTCCGCCTTGCGGGCCACCGGTCCGGCCGCGCACTCCGCCGGGTCCTCCGCGCAGTCGCCGGCCTGGAGCACCTGGCACCGGCCCTGGGCGACCTCGGCCAGCAGGACGCGCAGCGTCGCCACCTCGTCCCCGGTGACCAGCGCGCGCCGGGTGGCGAGGAGTTCACGTACGGGTTCGAGTTGTGTGTCGTCGAGCCAGTCGGGCTGCTGCCGGGCGGGCAGCGCCCGCCATCGGCGCATCTCGTCGGAGGACAGGGCGGCGCCCTCGTCCTCGGCGAGCAGCAGGGCGGTGTTGTCGGCCATCGTGGCGCTACCTCCGTACAGGGCACGGGCAGGGGGAGTCAGGACGCGCGATCCGGTGTGACGCCATCAGACCCGGTGAGCTGCCGGGGCGGTCCCCTTCGTACGCAGCCGGGGGTTGTCGTCGAAGAGCGCGGTCAGCTCCTTGTCCGGGACGCCGAGCACACGGGCGGAGAAGGAGCGCAGGGCGCGCAGGTAGTCGTCCTGGAGGGCGGCCTCGTCCAGGTGCGGCGCGCGGCCGTTCTCCAGCAGGACCCGGCCCGCCACCAGCACGGTGTGCACGTCCGCCGTGCCGCCGAGGGTCAGATAGCCCTCCAGCGGGCGCGGGTTGAGCAGGTAGCGCCAGTCGTCGATCGGGACGAGCACCAGGTCGGCCTGCTTGCCGGGCTCCAGGCTGCCGACCTCGTCCTCCCAGCCCAGACCGCGCGCCGCGATCCGGGTGGACATCGCCAGCGCCTCGCTGGCGGGCAGGGCGGTGTGGTCGCCCGCGAGTTCGTTGTACATCTGCCAGGCGGCCCGCATCTCCTCGGCCATGCCCATCACCGGGAAGACGCCGCCGTCCGTCGACAGGGACACGTCCAGGCCGCGCCGCCTGAGTTCGGGGATCAGCCCGGTCTCGGTGAGCGTGGACTCGCCGGTGGGACCGTACTTGGCGGGCGAGTGGCTGATGTGGACCCCGGCGTCGAGCAGCATCTGCCGCTCGTCGGCGTCCACGAAGGCGCAGTGCACCGCCATGAGCCGGTCGTTGAGCAGCCCCAGCCGGTCCAGCCTGCGGATCGGCGTGGTGCCGAAGTGCGCGCGCACCGCCTCCGCCTCGTGCCGCAGGGCGCCGACATGGGTGGCGAACGGGACGTCGTGGTCGGCCGACAGGCGGGCGAGGCCGCGCCCGAGTTCGTCGCTCATGTTGGTGAGGTAGGGGGCGGTGGGCCAGGCGCGCAGCCGCCCGGTGGAGTCCGCCGCGCTCCGGTCCAGCAGCTGCTGGATCCGCTCCAGTTCGGTGTCGGCGTCGCGGGTCCGCTCGGGGGCGCCGCTGCCCGTTCCGCACAGCGCGTCCGCCACCCAGGCGCTCACCGCGCAGCGGATGCCCAGTGCCAGTGCCGCGTCGGCCAGCGCGTCGGAGCGGTTGACCGATCCGACGTCGCCCAGCGTGGTGGTGCCCGAGCGCAGCTGGGTCCACAGGGCGTAGCGGGCCACGGCCTGTGCCTCGTCGGGCAGCAGGGCGTCCACCAGGCGGCGGAATCCCTCGAAGCCGGCCGAGACCTTGGCGATGTCCCCGCCCAGGGCCATGAAGCCGGGCTCGTCGGTGCGGTCCTGCGCGGTGCGCAGGGCGCCCTTGAAGGGCAGCCGCACCGCGAACATGTCGTGCCAGTGGTTGTTCACGAAGCCCGGCATGACGAGCATGGATCCGGCGTCGAGCGTCCGCAGCCCCGCCCGCTGTTCCGGGGTGAGGGCGGCGACGGCCTGCGCCACTTCCTCGACCGGTCCCACGGCGGCGATCCGGTCGCCCACGACGAGGACGGACCCGGTGGGGTGCACCCGGGCCCCGGCGTCCGCGGTGTACAGGTGTCCGCCGCGGATGAGCAGCGCCGGCGGGCGCGCGGGCAGCCCCTCGTCGTCCAGCAGCGGGGACCCGCTCATGGCGTGGCCTCCCCGGACTCGGCCGCGACGGCGTTGAAGTGCCGCTGCCAGGCGTCGAGGGTGGGCTCGGCCGCCAGCTCGCGGAAGGACACCGGCAGCCCGTCCCGCCGCCAGCGGTTGACCAGCTGCATCATCTCCAGGGAACCGAGCCCCAGAAGGACGAGGTTGGCGTCCGGCGCGATCGCGTCGGGCTCGGTACCGATCTTGGCCGCGACGGCTTCGCGCAAGGCGGCGGACACCTCTACCGGTGTCTGCCCCGAGCCGTCCGCTGTGGTTTCCGTCATTGTCCTGCGTCCTTCGGCTTCCACGGGAGAGGGGTGGGCGGGACCGGCGACGTCGGCCGGTCCCGTGGCGGCGTACGGCGTCGTCACTCGTCCGCCGCCCGGATGCTGGCCGCCGCCTCGGCCGCGAGGGTCTTCTTGTCGACCTTGCCGAGTCCGGTCAGCGGGAGCTTCTCGACGATCTCCAGCCAGTCGGGGAGCTTGTAGTCGGCCAGGCCGTCCGCGTGCAGGGCCTCCTTCAGCTCCCGCAGGGTGGGCGGCGGGCCGTCCGCGACCACGTAGGCCCCGACCCGCTCGCCGAGGTAGGGGTCGGGCACCGGGACGACGGCGACCTCGGCCACCGACGGAAGGGCCTGGAGGTGTTCCTCCACCTCTCCGGCCGACACCTTGTCGCCGCCCCGGATGATCACGTCCTTGATGCGGCCCTCGATGGCCAGCGAGCCGTCCTCGGCCAGCCGCGCCACGTCGCCGCTGCGGTAGAAGCCGTCCTCGGTGAAGGCGCGGGCGTTGTGCTCCGGCGCCCGGTAGTAGCCCTGGAGGGTGTACGGGCCGCGGGCGAGCAGTTCGCCGGTGCTGCCCGTCGGCACGTCGCGGCCCTCGGGGTCGACGATCCGCACCTCGTCGTCGGGCGAGAGCGGCCGGCCCTGGGTGGTCAGCACGGTCTCCAGGGAGTCGGTGGCGCGGGTGAAGGTGAGCAGCCCCTCCGCCATCCCGAAGACCTGCTGCAGCCGGCACCCGAGCACCGGGGTGATGCGCTCGGCGACCGAGCGGTGCAGCCGGGCCCCGCCGATCTGCACGAGCTTCAGGCTCGACAGGTCGGCCTTGTTCCACTCGGCGGCCTCCAGCCACAGCTGGGCCACGGTCGGCACCAGCGAGGTGAAGGTGACGCCTTCGCGCTCGACGGTCTCGAAGCACTCGTCGGCGATGAGCGCGTCGGCCAGCACCACCGTGCCGCCGGAGCGCAGGGTCCCGACCACGCCCGGGCAGCCCCAGGCGAAGTTGAACTCGGCGGGCAGCACCGCGAGGTAGACGTCCTCGTGGCTCAGTTCGAGCAGTTCGGCTGCGGCCCTGGTCTGGTACGTGTAGTCGTCGTGGGTGCGGGGAATCAGTTTCGGCAGCGCGGTGGTGCCGCCGGACAGCAGGAAGAAGGCGACGTCGGACGGGTCGGGCGCGGGCAGCGGCAGCGGGTCGGCGTCGACCTCGTCCAGCGCGACGAGCAGCCCGGCGGGGGCGTCGGCCGCGGCGAGCGCCGCGCCGTCGAGGACGAAGACCTTGCGCAGGGTGTCGTGCCGGGCGGCGAGGTCGAGCGCCATCCGCGTGTGGTCGAAGCCCTGGTAGGTGCCCGGCACGACGTAGCCGGCGGCTCCGGAGAGCGCGCACAGGTGGCCGATCTCGTTGGCCCGGTGCGAGGCCAGCGAGAACACCGGCTTCGCGCCCATGCGGAAGAGGGCGAAGCAGACGATGACGAATTCGGGCACGTTCGGCAGCTGGACGACGACCCGGTCGCCGGCGGCGATGCCCTGCTGGACGAATCCCGCGGCCGTCCTGGCCACCCGCCGGTCGAGTTCGGCGTACGTCAGCCGGCGCCGTCCCTGCACCAGCGCGGTGCGCTCGCCGTGCGCCGCGGCGACGCCGGACAGCAGGTCCGCGAGGTTCTCACCCTGCCAGTGGCCCGCCGCCCGGTAGTGCCGCGCCCGCTCCTCGGGCCAGGGCGTGCATCCCTCAAGCATGGTCGCCCTCCCCCTCGGCGTAGCGGGATCCGGTGATCTCCACGATGGCGCAGCCCGCCTCCATGCCGGGCGAGGCCCCGATGACCATCACGTGGTCGCCGGCGCTCACCTGCCCGGTCTTCCACAGGTGTTCGAGGCCGGCGACCGGGTCGGCGGAGCCGAGGTGGCCGGTGGTACGGGTGAACTCCCAGATGCCGCGCTTGGCGTCGATGTCCAGCGGGTCCAGGAAGGAGGCGTGCAGGGGCAGCTGGGAGAAGCCGATGTGGGCGACCCGGGTGATGTCCGCCATGGTGAGGCCGGCCTCGGCCAGCGTCCGGTGGGCGGCGGCGGCGACCGTGTCGCCGAAGTTCCCCATGGGCGGCGGGACTCCCCTGGCCCACTCCTGGCGCCAGAACTCCCTGCGGTCCTCCAGGTTGAGGGTGCGTCCCACGGTGGGTCCCGGCGGGAACATCGGCTCCCCGCCGCGGTGCAGCTCCTCCATCGACGGGGTCGACACCGAGCCCACCGCCAGCACCCGCGCGAAGCCGGGCCTGCGGGAGACCACCGCCGCCGCGCCGGCGTCGCCGAGCAGGAAGAGCTTCGAGGCCCGCCAGCGGTCCACCAGCGGGGTGGAGAAGTTGTCGCCCGAGGTCAGCAGCACCGCCGGCTGCTCGGGCGCGGCCATGAGGCGGCAGGCGGCCAGCTCCAGGGCGGAGAGCATGCCCAGGCAGCCCTGCCGGACCTCGACGGCCGTCACGGGGCGGTCGATCGTGTGCCGCAGGACGTAGTGCTGGGCGGACCAGCCGTCGGGGCCCTGGAAGTGGACGCTGCTGTGCAGCAGCGCGCCGAAGTCCTCGGGCCGGTGCCCGGAGCGGGCCACCGCGGTCTTCGCGGCGGCCACCGCGAGGTCGGGTCCCGTGGTCTCGCCGGCGAAGGTGACCGACTCGATCCCGGCGTCCTCCCGGTCCTGCTCGTCGTACTTCCCCTCGGCGACGGCGCGCTCGGTCGTGTACAGCTCCGGCAGACAGGCCGCGATGCCCGCGAGGTGGATTCCGCTGACCTTCATGAGCGGGCACCTCCGGCCAGCGCTGTCGCGCCGACGGTCACCGGTTCGGCGGCCGGCACCAGGAAGCGCCCGACGCTGCCCAGCTTCTCGATGGTCTCCTCCAGCTCCCGCTCGGGCCGGGACTGCCCCACGATGCCCGCGCCGGCGCGCAGCCAGGTGCGGCCGTCCTGCCGGTAGACGCTGCGCAGCACCAGGGCCGCGTCCATGGAGCCCTCGTGGTCGACCGTGAGCACGGCGCCGCTGTAGAGCCCCCTGGCCTCGGTCTCGTTGCTGCGGATGCTGTCGTACGCGGCGTCCTTGGGCACCCCGGAGGCCGTGACGGCGGGGAACACCGCCTCGAAGGCGTCCCAGGCCCGGCGCCCGACGGCGAGCCGGCCGCCCACCCGGGAGGCCAGGTGCTGCACGCTGCCGCGCTCCTTGACGACCATGAACTCCTCGACGTCGACGCTGCCGGGCGCGCACACCCCGAGCAGTTCGTCGCAGGCGATCTTCACGGAGATCGCGTGCTCGTAGATCTCCTTGGGGTCGGCGAGGAGTTCGGCGCGCAGCCGGTCGTCCTCGGCCCGGTCGCCCGTCAGTGCCCGGGTCCCGGCCAGCGGCTGGCTGACCACCCGGCCGTCCGGCTCGACCTGGACGACGATCTCCGGGCTGAAGCCGGTCGCCTCGATGCCGCCGAGGTTGAGCAGGAAGGACCGCGCCGGGTTGTTGCCGCGCCGGCCGGCCAGGTACGTACCCACGAAGTCGACCTCGTGGTCGACCGGGACGACCCGCGAGAAGATCACCTTCTGCAGCCGGTGGTCGTTGATCGCGTCGACCGCGACCCCGACGGCCCGGCGGTAGTCGTCCGCGCCGGCCTTGCGCACGTCCACCGGGTTCGGCACCGACCGCGGCTCGGTGTGCTCGGCCGTCAGAACCTCGAGGGCGGCGCTCAAGGTGGCCTGGTCCGCGGAGCGCAGATACGCCTCGCCGCCCTCGATCCGCACCTCGGTGTGCGGGACGACCAGGTGCAGCAGCTGCTGGTCGCCGATGTGCCGGACGTCGCCGTCCTTGGCGTACGACAGCTCGAACGCCGCCCAGCCGTAGGCCCGCCAGTCCTTGACCTGGACGGTGTCGAGCAGGCTCTGCACCTGCTGGAGGGGACGGCCGTCCCAGGGCAGGTGCACCTCCTCCGGTTGTCGCAGCCGGGCGCCGGTGCGGTCCAGGGTGATCTCGGCGATCGAGCCGCCGGCGTAGGACCAGGTGCCACCGTTCTCGTAGACGACGTAGTCCGCGTACAGACCGGACGAAGCCAGGCAAGCAGCGGCGGACATGGGGTCGGAGGCCAGTCTCAGCCTCGTCTCGAAGTAGTGCCTGGGGGACTGATACATCGCGAACGTCCTCTTCTCAACAGCCGAAAGGGGAATGCGAAGCAGCGAGTTCGCCGCGGGCCGGCCCGCGGCCCCGCCGGGGCAGCACGGAGCCGCCGGACCGCCCGCGCCCGCCCGGTATGCGCTCCGGCGGGCGGCGGACGGGCGGCGGGCCGGTGGCCGTGCCGCCGATACGGCGCACGGCCACCGGGACCAGCACCGGGGACACCAGCCTCAGCTCGTCGGCCATGACGCGTACTGCCGCAGCCCGTAGAGCAACGGGGCCGGTGTGGTGTTCACATGGACGTCGCGCACCTCGGCGAAGACGACGACGTGGTCGCCGTGGGTGTGGTGCCGTACGACCACGCAGTTGGCGACCGCGTGGGCGTCGGAACTCAGGTGCGGCCCGGCCGCCGCCGGGGGGACGGACCACTCGACGCGGTCGAAGCGGTCCGGCGCGCCGGAGGCGAACAGTTCCGCGGTCGCCCGCGCCCCCTGGTGCAGGAGGTTCATGGCGAACTCACCGGCGCTGAGCACGGCGTTCAGGGTCGGACTGCCGTTGCGCAGGCACATCAGGAGTGTGGGCGGTTCCAGAGCGACGCTCGCCAGGGACGTACAGGTCATCCCCCAGGGACGGGACTCGGTGTCGAAAGCGGTGACGATCCCTACTCCGGTGGGAAAACCCGCCATCAGCTGCCGCATGCCGTCGGAACCCCGGGGACGCGCCTCATCGCCTACGGCCGCACTCGTTGCTCGGTCCATTGGCAGGAATCTCCGGGCTCTATTTGCCGTGCAGGGCACTCAGGACGTCATACGTGGACGGCAGTTCCTGAAGCTGTTCGGCCGCGCGGCGCGGTACGTCGGCGAACAGCGCCTCCGCGCCTGCGACCGACGCGGGCCGGTACTGCAGCGCGGGCAGGACGTGCTCGGGCAGATGGCCGAGGCCGGCGAACATGCACCAGTAGTTCGTGTTGTTCCAGAAGTTCTTGTTGGCCAGTTCGGAACTTCCGTGGAGCACCTGCTCGCCGGAGGAGTACGGGTTGACCGGCAGGCCCGCCCGGTACAGCTCGATCTTCTCGCGCAGGTCGTCACCGAGCGGCAGCTTCTTGTTCGCCCGCCAGAATTCGGTGTCGGTACGGGGCGCGAAGGCGAAGTGGGTCTGGATGAAGTCGATGGTGAAGTCGAACATGCTCTCCACCTCGCGGTTGAACCGGTCGATGAGCACCGGGTCGAACCGCTTGTCGGGGAAGTGCTTGGCGAGCTGGGCGATGGCGGTGTAGATGAAGTAGATGCCGGTCGACTCCAGCGGCTCCACGAAGCAGGAGGACAGGCCGATGGCGACGCAGTTGCGCACCCAGGCGCGGCGGTTGCGGCCGACCCGGAAGGACACCTGGTTCAGCGGTGTGTTCTCGGGGTCGAGGCCCCACATCGTGCAGAATTCACGCGTCGCGTCGTCGCGGGTGGTGAATTTGCTGGAGAAGACGTAGCCGGTGCCGAACCGGGTCAGCATCGGGATCTTCCAGGTCCAGCCGTTCGACATGGCGATCGCCGAGGTGAAGGGCTCGACACCGTTCGCCTCGTCGTCGTGCGGGATCGCGGTGGCCACCGCGCTGTCGCACAGCAGCTTGTCGCCCATGTCGATGAACGGCTCGGCCATCGCCTTGTTGATCAGCAGGCCGCGGAAGCCCGAGCAGTCGACGAACAGGTCGCCTTCCAGCAGCTCGTCGTCCTTGGTGCGCAGCGCCGTGATGAAGCCGCGCTCGTCCTGGATCACCTCGGCCATCTCGCCCTGGACGTGCCGCACCCCCTGCTTCTGGGTGGCGAACCGGCGCAGGTAGTCGGCGACCAGCGAGGCGTCGAAATGCCAGGCGTAGTCCATGGCCGGCGTCCCGTCCGCCTTCCACGGGCCCTTCTTGGCGTCGAGGATCGCGGTCTCGGGGAAGCACACGCGGTCGAACGCGCCGGGGTTGTCGCCGCGCTGCTGCTTGAGGTACCAGTACTGCGGCAGCGGGACCCCGTCGTGCTCCTTGAGGTGCGCGAAGTGGTGGTAGAAGTAGTCCGTCTCCCCGCCGAGCGGACGCGGATCGGCCACACCGTTGCCGGGCGTGCGCCAGTTCACGAACTTGATGCCCGCCTTGAAGCTGGCGTTACATTCCCGCATCCACTCGTGCTCCGGCACCCCCAGGAAATCGAAGAACGCGGAATGCAGGTTCGGGACCGTCGCTTCTCCGACACCGATACGGGGAATGGTCGGGGCTTCGAGGAGCGTGATTTCCACCTCCCCCTGCAGGGCTTTACCGAGGTACGACGCCGTCATCCAACCGGCCGTGCCCCCGCCGAGAATGACCAGACTCCTGATACGCCCGTCGCTCATGGCACTCCCCAAAAGGCATGTGATTCAGCCGGATGTCCACCCGGCTGTTCGCGCTCAGGCCTACATCTTGCGGACGGTTTCTATACCGATGCGGAAGGCAGCCATATCACGGCTATACCCCGCAGGTCAGTGCGACTTTTCCGGACCGCGGACGGGCCGGGACGGGCAGGGCCAGGCGTCCGCCCGGCCGCCGGTGGCGCACTCCACGGCGCCGCGCGCGAACGGGGCCGCGGCGGCCCGGCGGCCAGGGGCTGACCGCCGCCGGGACCCGGCCGC
This sequence comes from Streptomyces sp. NBC_01477, assembly GCF_036227245.1. Lineage (GTDB taxonomy): Bacteria > Actinomycetota > Actinomycetes > Streptomycetales > Streptomycetaceae > Actinacidiphila. The sequence goes on from NZ_CP109445.1 coordinate 734,359, forward strand.
CGCCGCACCAGCCGGGAATTTGCCCGGCCGGCGGGTGGCACCGGCCCGCACCGGGTATTGATTTCTCCAAATCCGCATATGTGAAACACATAGGGACGCATGTGAAAATAATCTGTTGCGATGCGATCTCGTGCTGGTACCGTCGAGTTCGTTCCACAGATTCAGGCAGGGAGCTGGCGGGGATGATAGGCGCCGATTCTTCGGCGTATTCGTTTGCCTGGAGGGACGGGCTGTGCCACACCGAGCTGTGCCGCACATATGCCCCGGGAGTGGAGAATTCCCTCCCCTTGAATCAGCGGAGACCCGGCCGTGGGACCTTGCTGTCCCGGACCCGAAGCGCCGGCCAATTTCGCGCCCCTCGTTCTGATGTCACCAAACCGTTTCTGCTGATCCGGACCGTGAACACACAAGGGGGTACGGGTGGAATTCCGCGTTCTCGGACCAGTCGGAATACGTCAGGCGGGACGGGGCCTCACGCTGGTGGCGGAGAAGCCCAAGACGATACTCGCCACGCTGCTCCTGGCAGGCAACCGCGTCGTCTCCGACGCGCACCTGCGCGAGGTCACCTGGGGACCGACGCCGCCCGCCACCGTCAACCAGCAGCTCTACACGTACGTCTCGCGGCTGCGCACGCTGCTCTCCCCCGGCGCGGCGATCGTCCGCCACCGGCCGGGCTACCGGCTCGTGCTGACCGACGCGACCCTCGACCACGCCGAGTTCGACCGGCTGGCCGGCCTCGGCTACGACGCGCTCAAGGCGCGCCGCCACGCCGCCGCCGCCGAGCACCTGGCCGACGCGCTCGCCCTGTGGCGCGGCCCCGCGCTCGGCGGGGTGACCGAGCACCTGGCGCGGGTGGAACTCCCCCGGCTGGAGGAGGCGCGGATGGCCGCGCTGGAGGGCCGGATCGCCGCCGACCTCGCGCTCGGCCGCCACGACGCGCTCGTCTCCGAGCTGGTCGGCCTGGTGGAGGCCCACCCCATGCGCGAACGGCTGCGCGCCCAGCTGATGACCGTGCTCTACCGGGTCGGCCGGCAGGCCGACGCGCTGGCGGAGTACCAGCGCGGCCGGGAGATCCTCGCCGAGGAACTGGGTATCGACCCCAGCTCGGCGCTCAACGACGTCTTCCAGTCCATCCTGGCCGGCGACCCCGGGCTCACCGCTCCCGCCGCCCATCCCCCGGAGATCCGGGTCCAGGCCAGGCGGCAGGTGCGGCCGGCCATGCTGCCGCCGAGTGTCGCCGACTTCACCGGCCGCGAGCCCCAGCTGCGCGAACTGTCCGACCTGCTGTGCGGCGACCACACCGGGGCCGCGCCCGTCGTGGTGACCGGGACGGCGGGAGCGGGCAAGAGCGCGCTGGCCGTCCAGGCCGGACGGCTGTGCCTCGACGCCTTCCCCGACGGCCAGCTGTACGCGGACCTGGGCGGGCAGGGCCGGCCGCGCGACCCCTACGACGTACTGGAGTGGTTCCTCCAGGCGCTGTGCGAGCCGGGGACCCCGATCCCCGTGACGGTGGACGCGCGCACCCAGCTCTACCGCAGCGTGCTCGCCGAACGCCGGGTCCTGGTCGTACTGGACAACGCCCACTACGAACAGCAGGTCAGGCCGCTGCTTCCCGGTGCGGCCTGCAGCCGGGTGGTCGTCACCAGCCGGTCGCGCTTCACCGCTCTGGAGGGCGCGCGGTCGCTGGAGCTGGACGTCTTCGAACGGGTCGAGGCGCTCGCCCTGCTGCGCCGGGTGGTCGGCCCCGGCCGGGTCGCGCAGGAGCACCACGTGGCCGACGCGCTGGTCGACCGCTGCGGCCGGCTGCCGATCGCCGTACGGGTGGTGGCCGGGCGGCTGGCCGCCAAACCCCACTGGCCGCTGGCCGAGATGGCGCGCCGGCTGGCCGGCGGCGACCGGCGCCCGCTGGACGAGCTGAGCCTCGCCGACATCGACGTGCGGTCCTCGCTGCGCTCCAGCTATCTGCGCCTGACGGCCGGTGCCAGGACGGCACTGTGCCGGCTCTCGCTGCTGCACACCGCGGAGCTGCCCATCTGGCTGGCGGCCGTCGTGCTGGACACCGACGAGCCCAGGGCCGAGGACCTGCTGGAAACCCTGGTCGACGCCCGGCTACTGGAGGTGCGCGGCACGGATCGTACGGGGCGGCTGCGCTTTCGGATGCCCCCGGTGATCCGGCTGTTCGCCCACGAGTGCGCGGAGGCGGAGAGCACTGCCGCGGAACGCCGCTCGACGGTCGACCGGGCGCTCACCGCGTGGCTGCTGCGGGCCCGCGCCGCGGCCCGCGCGCTGGCCGACGGGCGCCAAGTGGCCTCGGGCGGCGAGCTGTTCTGGTTCGAGTCCGAGATGAACGGGCTCGTCGCGGCGTTCCGCCAGGCCGACGCCGACGGGCACGACAGCACGGCGCGCTCCCTGGCCCGTACGCTGACGGAGCTTCGTATGCTCAGCGGCGCGGCCGACACCCGTACGCCCGCCGCCCGCCACCGGCCGGCCCTGCCCCACGCCCTGACCCGGGTCTGACCGGGCTGCGACCAGGTCCGGTGCGGCGGCCGGATCACGGACGACTGCCGATCGCGAACGCGTTGGTGCCCCGGCGCTGCGGCCTCCTGCGGCCTGCAGCACCGGGGCGGCGCGGTCGGCGACGGTGAGCACCGGGGGAAGGATCACCGGAGGCACCGACCGCGAGTCCCACAAGGGCCACTACACCGTGGCGTCGGCCCCGGCCTCCTGCCCGCGGGCGTTTCCGCCGCTCTGCTGCGGCGGCTTCTCGGCGCCGCCGGTCGTCGGGATACGGACCATCGCGAAGGCGAGGACCGCGGCCACGGCGGCGAGCACGGCCGAGACGCCGAGCATGAGGTTCAGACCGGACGAGAACGAGTCGCGCACCAGGTGCTGCATCCCGGCGCGTGCGCTCGCCGACGAATGCGCGAGGAACGACTGCGCCTGCCCGCCGCTGAGCGCGACGGCCACCTCGTGCGGGTTCGGGACACTGCCGTCCTTCTTGAGCACGTGCTCGATCCGCGACTGGAAGATCACGCCGAAGACCGCGATGCCCAGTGCGAAGCCCAGCTGCCGGAAGGTGTTGACCGCGCCGCCGGCCATGCCGCCGCGCTCGGGCGGCACCGAGGCCAGCGCCGCCGCCGACAGGCTCGGGGTCACCAGGCCGACACCCATGCCGGACACGACCAGTCCCGCCACGATGCTGTTGCCGGACGATCCCGCGTCGAGCATGGTCTGCAGCCCGGAGCCGATGGCGATGAGCGCCAGACCCGCCGCCATGGAGGTGCGGGCCGGCCAGGGGCCGAGACGGCCGGCCAGCGCCGAGACGACGAAGGCGGCACCGCACATCGGCAGGATGTACAGACCCGCCTTGACGGGCCCGTAGCCCAGCACGGACTGCATCCACAGCGACTCGAACAGCAGGTAGGCGAACGCGGCGCCCTGCAGGATCAAGGCACTGACCATGATCCCGGTGAAGGACGGCCGGCGGAAGAGCGACAGGTCGAGTACCGGGTTCTCGTGCCGCTTCTCGACCCAGAGGAAGAGGGCCAGGGCGACCACGGCGACGGCGAACATGACCAGCGTGAGGGTCGCGCCCCAGCCGTCGGAGTGGGCGCGGATCAGCGCGAAGGTGAGCGAGCCGCTCGCCACGGTGAAGGTGACGGTGCCGAAGACGTCCGCGCGTTTCCCGTCGTTGGTCTTGGCCTCGCGCACCACGCGGAGCGTCATCACGACGGCGACCAGGCAGACCGGCAGGTTGACGAAGAAGATCCACCGCCAGTTCAGGTACTCGGTGAGCAGGCCGCCGACCACCGGGCCCGCCGCCGCAGCGATCGCGTTGATGGCACCCCACACGGCGAACGCCACACCGCGGTCACGACCGCTGTAGTGCATGCCCAGCAGGGCGATGGTCGTACCGAACATGCCCGCGGCGCCCAGCCCCTGGACCGCCCGGGCGGCGATCAGCACACCGGGGTTCGGGGCGACACCGCACACCAGCGAGGCCGCGGTGAAGATGACCAGTCCGTACAGGTACACCTTCTTGCGGCCGACGCGGTCGGCGGAGGAGCCCACGCCGAGCAGCAGGGCCGCCAGTGCCAGGGCATAGATGTCGACGACCCACTCCAGGTTGGGGAGCGTGGTGTCGAAATCCTCCGCCATGTCCGGCAGCGCCACCGTCACGATCGTGACGTCCACCAGGAGCATGAAGGTGCCCAGGCAGATCGCTGCCAAGGGCCACCACTTACGCATAACCGGATCCCTTCCCCAGTCCACGGGCCCATGCGGCCCGTTCGACGTGCCCACCTTCGGCGCCCGGCGCACCACTGACTACGTACCCCGGCGGATGTGGCGGAAATCGACACGCAGCCTCCTAGCGTGAAGGAAACAGCGGAGTGCGCGGCGGAACGAGACGGCCTGCCCGTTTCACCGACTGCAGCACCGGTGCGCTCTCCACATGGCTGACGGTCTTCAGCGCGCCTATCCGCGTACTCATGTAGTCGTAGAAGGCGTCGATGTCCCTGCACACCACGATCGCCACCAGGTTCGACTGCCCGGAGGTGGCCGCCGCGAACACCACTTCGGGGTGGTGGGACAGCTCTTCCGCGACGCTCACCAGTTCCGCCGGCGGCACCGTGAGCCAGAGCATGATCTCGGCCTCGTAGCCCAGCAGTGCCGAGTCGATCTCGACGTCGAAGAACAGCGCCCGCATCTGGCGCAGGTGCTCCAGCCGGCGCCTGACGGTCGACTCGGACCACCCCGTCGCGACGGACAGCTCGGAGTAGCCGGCCCGGCCGTCCGAGGCGAGCGCCGCGAACAGTTCGCTGTCGCCGTCGCGCATCTCGACCCGCACGCCCCGGGCCGGCGGGTCCGGCAACCGGGGCCTGAGCCGCTCGGCCTGTTCCTCGGTCAGGGAGTGGGTCTTGCCGTACGAGCCGGTGGGTCCGCCGAAGAAGGTGTGCAGTATGTAGTGCGCGGAGATGTCGACGACCCGGGGAGTGCGCGGGAGCTTCTGCAGCAGCAGCGACGCGCCGTCCGCGCGGTGCGGGGCCCGCGTGAGGCAGACGATCTCGGTGCCGCCCGCGGTCAGGCTCACCCAGGACGTGTCACCGCGCCGCGCCAGCGCGCCGGCGACGCTGCCGGCGGTGTCCGGTGTGCAGCGCACCCGCACCAGCCATTCGATGTGCCCGAAGCGGGCCGCGTCGGGCAGTCCCAGCACCCGCATCGCCCCTGAGCCGCGCAGCCTGCGGTAGCGCCGGGCCACGGTCTGGTCGGACACGCCGAGGACCTCGGCCACGTACTTCAGGGGTGCCCGCCCGTCGAGCTGCAGGGCGTGCACGAGGCGGCGGTCCAACTCGTCCAGAGGGTTGAATTCCATCTGCGGAAGGCTAGTTGATGTCGCCATCAGGCACGAGGGGCACGTTGAGTGGCGCCTTCCGGCAGAACTGCCGAACATCGCAGGGCACGTGGCACCCATGTGGCGCGGTGGCCCTGGGACACCCGCCGCAGTGGCCGATGACGCGCGAAGGGACACGCTTATGGACACCGTGCACATCACCAGCGGTCGGGAGGTTCCGGTACCGACCCTCCCGGCAGGTGTCGGCCTCACGGCACTGTGCACGGCCGGGGAGCGGGGAACGGAGAGCCGCCGCCCCGACCGGCTCTTCGAGGACCGCGTCGCGCAGCTGCTGACGGAGGTCATCGGCGAATCGCCGCGTACGGCCGGACTGCCGGGCGGTCGCCTGCTGCGGGGCCGGGCGTTCATGCGGGACGTCGTCGCGCTGCGCACCCGCTTCTTCGACGACGAGCTGCGCGTCGCGTCCGCGTACTGCCGTCAAGTGGTGCTGCTGGGCTCGGGCCTGGACTCCCGGGCCTTCCGCCTCGACTGGGCCCCGGGCACCGAGGTGTACGAACTCGACCGCGGCGACGTCCTGCGGTTCAAGCACAGCATTCTGGCCAGGGCCGGCGAGCAGCCCCGCTGCGCGCGCGTGGCGGTGAGCGCGGACCTGCGCGGCGACTGGCCCGGGGCGCTGCGGGCGGCCGGCTTCAATCCGTGGCGCCCCACGGCCTGGTGCGTCGAGGAGCTGCTGCCGTACCTGAGCCGCGCCGAGAACGACCGGTTGCTGAGCTCGATCACGGCGATGTCCGCCGCGGGCAGCCACCTGGTGGCGGACCACTTCGACACCGCCCTCCAGCGTTCGGTGAGCTTCTCCGCAACGGCCAGGGTGCTGCGCGCGGTCGGTGCCGCCTGGCGTTCCACGCTGGAGGCGCCGGACGGCTGGCTCGCCCCGTACGGCTGGTCGTGCGCTCTGACCGACCCGGCGGAACTGGCCCACCGCAGCGGGCGGGCCGTTCCGGGCCTGTGCGGTCCGCGCACCGGGGGCGACGGGCACATGTGGCTGATCAGCGCGGCCCGCTGACCGCCCCGGTCCTCGCACGCGGGGCCGCGCCGCCGGCAGCGCGGCGCCCGCTCAGCGCGCGGGTTTGTACTCCAGCTCCGGCGCGTCGAACTCGGCGAAGGCGCCCAGCTGTTCACCGCTCGCCAGCGTGGCGCGGGCGACCACGAGGCCGGCCTTCGCGCTGTGCACGGTGTCCCTGGGCCCCCGCGAGCGGCGCTCCACCCGGATCCGCTCCCCCAGGTGCCGCACACCGACCCGGGCCAGCGGGACGCCGTCGACCGTGACGCCGAGCGACTCCAGCGGGTGCGGGGAGTCGCTGGTGACGGTGAGGACCAGGTGCTCGCCGTCGTAGTCGTCCACCCGCACGCGCAGTTGTGCCGCCGACCCCGCTTCGGCCGGCGGCAGCCGCGGCGCCACCGGCTGCACCAGCCGTTCGGCCGCGCCGATCGGGGCGTGCGGGGGCTGCACGCGGTGGGCGGTGGCCTGCTCGTAGGCGTACGCCGCCTGGAGCAGGACGCTGTCGCTGTACGCCCGGCCCGCGAAGGTGATGCCGACCGGCATCCCGATGTCCCCGGTCACACCCATCGACACCTGGGCGGCGGGGATGCCCAGCGCGCGCAGGCCCCAGCCGCCCTGCGAGAAGGCGGCGCCCGGCGCCCAGGCGGCCAGCGAACCGGAGAGCGAGACGTCCGCGTCGGCCGGCGCCACGTCGGAGTTGGCAGGGAAGGCGAGCAGGTCGATCCCGTTGCCGTCCATCCAGTCGTCCAGCAGTTCCTTGCGGAAGCGCTCCAGGCCCTCCATGGCCTGCCGCAGCCCCGGCACGTCGAGCACGGGCGTGCTGCCGCCGGCGGCGTCCTCGGTCACCAGGTCGTAGCCGACCCGCGGGAAGGGGTTGACCACCGGGTCGGCCCCGTAGAACTCGTCGGGGAAGATCGCGGCGGTGTCCACCCCCTCCAGCGCCGGCAGGGCCGGATCGCCGTTGAGCCGGAGGAATTCGTCCCAGCCGGCCCCGGCGAGCAGCGAGATCTCGGTACCCGCGAACTCCGGGCCCCAGTAGCCGCGGTCCGCCATGTCCCGCGCTGCGGCCTTGAGCTTGTCGAAGTCGTAGAAGGCCGGCACATCGACGTCCACGACCGTCGCCCCCAGCCGCCGCAGGTCCTCCTCGGCACGCTCCCACAGCTCCCTGATCGAGGCGCGCAGCCGCACCGGTCGGTCGATCGAGGTGTCGCGGCCGGTGAAGACGCGCGGCACACCGATGACCTTGCCGCGCAGGAATCCGGGGTCCATGAGGTCGCCGTAGCGCTCGGGGCGGACGGTGCTCACCGGCGGCAGCCCGACCCACGGCTGGGCGCGCCACAGGTCGCCCGCCGTGTCCGGGTCGTCCTGGACCAGCACGTCGAGCAGGGTGAGCAGGTCCTCCATCCGGCGGGCGAGCGGTGCGACGACGTCCCGCAGGGCCAGCAGCGGCCAGTTGCCCCGTACCGAGATCAGGCCGCGCGAGGGGGTGTACGTCGCCACCCCGTTGTTGGACGCGGGGGAACGGCCGGAGGACACCGTCTCCTCGCCCAGGCTGAACGTGCACAGCGCCGCGGAGACGGCCACGCCGGAGCCGCTGGAGGACCCCGACATCCACGCGGCCGGCATGTAGCCGGGGTTGAAGGGGCTGGCCGGGCGGCCGTGGACGCCCTTCTGCATGCCGCCCGCCGCCATCGGGGGCATCGTGGTCCTGCCGATCAGCACCGCACCGGCCCGGCGCAGCAGGGACACGGCGGCGGAGTCCTCCCGGGCCACCAGGTTCCTGAACGCGGGTGAGCCGGCCGCCACGGTCATGCCGGCGACCTTGTAGCTGTCCTTCACCGTGAAGGGGATGCCGTGCAGGGGGCCGCGGACCTCGCCGCGGGCGCGGGCCAGGTCGGCGGCCCTGGCCTCGGCGAACATGCCGGGATTGAGCACCGGGACGCTGTTGAGCGTGGTGTTCGCCCGGTCGTACGCGGCGATGCGGTCGGCGAACATCGCCACCAGCTCGACGCTGGTGACGACGCCGTCGGCCAGGGCGGCGCCGAGCTGGGCGATCGAGGAGTCGGGGGAAAGCGTGCTGGACATGGGTTCTCTTTCCTCGCCCGCGCTCAGACCTGGTTGAGGCCGCCGTCGACGAACAGCTCCGCCCCGGTGGTGAAGGAGCTCTCGTCCGAGGCCAGGAAGACCGCCGCCGCGGCGACCTCCTCGGCCCGGCCGATCCGGCCGAGCGGAATCGTGGGCGCGAGGGCCTCCTCCAGCGCCCGGCCGGCCTGCCCCGACAGGCTGCGGATGCCGGGGGTGTCGATCGGTCCCGGGCTGATGGCGTTGACCCGGATGCCGCGCCCGGCCAGCTCGGCGGCCCAGGTGCGCACGAAGCTGCGGCCGACGGCCTTGGTGGCGCTGTAGGCGGTCATCCCCTTGACGCCCATCGAGGCGTTGGTGGAGGAGAGCACGATCACCGAGGCGCCCTTCGACAGCAGCGGCAGCGCCTTCTGGACGGTGAAGAGCGTTCCCTTGACGTTGACGTCGAAGGTCTTGTCGTAGTGCTCCTCGGTGATCTCCCACAGCCGGGCCAGCTCACCGAAGCCCGCGTTGGCCACGACGATGTCCAGCCGTCCGCTGCGCTCCTTGACCGCCGCGAAGAGCCGGTCGAGGTCGTCCAGGTCCGACACGTCGCTCAGGACGCCGATGGCGCCGTCACCGACGACCTCCAGGGCCGCGTCCAGCTCGGCCTTGCGCCGGCCGGTGAAGTAGACGGTGGCGCCCTCGGCGGCGTACCGCTGCGCGATCGCCAGACCGATACCGGTCGAGCCACCGGTCACCAGGGCGACCTTCTCATCCAGCTGTCCCATGATCTCCACTTCCATGAAAGAGCGGTCCTGTTCACATCCGAGGGCGGTCGGGACCGCCGCTCAGAACGCGCTGGCGCGGGCGTCCCGCCAGCCGCCGCCTCCGGCCGAGGGCCGTGCCTGCGGCATGGCCGATCCCAGCTGGAGCAGCCGGTTGAGTGCCTCCTGGCGGCGGGCCAGCGGTTCGCGCTCCGCGCACTCGGCGGCATAGATGCCGATGAGGCTGTGGAAGCGGTAGCGGTGGCCCGGTTCCTCCTCCAGCAGGTGGTTGGCGGCCAGCAGCGAGAGCAGCCGGCGGGTGGTGTCCCAGTCCGTCTCGGCGAGCGCGGCGGCGATCCGTACGGTGAACGGACCGCTGTACAGGCCCAGATGACGGAACATCCGCGCCGCGTCGGCGGGCAGCGCCTGGTACGAGCCCTCGAAGACGCTGCGCATGCTGGCCGCCGCGTCGTCCTTGACCGTGAGCCGGTCGAGCCGGCCGTGCTCGGCCGCGTACTGCTCGACCAGCGCGGTCAGCGGCACACTCGGGTTGGCCGCCAGCCCGTCGGCGACGATGCGCAGCGCCAGCGGCAGTCCCCCGCACAGCGCCACCAGGCACGCGGTCGCCTTCCGCTGGCCCTCCAGCCGTCCGCCGCTCAGCCCGGCGAGCAGATGCGCCGACTCCTCGTCGGCCAGCGGCCCGATGGTGACCAGGTGGGCGCCGTCGCGTGCCGCGAGGCCGCTGAAACGCTGCCGGCTGGTCGCCAGGACGCAGGACGAGCCGCGCGGGATGAGCGGCCGCAACTGGTCGGCGCTGGGGGCGTCGTCAAGCACCACCAGCATCCGCTGGCCGTGCAGCAGGCTGCGGTAGAGGGTGGCGCGGGCGGCCAGGCCCGGAGGTATGCGCGACGCGTCGACCCCCAGGCTGCCCAGGAGCTGGCCCAGCGCGTCGGCGGCGCTCACCGGCCGGCCCTGCAGTCCGGTGCCGCGCAGGTCCACGTACAGCTGGCCGTCGGGGAAGCGGTCGATGAGCCGGTGCGCCAGCTCCAGCACGAACGCCGACTTGCCGACCCCGGCCGGGCCGTCGACCACCGCGACGGGGGTCGTCGCGCCGTACCGCGAACTCTCGTCGTTCAGTACCTTCTCCAGCTGCGCCAGTTCCTTGGCGCGGCCCACGAACCCGCGTGCCAGGGGCGGCAGTTGCACGGGCTTGGGCGCGCCGCGGAAGGCGGACTCACGGCCCGAGAGCAGCACGGGCGCCGGGTCCGTGCCGGGCGAGCGCAGCTCCGGATGCCCGGACAGGATCTGCTGGTAGAGATTGCGCAGGTCGGCGCCCGGCTCGATGCCCAGCTCGCTGCTCAGCAGCTGCCGGGTCTCCTCGTACATCCGCAGCGCGTGGGCCTGCCGTCCGCTGCGGTAGAGCGCCAGGATGAGCAGCCAGCGCAGCTTCTCGCGCAGCGGCTCCTCGGAGACCGCGCCGGTCAGCTCGGTGACCATCTCGGCGTGCCGCCCGGCCGCCAGCATGTCGGCGGCCCACTCCTCCACGGCCGTCAGCCGCAGATCGCGCAGCCGGGTGCGCTCCATCGCGGCGAAGGGCCCGGGGATGCCGGAGTACGCCTCGCCGTGCCACAGCGACAGGGCCTGCTCGTACAGCCGCAGGGTCGCGTCGGCGTTGCCCTCGCCGCGCGACCTACGCGCGTCACCATGGCTCCGCACGAAGAGGGTCGCGTCGACGTCCACCGGGTCCAGCCGCAGGCAGTAGCCGCCGGACTCCGAGGTCAGCACCGCGCCGGCCGCCCGCCTGCTGCGCCCGGGCTCCAGCGCCCGGCGCAGCCCGCCGACATAGGTGTGCACGCCGTTGGCGGCGGTCTGCGGCACATCGCTGCCCCACAGTGCGTCCACGATGTTCTCGACGCCCACGACATCGTTGGCACGGCTGGCGAGCAGGCCCAGCACCGCCCGCTGCTTGGGCGGCCCGAGCGCGACCTCGGCCCCGTGCCGCCAGGCGCGTACCGGTCCTAAGAGCTGTATGCGCAGGGGTGCTCCCGTGGTGACCATCGGTCACTCGCCTCCTGAAAGTGGTGATCCGTCCCTTCCCGTACCGGCTGCTCGGCATCAGCAGAGCAGGCGGTCGTGGTCCGCTGCCGCGCCGGCGTTGCCGGCCGGGTCGGCGGCACTGTTCGCTTTCCGGTAGGTCCGAATACGTCGGGATGCGAGCAGAACGTCAGCCGCTATTCCGCCGGAAATGGACCTGCCACCGGCTTCCTCATACACCACATGCGTGGTACAAATATCTGAGGAAATGAGTCCGGTTGCGATATCGAGGGGCCTGCGGGCGGCCGTGACCGCCGGACGTGCGCGCATCAGCGCAGGCACGCCAAAGCCCCCGATTAAATCACCAGTCAAAGATTGGCTGAGCACGTTTCCCCCGTGCACGCTTCCCCCTCTTTTTTACCCCGTAAGGTGTATGCGTAAGGTCACAGTAGCGGTGACGTGTCTGATTGTCACCCCCGTCCCACTCAGCGCACACGTGCACTCGTGAGCAGGGGGACAAAAGCCGCGCCACCCGCCGGGATCCGGCCCCTCCCGACCGCCCGGCCGCCCCCGGCGCCACTCCCGGAAGATCACGTACGGGCGTACGCCGACGGGCGGTCCGCGGCGCCGCCCCGACCGCCCGCCGGCCCGGGCACCCCCCGGAAACGGAGCCGGGCCGCGGCGCGCCGCGCCCCCGCCGGCCGATCGTGAAACCTGCGAACCCATCAGCGCCGCATCGCGGTACAGTAATATTCGCACGCGTTTCAAAACGGATGGGAGAGCGATGAACGCGATCGACCCTGCTGCGGTGAGGGAACGGTCCACGCCATTGTCGGATGCCGATTCCGCAGCGGAACAGACCATGGGGCAGCTGCTGCGCCCGTATGTCCGGAATTTCGCGGTCGTTGTGGTCCTGCAGGTGGTCGGCGCCCTCGCGGGTCTCGCCCCGCTGCTGGCGGTCGTCGAGCTGGGTCGCACTCTGCTGTCGTCCGATCCTGTCGACCACCACCATGTGTGGGCCGTCGTGATCGCGGGTGCGGCCGGCCTGTTCGTCCGGCTGCTCTGCACTGCCGCGTCCACCGCCGTCGGGCACATCCTCGACGGCAAGGTACAACTGACGTTCCGCCGGCAGCTCGCGGCGCGCCTGGGGCGCGTACCGATCGGCTGGTTCTCGCAGCGCAGGACCGGCGAGCTGGCAAAGGTGGTGGGCGAGGACGTAAGCGCCGTGCACCCGTTCATCGCGCACACTCCCGGTGAGCTCACCTCCGCATTCGTGGTGCCGATCGCGTCGCTGATCTACTTGTTCACCGTCGACTGGCGGCTCACGCTGATCACGCTGGCGCCGATTATCATCGCATTCACGCTGGTCCCCCTGATGCAGACCCCGACCCGGGTGCGCGAGCAGGAGGAGTTCGACAACGGCATGGGGCGGATTTCGAGTTCCGTCGTCGAGTTCGTCCAGGGCATCTCGGTGGTCAAGGCGTTCGGCGGGTCCGGGCGCTCCCACCGTAAATTCCTCGACGCGGCGAACGACTTCGTCGCCATCTTTTACAAGTGGGTGCACGGCATCTCGAAGATCGCCGCGGGCATGCAGCTGGTGCTCTCGCCGCCCTTCGTGCTGCTGGTGGAGCTGATCGGCGGCGCCGCCCTGATCACGCACGGCGGTATGGCCCCGGCCGACCTGCTGCCCTTCCTGCTGCTCGGGCTGGGCCTGACCGCTCCGCTGGCGGCCCTCAGCCACGGCTTCGACGACATCCAGGGCGCGGCGCGCGCGGTCGGCCGGATCAAGGACGTGCTCGCGGTGCCGTCGCTGCCGGAGCCCGCGCACCCGGTCGCGCCGCAGGGCCACCGGGTGGAGCTGCGGGACGTGCGGTTCGGCTACGAGGCCGACCACGAGGTGCTGCGCGGGGTCGACCTGGTCCTGGAGCCCGGCACGGTCACCGCGATCGTCGGACCGTCGGGAAGCGGGAAGTCCACCCTGGTCCAGCTGCTGCCGCGGTTCTTCGACCCGACGCACGGCTCGGTCCTGCTCGGCGGGGTCGATCTGCGGGAGGTCGGCAGCCGGGAGCTGTACCGGACGGTGTCCTTCGTCTTCCAGGACGTCCGCCTGCTGCGCGCCTCGATCGCGGACAACATCGCGCTCGCGGCGCCGCACGCCGAGCTGGACGAGGTCGTCCGCGCCGCCAAGCTGGCGAACATCCACGACCGCATCCTCGAACTGCCCCGCGGATACGAGTCGGTGGTCGGCGAGGACGCCGGACTGTCGGGCGGCGAGGCACAGCGGATCTCGATCGCCCGCGCGCTGCTGACCGCCGCGCCCGTTCTGGTGCTCGACGAGGCGACCGCCTTCGCCGACCCGCAGACCGAGCAGGCGGTGCGCCGCGCCCTGGCGACGCTGGAGGGCGACCGGACGGTGCTGGTCATCGCCCACCGCCTGGAGACGGTCGCCGACGCCGACACCGTCGTGATGCTGGAGGACGGGGCGGTCGTCGAGCACGGCAGGCCCGCGGACCTGCTCGAAGCGAACGGAAAGTTCGCCGCGTTCTGGCAATCCCACCGTTCGGCGGTCGCCGACGAGATCGACACCCGCGGTGGCGTACTGCAAGGAGACGAGCCCCGATGATCCGAATGCTGCTGCGCGTACTGGGAGACGAGTACGCCAAGCCGATGCGCCGCACCGTCGCCCTGATGTCGACGACCGCGGTGGCCGAGGGCCTGTCCTACGCCCTGATCGTTCCGGTGCTGCGGGCACTGTTCGGGGACACGCCCTCCGACGCGTGGCCCTGGCTGATCGGCTTCGGGGCCGCGGTCGCGGTGTACGCGGTGCTCCGCTACATGAGCGATCTGTCCGGCTTCCATGTCGGGACCGATCTGCTGCGCGGCATGTACCACCGGGTCGGCGACCACCTGGCCAAGCTGCCCATCGGCTGGTACAGCGCGGGCCGCCTCGGCGAGGTGTCCGTGCTGGCCAGCCGCGGCATCCTCCAGGCGATGAGCGTGATCGCGCACCTGCTCACCCCGCTGATCTCCGCCTGCGTGACCCCGCTGACGATCGTGGTCGTGATGCTGGCCTTCAACTGGCAGATGGGGCTGGCCGCGCTGATCGCCGTACCGCTCGTGGCGGCGATCCAGATCTGGACCGGCCGCTCGATGGCCGCCAGGGACGAGGAGCGCGCGGAGCTCGACCACGAGGCCAGCAGCCGGGTCATCGAATACCTCCAGGCGCAGCCGGTGCTGCGGGCCGGCGGGCGTACCGGCGAGCGCTTCCAGCTGCTCGACGACTCGCTGCGCGACGTGCAGCGCGCCTCGCGCCGCTCGACGCTCACCGCGCTGCCCGGCGCGCTGGGCCTGACGCTCACCGTGCAGACGGTCTTCACCGGGCTGCTGGCGCTGGGCGCCTACCTGGCGCTGGGCAACCACATCGGGGTGGCCGAGGTGCTGACCATCCTGGTGCTGGCCGCCCGCTGCGCCGATCCGCTGCTGTCGCTGTCCGACATGGGCGGCAAGCTGCGCGGTGCGCGCTCGGTGCTGACCCGGCTCGACGCGGTGCTGCGCACCGAGCCGCTGCCGGAGGCCGCCGAGCCGATCCAGCCGGTGCGCCACGACCTGGAGTTCGAGTCCGTCGCCTTCCGGCACGGCGACCGCACGGTGATCGACAATGTGTCGCTGTCGGTGCCCGAGGGGCAGCGCCTGGCGGTGGTCGGACCGTCGGGTTCCGGCAAGAGCACCCTGCTGCAGCTGCTCGCGCGCTTCTACGACGTGGACGCGGGCGTGGTGCGCGTCGGCGGTGTGGACGTGCGCGCGATCAACACCGAGGTGTTGATGTCGCAGATCGCCATCGTCTTCCAGAACGTCTACCTCTTCGACGGCACGATCGAGGACAACATCCGCCTCGGCCGCCCCGACGCCGACGAGGCCGACGTGCGGGCCGCGGCGACCGCCGCGCGGCTGGACGAGGTGATCGAGCGGCTGCCCGGCGGCTGGGCGGCGAACGTCGGCGAGGGCGGCGCGCTGCTGTCCGGCGGTGAACGCCAGCGGGTCTCGATCGCGCGGGCGCTGCTGAAGAACGCGCCCATCGTGCTGCTGGACGAGGTGACCTCCGCGCTGGACCCGGTCAACGAGGCGGCCGTCCACGAGGGCATCGAGCGCCTGATGGCGGGCCGGACCGTGGTGATGGTGGCGCACCGGATGCGGACCGTCCGACGCGCCGACCGGGTCGTCTTCCTGGACGGCGGCCGGATCGTGGAGGAGGGCAGCCACGACGACCTGCTGCGCCGCGGCGGTCGCTACGCCGACTTCTGGCACATCTCCATGGCCCCCGCGGTCAGCGAATGACAGCCGGTCCGCCCGCCGCCCGACAAGGCGGCGGGCGGACCGCCGGGGCAGCCGGCCGTGCCGGGGGATCCCGCCGCACGGCCGCACACCAGGACGGGCCGGTCGATGTCGACCGGCCCGTCCTGGTGTGCGCGGCAGAGGTCAGTTCTCGGCCGGCACACGCTCGGTGACACGGCGGACGGAGCCGGCCGGCTTCGCCTCACGGGTCTCCACGCCCGCCAGGCGCGCGTAGCGCTCGGGGTGCGCGGAGCGGATCCACAGGGCGTACACGGGGCCGAGCACCGCTCCGGCCAGGATCAGCCAGGGCAGCGCGTGCACCACCGGGTTGTCCGTGCCGGTCATGGTGTCGAAGTTGATCACGACGAGCGCGGTGGCGACGCCGAGGCCGACCAGGCCGAGCGCGGGTGCGAGCACCGTACGCCACCAGTGCCGGTCGGGCCTGCGCCAGAAGAAGCCGATGACCGACAGGCAGGCGGCGGCCTGGAGGAAGACGATGCCCAGGGTGCCCAGGCCCAGCATGCTCGTGGCCAGACCGAGGTAGGGGTCCAGTCCGCCCAGGGCGAATCCGGCGGCGGCCAGCAGGCTGAACACCGTCTGCGTCAGGCTCGCCCGGTACGGGGAGGAGTGCCGCGGGTGCACCACGCCGAGCGCGCCCGGCAGCACCCGCTCGCGGCCGAGCACGTACATGTAGCGGTTCGCGGCATTGTGCAGCGCCAGCCAGCCGGCGAACAGGCTCAGGCACAGCAGAACCTGCATGACCGTGGTGAGCGCGGACGTGAGGTAGTCGTCGCTGAGGTTGAAGAAGAGGTTGCCCAGCTGTTCGCCGGCCACCTTCTGCACGTTGCCCGCGCCGACCGAGCCGACCGCGATCCAGCTGATGAACCCGTAGAAGAGGGCGATGAGCGAGATGGCGATGTACGTGGCGCGGGCCACGCTCCGCTCGGGATTGCGCGCCTCCTCGCCGTAGAGCGCCGCCGACTCGATCCCGATGAAGGAGATGAACGCGAACATCATCGTGACGCCCATGCCGGGGTTCGACAGGGTGTGCGGGGTGAACGAGGTGCCGGGCAGCGCGGATCCGCCGTGCCGGATCAGCACGGCCACGGCGAGGAGCACCAGGATGGCGACCTCGCAGACCATGGCCACCGCGAGCACCCGGACGCTCAGGTCGATCTGCCGGTATCCCAGCACGGCGACCACGGCCAGGCCGGCCGCCGCCCATATCTCCCAGCGCAGGTGGAGCCCGTGCTGGGCGGCGACGAGCTGGGCGAAGTAGGAGAAGGAGCCGAGCAGTCCGACGGAGGCGGTGTTGTACGCGACCACGGCGATGAGGCCGCCGGCCACCGCGGGCGGTCTGCCCAGGCCGCTGGAGATGTAGGTGTAGAAGCCGCCGGCGTTGACCACCCGGCGGCTGATCGCGGCGTAGCCGACGCAGAAGCACATCAGGGTCAGGCCCGCGAAGACGAACACGGCGGGCACACCGGGGCCGTTGCCCAGGGCGAACGCCAGCGGGACGGTACCGACCATGGCGGCGAGCGGAGCGGCGGCCGCGATGATCAGGAAGACGATCTTCGGAGTGTTGAGACTGAGCGAGAGCTGCCCGCGCTCGGACGGCGGCGCGGACGGGGACGGGGTCGTGCTCATGGGCGCTTTCCTATCGTGAGGGCCCGGATGGCCGGCCTGCGGCCTTGCCATCCGGGAGCCTCAACCCGCCGGCCGTACCGCTCTGCTGTCCATCACCGGAAGGTCGCGGGCCATCTCTGCCCGCTGAGGGGGTGGTGCGTTACGAGAATTGAGGCTGTTGTCCACCGGGGGGCCGCCGCGTCCGGGCATCGGGCCCGGTCGGCGACCACCCTTCGACAAACAACTCCCGCGCTTTGGACCGCTGCAGCTTCCCGCTGGTCGTCTTGGGAATGCTGCGCTTGGGGACCAGGTGGATCCCGGCGGCCCTGACGCCGGTCCGCGAACTGACCGCGGCGGCGATGGACTGGCGCAGCGCGTCGTGCTGTTCGCTGTCCAGTTCCGTCTCGACGATCAGGTGGAGTTCCTCGGACTCGCTCTGATCGTCGCGGTACCCGACCGCGATCACGGCGCCCAGGCGGACACCGGGGACGGTCTCCGCGGCCTGCTCGAAGTCGGACGGAAGGTAGTTGGCACCGCGGATGATGACCAGGTCCTTGGCCCGGCCGGTGATCCGCAGGCCGCCGTCGCGCAGATAGCCGACGTCGCCGGTCTTCCACCAGTCCGGCGCGTCGATCGCCGCGGCGGTCGCCTCCGGGAGGTTGAAGTACCCGACCGTGCGCGAGGGGCTGCGGAACTGGACGTGGCCGATCCGGTTCTCCGCCAGCTCCCGGCCCTCGCCGTCCACGATGCGGACCTCGGCGCCGACCACCGGCTCACCGCAGTCCACGATCTGCATCGCGTCCGCGCTCTGCGGGTCGGCGTCGACCACCAGCGCGTCCGCGACGGCGGTCTGCCGGTCGATGGAGTCGAACACCAGCGGCCCGTCCTGGCGCGTCGTGGTGATGGCCAGCGACGCCTCGGCCATGCCGTACGCGGGTGTGAACGCGTGCGGCGGCAGGCCCCAGCGGGCGAAGCGCTCGGTGAAGCGCTGCGCGGTGCCGGGCTGGATGGGCTCCGCACCGCAGAGCGCCACACGCCAGGACGACAGGTCCACGTCCTCGAGTTCCTCGTCGCGCACCCGGGCGGTCACATAGCCGTACGCGAAGTTCGGCGCGGCGGCGAACGCGCCGCGGTATTCGCTGATGTACCGCAGCCACTCCCCCGGTGCGCGCAGGAACCGGGTGGGCGGCATGAGCACCGTGCTGCCGCCGGAGTACACCGGGCACAGCAGCCCGGTGATCAGGCCCATGTCATGGTAGAGAGGCGCCCAGCTGACCGTCGTGTCCGCCTGCGTCCAGCCCAGCGCGCCGACGAACTGCTCGCAGTTGGCGGCCAGGTTGGCGTGCGAGATCATGACGCCCTTGGGCGTACCCGTCGAGCCCGAGGTGCACTGGATCAGCGCCAGGTCGTCGGTGTCCGGCAGCCGCAGCGGGTGCATCGGCGCGTCGCTCGCGCCGGCCCGTGCGTAGAGCACGTCGCCGTCGACCAGGTTGGTGTCGGCCAGGTTCGGGAACGCCTCGATGACCGCTGTCGTGGTGACGATCGCGGCCGGCCGCAGGTATTCCACCAGGTCTTTCAGCTGGCCTTCGAATCCTGCGGCGCCGCCGAAGCGGATCGGCACGGCGATCGCCGTCGGCATCGCTCCGAGCAGCTGGGCGCCGAAGAAGGCGGTCATGAACTGCGGGCCGGTCGGCAGGCAGAGCACCACCCGGTCACCGTGGCCGACGCCGTACTCCGCGAGGGCCGCCGCGCTCCGCGCTGCGCTCTCGACGAGAGCGTCGTAGCGCAGCGGGACCTTCTTGCCCGGTTCTTGGATCAGCGTCACCACTGATCCGTCGGAACCGCGTTCCGCCTGTGCCAGTAAGGCATGCAGAATGCTCGGGAAACGCGGACGAAGTTCGGTCATCCTATGTGCTCCTCGATAGTGCTGCCGAACTGATCGACGATCCACGGTTGTACCGAGATGTCGTCGGAGACGATGCGGGCGGGGTGGAGCCCGTGTCGGGCGGCGAGGTCCCTGGCTGCCAGTACGCCTGCCGAGGACAGACCGCCGTAGGACGGGCTCGGCGTCTCGGGCTCGAAGCCGAGCCCGATCGTTTCTGCCATGCAGGAGTAGAGGATCCCCGGCGGCAGGGTGATCCCCGGGAAGTGGGGAGTCTGCATACCGGGAAGCTGGATGCGGCCGCCGGACACCAGGGTGACGTTCGACAGGCCGGTCACGGCCGGGTGCACGTCGCCGGGGACCGCGAGGTCGCAGACGAGGATCTTCCGGTCGCCGGCGAGGTGGTGGGGAAGGATCACCGGGTCGGCCGAGTTGGTGGCGCTGACCACGATCGGGCAGTCCCGCAGCGCGTCGAGGTCCTCGGCGATCGAGACGTCCACGACGCTGGAGAGCCGCTTGGCGACCGTCGCCAGCCGCCGGGCCGAGCCGGGCCGGCCGACCAGCACCATCGAGTCGCAGTGCGGGGCGATGAGTTCGGCCATCACGGCGCCGATGTTGCCGATACCGCCGACGAGTCCGACCCGGCGCTCACCGGGGCCGGCCGCGGCCAGCTCCAGGCGCAGCAGGTCGTAGGCGCAGGCGGCGGTCAGCGAATTGCCCGACGTGACCCTGATGCTGCTCTCGACGACGTCGCGTGCGGCATTGGTGACGATCGAGGTGTGGCCGCCGAGGCCGATGACCTCGGCGCCGAGTGCGACACCCAGCTCCACCGCGTCGAGCACGGTCCGGCGCAGCCACGCCCCGTGCCCGGTGCGCAGCGCGGCGACGGCCTGGCCGGCGGTGAAGGGCGCCGCCACCATGATGACCTCGACCTCCCCCTTGCTCTCGGAGGTCACCCGGTGCCTGACGACCTCGAAGGGGTCGAGCTCGCCCCACATCCGGTCGAGCGCCGCCTCGCACTGGTCGTCGGACCACGCCGCCAGTTCGGGCGCCATGGACCACAGCTTGCCGGGGACGTCCAGGTTGGCGAGGAAGGCGACCCGCGTCACGTCGCCGCGGCTGCCGCTGTGCAGCACCGGCCAGTCGCGCCGCGGCAGCGGGACATGCTGCGGCGGCTGCCACACACCGGCCGGCGGTACGGTCAGGTGGTCGAGCAGCGTGGTGTAGTCGCCCCGCGAGAGCAGTCCCGCGACGTCGTCGAAGCCGGCGGCGATCCGGTCCACGTCGGCCGGCTCCAGCAGCGCCGACGGCTGGACCCGGACGGTCGTGGGGGCGGACAGGGTGGGGATGACCCTGATCGCGTGGGTGTGCAGCAGCCGGCCCGCGATCAGGTAGCCGAGCGACTCGGTGTCGAACACCTCGCGCAGCAGGCCCGATTCGGGCTGCGGCAGATGGAATTCGATACCCAGCAGAAGTCCGCGGCCGCGGACCTCGATGATGGCGTCCGGCCAGCGCTGGGCGACCTCCGTCAGCCGCTCGCGCAGCAGCACGCCCGTCTCGATGATCCGGTCGCGGTAGGTGAACGACAGGTCGACCGCCGCCGTGGCGATCCGCGACGAGAAGTCGTCGTCGGCGAAGGTGGAGGTGTGGTGGCGGCCGAACTCCGGCACGTACCGCTTCTCGTCCACCAGCAGCGCCGAGATCTTGGCCAGGCCGCCGCCGAGGGACTTCGAGAACAGGTAGTAGTCGGCGGCGACACCGGAGCCCTCGGAGGCCAGGAAGGTGCCGGTGCGCCCCATGCCGCACTGGATCTCGTCGAAGACCAGCGCCGCTTCGTGCCGGTCGGCCAGCTCGCGCAGGGCGGCGAGGGTCTCGGCCGGCACCTCGTGCACGCCGGACTCGCCCTGGATGGGCTCGACGAAGCAGGCGGCCACCGGGGACAGGTGGCGCACCTGCGAGTGCGCCACCCCGGCGGCGTCGACGGTCACCGAGTACACCGGGACGCGGTCGGAGTCGAAGGCGGTCACCACGTGCTGCGGCGACCAGTCGCTCAGCCGCCGGTGCCGCGGTCCTGGCACATGCAGATCAGCCGGCACATTGCCGCCGTGGGTCAGCGTGCCGGCACCGGCCGTCTTGCCGTGGAAGGCGTTCCGCAACGAGACGAAGACCGGATCCGCCGTGCGCAGGTCGGCGATCCGGTCGAGGGCCTCGCTCAGCACCTCGGCGCTGGAGCGGCCCTGTGCGGGACCGCTCGCGCAGACGAGGTCCGCGACACCGTCGCGGTGCGCGCGCCGCAGCGCGACCTCGAACTGCTCCTGGAGCGCGCCGAGCCGCCGGCGGTGCTCGACCGTCGCGTGCTTCACCGCGGCTTCCACCGCCTCCGCACCGGTGCTGCCGAGGGTGACCACATAGCTCGCACCCGTGGTGGCCCCGACGATCTCCGACAGCCGCTGCGCCAGCTCGGCCGCGCCCGGGCGGATACTGGCCTGGGCGTTGAACGGGATCCGCTCCTCGAAGCACTGCCGGGCCACGTCGAGCAGCGCCGGGTGGTTGTGCCCGAACAGCGAAGAACCCGCGCCGCCGACCAGGTCGAGGACCTGGTCGGTGCCCTGGTCCGCGCCGGCCGGCAGCTTCCGGGTCAGGTGGTCGCCCTGGCCGCCCTGGTAGATCACGTCCAGATGCAGCGCGCGGAAGAGTCTGGCGAACTCCGGCCGGGCGTATCGCGCGAAACCAGATTCAGCGTTCATGCGTCGCTAGCCTCCTTGCCCGACCGCACGGCCAGGGACGCGGTGACCTGGTCAACGGCGTCCCGCAGTGTCTGCATCGCAGCCGCCTGCTCATCCGAAATGTGCACATCGAACTCGGCTTCCATCTCGACCACCAGATCGATGGACCGAATGGAATCGAGACCGTAGTCCACCAGCGGGACGTCGGGATTGATCTCAGGTACCTGCAATTGGCGACGGAACAGTTCATCGACGACGTCGAGAATATCGCGGTTCATTGCGTTCTTTCCCCCAATCGCTGCACTATTCCTTCGGCCGATACGGGCGCAGAAGGACAAGGCGAATCGTAAAATTCAAGGTCGTATCGCCACGGCGAACGAGAGATCTGCCTGCGAGCGGATCCACACCGATACCGGTTCGCCGCGGTACGACGCGGTCAACGCGCCGTCGGACCGGGTGAGTTCGATCCGCCAGAACAGAAAATCGCCCAGCGTGCCGGTGCCGTTCATGGCCTTGAAAGCTGCTTCCTTGGCCGCGAACAGCTCACGCGGGGTGTACTCCCCGGCCGGCGGGAGCAGCGTGTGCCGCTCCCGCTCGCTGAGGACGAATTCGGTCATGCGAGGACTGATGGCCGCGTCCTCGATGTCGACGCCGACCGCGTCCGCACCGGGAACGACCACCGCGACCGCCAGGCGGTCGGTGTGCGAGATCGAGCCGGCGAACCCGCGCGGGAAGCGCGGGCGGCCGTCGGGATCACGGGGCACGGTCAGGTCCGCGGACCCGGCCGCGGCCAGGGCCGCGGCAGCCGCGCCGCGCCCCGCCGCGAACTGCTGAGCCGGTCCGTGGGGCCAGGGCACCGGATGGAACTCGAGCGAGGTCGCCGGTGTGACGCCCGCGGGAATCTCCAGCTCAACAGTCACCGTGTGTCCTTCAGTTGCGCAGCGCTACGACGTGACCCGCCAGCGAATCGATCGAGCGCAGCACCTCCGGCTGGACGTCGTCGTCCCACTCGAACCCGAAGGCGTCCTCCATCGCCACCAGCAGACTGACCAGTGCGGTGGAGGGCACCCCCGCCTCGCGCAGCGACACGGTGTCCGACACCCTGTTCACGAAAGTGCCGTCGCGGAACAGGTCGACCAGCAGTTCACGAATGCGCTGCCGGACTTCGACTTCCGTGTCAGACATGCGATTCCGCTTCTTCGATGAACTTGCGCACGATCACCTGGAAGCCCTCGGGGTCGTCGAGGAACGGCACGTGGCCGGCCTTCGGCATGATCTCCAGGCGGCCCTTCGGGAACAGCGCGGCCAGTTCCTTGCCGGCCGTCGGACTCAGCAGGATGTCGTCGTCGCCGAGCGCGATCACCGTCGGCGCCTGGATACGGGTCAGCAGCTCGGGGCTGGGGTCGCCCTGCTGGGCGAGGGTCAGACCGTTGGTCAGCTCCTCGGGGGTGGACATCGCCAGGAAGCTCTCCCGCAGCCCGAGGAAGCCGGGCGTGCCCGACTCCTGGTTCATGTCGGTGCTGATCACCTCGGGGTACATGTGGCTGTACAGCGCGGTCATGCCGTGGGACTTCAGCGTCAGCAGCCAGGCCCGCTGCAGACCCCGGTGCCGCCGCATGCCCTGCGGGCCGACGACCGGTCCCGCCAGCACGAGGCCCCTGACCCGGTCGGGGTAGGCGAGCGCCACGTCCCGGGCGAGCTGGGTGGAGGCCGACGTGCCGATCAGGTAGGCCGAGTCGATCTCCAGCGCGTCGAGCAGCGCGATCAGGTCCTCGGCGTGCTGCTCCCAGGTCGGCTCGGTGTCCCCGTGCGTGGATGCGCCGTGGTTGGCCAGGTCGTAGCTGACGACACGGTAGTTCTGGACGAGGTCCTCGGTGTACTCACGCCAGAACGGGGCGGTGAAGAAGAAGTTGTTCAGCGTGACAATGGCAGGGCCCTCGCCGGTGGACTCGTAGTAGAGCTCGACGCCCTCCCTGGTACGGATCCGCGGCGTGTCCCGGTACTCCAGGTCGTGGTGGTCCTGCGCTTCATCGACTGACATTGCTTTCCATCCTTTACTTGTTCCGACGACTCAGGCGCCCGGAAGGACGTGCGCGTACGCGGCGACGACGTCGGCCGCCGAGATCTCACTGGAGATGGCACTGCAGGACTGGCCGCAGTACATCGCCATCTCCTCGATACGGCCGGTGGTCGCATCGGTGGGCACCGCGGAGCTGAAGCGCGGCACCAGGTAGGGCTTCCCCTCGACCACCGTCTTGCCGATGAACTTCTTGGCCTGCTCCGGGTCGCTCGTCACGGCCGTCGCCAGCACGCGGTGCCGGCGGCCCGGCCAGCCGATCTCGTAGACATCGGTGATCACGGTGTCGGCCTGGTCCGCGGCGGTCACCGCCGCCTTGAAGTAGGCGTGCGCCCGCGACTCGTGGGCGACGACGAAGGCGGTGCCGAGCAGCACCCCGTCGGCTCCCGCGGCCAGTGCCCTGGCGGCCTCGTCGGGCGAGCCGATGCCGCCCGAGGCGACCAGGCAGGTGTCGGGCAGCTCGGCGCGCAGCGCGGCGACCAGTTCGTCGCGCTGCGAGGTGCCGAGCAGGTGGCCGCCGGCCTCGATGCCCTGGGCCACCACCACAGCGCCCCGCTCGGCCGCGTGCACACCGTCCTCGACGGTCCCGATCTGGACGACCAGCTGGCGGCCCGCGGCGACGATGCGCTTGAACACCGCGTCGTCCTCGGGCATGCCGAACAGCGACAGGTAGACGCGCTCCGGCGTCTCGTCGAGCACCTGGGTGATCTGGTGGTCGAGCTCGTCCGGGCCGACGACCTCGGGGATCAGGTTCACCCCGACGGGCCGGTCGGTGCCCGTGGCCAGCCGCTCCAGCATGGCCGACAGCGCGGCGTCGACCAGCTTGTAGCCGCCCGCGCAGCCCGCCGCGCCGGCGTTGGACACCGCGCACGCCAGGTCAGCGCCCGCGACACCGCCCATGCCCGACTGCAGGAGGCCGACGTCGATGCCGAGCACCGCTGCCAACGTGGAAGGCATCAGCTCAGGCTCTCGACCGCAGTCACCGCGGCGGCGGTGCTGCCGAACCGCTCGGTCAGGGTGTGCACCCACCGCTCCAGGCCGAAGGCGAGGCAGCTGGTGTGCGCGGACTCGCCGTTGACCTGGATGGCGCACCGCTCACCGAAGAAGTTCCGGTGGTAGTTGACGGAGCCGATCGCCAGGCCGTTGACGACGAACTCCTCCTTGACCGGGAACAGCCGCTGCATCTTCGCCTTGCCGCTGTTCTTGTCGAAGAACGGGTCGGTGGCGACCTCGAGCTTGAAGTCGAGCCCGAGTTCCGCGCACAGGGCCGTCACGGCGTCCTTGGCACGCAGCAGGTGGCTCTTCGCCACCTCTTCGGGGCCGATGCAGACGATCTCGCGCATGGAGAAGCCCAGCAGCCGCTGCAGGCCCTGGTAGTGGTCCTCGTTGCGGAAGCACGTGCCGACCGTGGTGCGCATGGCGCCCTCGGGGGGCAGTGTCGAGCCCGCCAGGTCGAGGTAGATCGAGTAGCACGCCGCCGAGGGCAGCGCGAACGCGGTCTGCTCCATCACCTCGGCCGGCACCCGGTCGATCGGCCGGGGCGAGTCCGCCAGCAGGGCGCCGAGGCGCTCCGGGTCGAGCCGGGTGGCGGCCAGGCCCAGGTGCGGGAAGTTGTCGTAGTAGTCGAAGGTGTCGAGGTCCTTGCAGCGCATCAGGAACGGGAAGCGGAACTCCGGCGCGTCCCAGCCCTCGGCCAACCGCAGGAACACCGCCTCGATCGCCCGCAGCAACCGCAGCTGGCTGCCGTCCAGAACTCCCAGGCCGTTGTCGGTCGCTGTGGTCACTGTGCCGCTTCCTTGTTGAAGAATCGTGCTTCCAGCGCGTTGAGGGTGCGGAAGTCGTCCAGATCCAGGTCCTCCGGATCGATCGGCTCTCCGGTCAGCTCCTCCAGCAGGAAGATGAACTCGACAAAGGCCAGCGAGTTGATGGCCCGGCTGTCGATCAGGTCCAGATCGTCGGACACCTGGTCGAGCTTGGGGTTGCGGCCCAGGATGAACTCCCGGACGGCCTGCATCGGCTCGGTCGTCACTTGATCACTTCCCGGCCCACGCCGGACTTGGAAAGGAACTTCCGGGTCCGCTTCAGCACCTGGTCGTGCGCCTCGATGCGGGCGGGGTGCTCCAGCGCGCGGCGCCGCAGCGCCAGCGCGTCCGGGATGCCCGCGTCGCGGTAGGCGGCCGGGTTGTAGAGGGTGCCGATGCTGTACTGGAGGTAGCTCTCCAGGTATTCGGCGACCACCGGCACCTCGTCGGGGTCGCGCTGGACGACCTGGGCGAGCAGGTTGGTGAAGACCATCCGGCCGAACGCGACGTGCCGGCTCTCGTCCTGGTGGTGCACCCGGTTGATCTCACGGGCGATGTGCGGCAGCGACTGGTCGGTCGCCATGTGCGCGTTGTAGTAGTCGACGATCTCCTCGAAGATCAGGATGCGCGCGAAGATGACCAGCTCGCGGGCCACCTTCGAGAGGTGCTCCACCGAGTCGGCCTTCAGGGTCGGCTGCGCCGGGTACAGCTTGCCGCCGTAGCGCAGGCAGAACTGCGCGAAGAACCACATGTGCTCGTTTTCCTCACCCACGAAGTGGTGCAGGAACTCCGAGACGTTCGCGTAGGTCCGCTCGTGGATGCGCATCACGACTTCGCTCAGCAGCTCACGGATACCGTGGATGTTGAGGCTGAAGAAGTTGATCGCCTCGTATTTGGTCAGGGCGATCTGCTGCTCGCGGGTCAGCTCGTCCCACATCGGCGTGCCGGCCAGCGTGGTGAGGCTCTCGCTCATCCACGGCATGTCGGGCTCGATGGTCGCCGGCCAGTCGAACATCGTGTACGGGTTGTAATAGCCGGATTCGGCCAGCTGCTCCAACCGGTCGAGTTCCAGCACGACCGGTTCAATCTCACGTACCGCCATTGTCACTTGCCCTTTCAAACGGAGTGGTTCGAAAATTCAGCGTCAACGCGCCGAGCGAATGTCCGCGCGCACATGGACCGGCAGCTGTGAACCACATTCGTGATACCCAAAGGACGCATTACCGGAAGCGGTGGACGGAATGACCTTGTTGTAGATCGACCCGAGGCACAGCTCCTGGAAATCCCCGGTGTTCGGCGACAGCCGTGCTGCCAGCTGCGCCTTGGCGATGTCGACGGTCTTGTACGTACCGTCGTCGTCCTGGACCTCCACGCACGCGTGCGGCAGGTCGAGGGCGCCGCCCAGCACTCCGCAGAACCAGCCGCGCTTCGCCTCGGCCTCGTAGCCGGCCGCGCGGAAGCGCTCGGCCAGCAGCAGGCTCGCCGCGATGCAGCTCGTCGCGCCCAGCTCGTGGACCAGTTCGTAGTCGGCCTGCATGGCGACGGGGATCATCTGCCAGCGGTAGCCGGCGTCGAGGTACTCGCGGGTCAGCCGCCGCAGTTCGGAGGAGACCAGCGGAGTCCGCACGCCCGTCGTGGTGACCGTCGCCGCGTACTCGGCGGTTCCCGAACCGGGCTCCGGAGCCTCGCCGCCGACGATGCGTCCCCCGAACCGGACGACGTCGGGCGCCTCGAAACGCCACGGCGCGACACCGTCGCACTCGGTGCATTCCAGCTGGACCCGGAAGTCCCACGACTTCTCGCACAGCAGGTCGTCGACCGACCGGCCGGCGAACCGGAAGAGCATACGGAATGCGAGCTCCGGCTGCGTATTCGTCTTGTTCGAATACATGCCGAGGTTGTAAAGATCGCTGACGTCGAAATAGCGCACACCCGAGCGGTTCTCGAACGGCAGGCCCGCGTCGACAAGCCTGTCGATCTCCGCCGTTTCGCAGCGCAGCATTTCCCGCGCCACGGATTCCGACTGGATCTTACTAGAATACTCGGCGGGAATGAATTCTATCGAATTCGCTATTTTTTCCCAGGGGGTATTCAAGGTTACAGCTTGGTGTGGCACAGTCTATCCTTCCAGGCAAAATGACCGCGCCGACGACTCGGCACCCATCATCGCCACGACACCACGGTTTTGTTGCGGATGTCCACAGTGATCGATCCAGTTATTTGTGAACATTCCCGCTAGCTCACTGACCGAATCTGCGGAACGATCTCGACGGTACCAGTCGGAGATCGCCTCGCAACAGATTATTTTTGCATACGTACTCATGCGTTTCACATATAAGGTTTGGAGAAATCAATGTTCGCGCGGCGCGGATTGACATCTTTCGGTCCGCCGCCGGCAGTTCGCGGGCACTGAAGAACGGCTGCCCCGCGGGACGGCACACGAACGCGGCCCCTGTTCGCGATCAAAGGCTTCGAGTGTCTTTGGTCACCAGAGGTCGCGCCCGGCATGCCGGTATTCGGATGTCGTGCCGCCGGACGCACCTGTGCCCGGGCCGTGTCGTGGAAACGACGGCCCGGGCACAGGTGCGGATGCGGCACGCCCGGTCAGTCCCGGGCGGTGGCCAGGTCCCGGTCCTCCTGCTGCGCGGGCACCGGAGCGCCGGTGCGGGGCAGGACGGTGAGGGCGATGAGGACGGCGGCGACCAGGACGATCGCGCCGATGGTCATGCCGAACGCGTACCCGTCGTTGAGGGCCGCGGGCGTGTCGATCTTGCCGGTGTGGTCGTGAGCGGCGGTGCCCAGGGCCGCGAGGCCGAGCGAGGCGCCGATCTGGCGTGCGCTGTTGAGCAGGCCTGAGGCACTGCCCGTCTCGTGGGCCGCGACGCCGGCGGTGGCGACGGAGACGGCCGGTGCGAGGCAGAGCCCGATGCCGATGCTGGTGACGATCGACGGGCCCAGCACATCGGCGGTGAAGGAGCCGTTGGCGCTCATCTGGCCGAACCACAGGAATCCGAGCCCGGTCAGCACTCCACCGGCGACCAGGATGACCCGGGGGGCCAGCTTGAAGCCGAGCTTGACGGCGATCACGGAGCCGACGACGACACCGAGGGCGAACGGCAGGAACTCGACGCCGGTCCTGGCCGCGCTGTTCCCCAGCACCCGCTGGAGGTAGAGGGACACGAAGTAGAAGGCCGAGGCCATGACACCGCCGAGCAGCAGCGTGTAGGCGTTGGCGCCGGCGACCGAGCGGTTGGTGAACAGGCCGAGCCGGATCAGCGGGTCGCGGCGGGTGGTCTTCTCGACCCAGACGAAGGCGATCAGCAGGACCACGGCGATGGCCAGGGTCGACAGGGTGACCGTCGAGCCCCACGGGTGCTGGTCGGTGCGGACGACACCGAACACCAGCAGGCCCATGCCGGCGGTGGCCAGGACCGCGCCGAGCACGTCCGGGCGGCCGCGGCGCGAGGCGGGCGGGTCGGCGGCGATACCGCGCCAGGCCAGGTACAGCGCGAAGGCGGCCATCGGGACGTTGACGAACATGACCCATTCCCAGCCGGCGTACTGGGTGAGCAGACCGCCGATGAGGACGCCGAGCGCGCCGCCCGCGGCGTTCACCGCGCTCCACACACCGAAGGCCTTCACGCGCTCCTTGCCTTCGGGGAAGGTCGAGACAAGGAGCGCGAGTGCGGCCGGGGCCAGTGCGGCGGCGCCGACGCCCTGGACGGCGCGCGCGGCCACCAGCTGGCCCGGTTCCTGCGAGAAGCCGCCGGCGAGGGAGGCGAGGCCGAAGATGGGCAGCCCGATCAGCAGGATCCGCTTGTGGCCGTACCGGTCGGCGATCTTGCCGCCCAGCAGGAGCAGCCCGCCGAAGGTCAGGGCGTAGGCGTGGATGACCCAGGTCAGACCCAGGTCGCTGAAGCCGAGGCCGGCGCCGATCTTCGGCAGTCCGACGTTCACGACCGACAGGTCCAGCGACACCATGAACTGCACGACAGCCACCGCGGCAAGGGTGAGCCCTGGCCTGGCAGTGCGGTCGATGACCGATTTTTCGCTTGCTGATTCCGTGTTCGTCACCGCAACCCAGTCCCTCTGCGTTCTTCTCCAGTAGAATTTTCGAACAGGTTCTGAAATTATCACCGGGACCGGCTCGCTGTCGAGCGCAGGGGCCGAAGGCATCAGGTTTCGCGGAAGGGCATGATGAGACGGTGTCCCAAACCAACGCACCGCACGGCCGTGTAGGCCGACCACCCGTGACCTCCCGTACCCAGATCCTGACCGGGGCCCGCCGGCTCATCGATCGGGACGGCTGGGAGAAGCTGACGATCCGCGGACTGGCCGGTGAGATCGGCATCGGGGCGACGACCCTGTACCACCACGTGCGGGACAAGGAAGACCTGCTGTTCCTGCTGATCCACGAGTACGCCGAGCAGATCCCGCACCCCGACCTGCCCAGCGAGCCGCGGGAGCGGATCATCGCGGCCGCGACCGCGATCCACGACGCGCTGGCTGCCTGGCCGTGGGCCGCCGAGGTCCTCACGACCGACGGCTTCATCGCCCGGCTGGGTGACTCGGCCCTGTGGCTGGTGGAAACCATCGTGGCCGGGGCCATCGACCACGGGTGCACGCCGGAGCAGGCCGTCCACGTCTTCCGCAGCCTCTGGTACTACATGGTCGGCGAGATCCTGGTGCGCGCGCACTCCGCCCGCACCCGTGCCAACAACGAGCGGCCCGACTACATCGACGACTTCATCAGCAGCCTCGACTCGTCGCAGCTGCCGCGCCTGGCCGCGCTCG
This sequence comes from Streptomyces sp. NBC_01477, assembly GCF_036227245.1. Classification (GTDB taxonomy): domain Bacteria; phylum Actinomycetota; class Actinomycetes; order Streptomycetales; family Streptomycetaceae; genus Actinacidiphila. The sequence continues at coordinate 764,873 of NZ_CP109445.1, forward strand.
GCGACCAGTGGGCCTCGATGGCCTGGCGGGACACCTACCCCCAGGCGCTACGGGCCTTCGTGGACGGACTGCTCGCCCAGGCGCTGGCGAGCACCGGGCAGCCGCCGCAGGTCAGGGTGATGCCGGAGCCCCCGGCAGCGCCCCCGGCGAGCGCGTCATGAAGACGTCGACCGGGTCGTGGGACCCCACGGCGCGTCCGTGCCGCTCGTAGCGCCGGCGATCGGCGCTCCCCCGCTGCACGTCCGGGCGCACCGCGGTGTCCTGCGCGCCGGTCCGCTCCAGGACCGGCGCGGGACCGCGAACCCCGGACCGCGGCTGCGCGACCGCCTCGGCGCCGGCGGCAACCGCGTCCGGCCGTGTCCCGGCCCCGCCGCTTCGGCGTCCACGGCGGAATATCCCCGTCCGCATTCGCCCGGGCGAAACGGCGTCAACCCGGTGACGCTAGCACGGCCGCGGTTAAACCCTCCAGCGGCCGGCAGGGGGAGGTGAGAATCACGCATTGGATTATTAAGAACTCATTCAAACGGAACGCGATACGTGTTCCGCAAGCCATTGCGTCGGCGGCACACGGATGGTACATCTAGATTCTGCGCCCGACGGGGCGAGCTATGCCGGCCGCAGGCATGGACAGTTGACGGAGGATGCCGGTGAGGTTATTGTGACCAATCGCTAAAATAGGGCCGCGCGCGTCAGGAGTTCCCCGACGGCACTGCCCTATTCAGCGGCACTCAGATCCAGTGAGAATCCCGGGCTATCCGCAGTGCGTCAATCCGGTTGCGTGCCCCCAGCTTTGCCACCATGGACGACAGGTAGTTGCGCACGGTGCCCTCCGAGAGGTGCAGCCGCGCTGCTATCTCGACCACCGTGTCGCCCCGGGAGACGTGTTCGAGCACCGAGAATTCCCGCATCGTCAACGGGCAGTCCCCGTTGACCAGCGCGGCGACCGTCAGTTCCGCGTCGAAGACCCGTTCACCCTGGTGCACACGGTGGATGGCCTCGAAGAACTGACGCGGCGGCACACTCCGCTCCACCATGCCGCCGATGCCGGCGGCGAAGGCCTGACGGACGACCGATCGGGTGAAGGCCGTGGCGAGCAGCATGCTCCGGCAGCCGGGCAGGCTCGCGACCTTCTCGGCATTCGCTATCGCGTCGCTGTCCGCGCCCTCGAAGCTGATGATCACCACGTCAGGTCTGTGCGATTCGGCGAACTCCAGTGCGTCAAGACTGCTGTCCGCTGATCCGACGACCCGGATCTCCTCGTTCCGCTCAAGCAGTGCAGTGAGCGCGAAGCGAGACAAGTGCAGGTCGTCGGACACCAATACATCGATTCCCACTCGGTCCCCCAATGTAGTTTCTCGACCACCTATTGAGCCACGAGCAGGCAACTCGCGGCCGGTAATAGTTTCCATGTGACGAAACTTCCGCAGGTCGATCTCTAATCCGCCCCGCACCACACACGAAGGCGGAGCGGCCCGAGGCGATATGGAGTCCGGTCGGTAAAACCGAAAAAGCCCGCCGGTCGGACCGGCGAGCCGTCGCAAAAGAACGACGCTAGCACGCGGCTCCGCCCGCCGCGCACCAAGAAGACGTAAAGCTTCTCGGGAGCGACCCCGAGCCATGAAGTAACCCTTTCTGTCATGGACAGAAAGGGGTCGGCGGGTGCGGCGCCATTCTTGTGGCTGTCCAGTGCGAACATGTACGTCCCCTAGGGCTTACCGAAGGACCCATTTGGTTGCGCGCGAAGGTCGTCCGGCGCAGCCGTCGTCATTCTGGGACAGCCCGGCTGGGCGAAGTATGTATGCCGTCTGTATGGACAGCCGCGGTCGTCCAGACCAGCACCGGCGCCCCCGCACGCGGGCCACGCACAGGCCCCGATGGCTACGCAAGGTGACTCCTCTCCGACAGGGCGTGATGTCTCCCCCGTCGGGCGCCACCGGCATCCAGGATCTCCCCAGTCGCCGCGTGTGAAACTGTCGTCTGCTCTGTTCCCGCCCGGGTCCGATCAGTACGGCGAATTGGGAGGCACCGCGATATGCGCGTCGCCGCGTATGCTGCCCGACGCACCGCAGCGGCGCCGCCCGCCGGCCGGCCGGGCCTGGCCGCCCGCGCGCACCGCCAGGCCCGCGCCGCGCCGCGCCGCCGCCCCGATCGCCGCGGATGCGCCGCGGCGCCGTCCGGCGGGACCGGATGCACCCTCCCCGGTGTTCATGAGATCGCCACTCGCCGTCGGCTCCGAATTCACGCTCGGAATCGGCCGACGGCAAGTCCGTGGCATCGCCGTCCACCCGGGAAGGCAACCGGAAAGAATATGACAGGGTCCGGCTGCGGGCGGGGTAAGAAGTCGGCCGTGGTGTTGGCCGCCCGGGGGCTTCTCGTGACGTGCAGGATTAACCGTAAGTCATGAGAAACTCATATGTGAATGATCGGGACGGAAGCAGTAGCGTGGACTATATTCCGGTGAAACGCTCATTGAAGGGGTGGGCGGACTCGTTGGGCGGGACTGTTGTGCAAACAGTCAGGTGATGGTGGCGGTCGGCGAAGCCCCGCAGCGTCGCGCGTCGTGCTCGCGATCTGACGGGCCGGATCGCTGAGCGTTCTCGTGCCGGGTGACCACGGATCAGGCGATCCCGACGCGATGCCGATATAACCGGATCGGTCCGAAATTTCAGTGTCCGAAAGCTTTCCGCGCCGCGGGCATCGAAATCGGACAGGCATCAAACTCGGAGGAAGTAGAAAATGAGTACCCCTGTCTACATTACGTCGGCTGCGGCCTGGATTCCGCCGGCCGAATCGGGCAAGGAAGCGGTGGCCGACGGCAGGTACACCGAGGACGATTTTAAGGTCAATAACATCGTCTGTCTGCCGGCCGCCACGGATGAGATCTCGGTGCCCGACATGGGGGTCATCGCCGCGCGCCGGGCCCTGGAGCGGGCCGCGGACGTGGTCGACGGCCACGTCGACCTGATGGTGCACGCGTCGCTCTACCACCAGGGCCGCGACTGGGGCTGGACCTCCGGGTCCTACATACAGCGCGAGCTGGGAATCACCAATGCCTTCTCGGTGAACCTGGACGGCCTGTCCAACGGCGGCATGGCGGCGCTCGACTTCGCCGTGGGCCAGCTCGAAGCCGGCCGCGGCACCAGCGCCATGGTGTCCACCGCGGACCGCTTCAGCGCGCCCGGCATCAACCGCTGGCGCGGTGCGTACGGCATCGTCGGCGGTGACGGCTCCACCGCGATGGTGCTGTCCAAGACCGGCGGCTTCGCCCGTATCCTCGCCGTCCAGTCGGTCACCGACGCCGTCATCGAACCGCTGTGGCGCGGTTCCGAGCCCTTCACCAGCTCCTTCGGCGAGGTCACCCACGACCTGCGCAGCCCGAAGAAGTCGTATCTGGAAGTGGTCGGCAAGGAGTTCGTGCTCAAGCACTGCGAGGACGCGCTGGTGGCCCTCGTCGGCTCGGTGCTCGACAAGACCGGGCACAAGCTCGACGACTTCGCCAAGATCCTGATGCCCAACATGGGCCACGGCCTGATGCAGGTCCAGTTCCTCCAGCCGCTGGGCATCACCTCCGACCGCACCCTGATGGACTGGGGCCGCTTCACCGGGCACTTGGGCGCCGGCGACCTGATCGCGGGCGTGACCCGCGTGGTGGAGAAGAAGCAGCTCAAGCAGGGCGACCAGGTGCTCCTGGTCAGTGCCGGCGGCGGTTACTCGCTGACCGTCGCGGCGATCGAGATCGAGACCGTTCCGGACTGGCCGGAGGTCACCACGGACTTCGCCCTGCCCGCCGACGTCACGGAATGAGACTGCCGATGAGCGTGCATGCGGGTTCCGTCGCGATCCTCGGTACCGGATCGTGTGTCCCGGATCGTGTGGTGTCCAACGACGAGGTCGGTGCGCCGGCCGGTGTCGACGACGCGTGGATCCAGCGCAAGACGGCCATCCGTGAGCGCCGCTGGGCCGAACCGGGCCAGGCCACCTCAGATCTGGCCACCGGTGCGGCGCGGCAGGCGCTGGAGGCCGCCGGGATCACGGCGGACCAGGTGTCCTGCATCGTCGTCGCCACCTCGACGCCGGATCAGCAGCAGCCGGCCACAGCCGCCTTCGTGCACAAGAACCTGGGCGGGACGGGCAACGGGGTCGCGGCGTTCGACGTGAACGCCGTGTGCGCCGGGTTCGTGTACGCCCTGGACGTGGTGAACGCGCTGGTCGCCAAGTCCGGCGGCTACGGGCTGGCCATCGGTGCCGACGTGTACTCGCGCATCCTCAACCCGGCCGACCGCAGGACCACCGTGCTGTTCGGCGACGGCGCCGGCGCCGCGGTCGTCGGTCCCGCCGAATCCGGCCGCGGCATCCAGCGGTCGTCGTTCCACTTCTACAGCGAGATGACCGACCTCATCCAGGTCGAGGCGGGCGGCAGCAGGAAGCCCTACGACCCGGCCACGCACGAGGCCGGCCTGCACTACTTCGCCATGGACGGCAGGACCGCCAGGGAATTCGCCAACGCCACCGTGCCGGGCCTGGTGAAGCAGTTCCTGCACGACAGCGCGGTGCTGCCGGCCGACATCGACCACGTGGTCCCGCACCAGCCCAACGGCGTCATGCTCGACGAGCTGGTGGCGCGGCTGGACCTGCCGAAGGCGACGCTGCACCGCACGGTGGACAGGTTCGCCAACACCGGTTCCGCGTCGATCCCGCTGACCCTGGACCGCGCCGCGCGCTCCGGCGCTCTGCGCAAGGGCGACCAGGTCCTCTTCCTCGGCATGGGCGGCGGGGTCTCGATCGGCCTCACGCTGGTCGAGTGGTGAGGTCGCAGCGGGACAGCCGATTGCCGCTGTCCACGGCGCCGGGGCACCCGGCGCCGCCGGACGGCACCTGATCACGTCGCCGGCCGCCGCCGACCGGATCGAGCTCCCCGGGTGCGCCGCACGCGGGGACGGCCGGTCGCGGCGGCGGGCCGACCGCACAAGACAGCCGCGGACTCATGGCGGCCGGCGCACCGGGACCGGTTACCGACCCGTCGACGATGGCGACGGCGGTCGGAGGCCCGCCGGTCCTGCCCGACGGGGCCGGCGCGCTCGGTCCCGCTGTATCCGTATGCCCCGCACCACCGGCGGTGCGGACCCGAACCGCTGAATCCTGCGCCGGTGTGACCCGAGGAGACTCTCGTGCCGATGGACCGTTTTATTCGCGCCCTGATCCAGTGGCAGGCTGTCGATCGACCGGCCCCGGCGCGCACGCTGACCCTGGAGCAGGTACGCCGCCGGTACGCCGACAGCGCGACCCGCTCGCGCGGCGGTGCCGAGCCGGTGCCGGTCGCCTCGGTGACGGACCAGTTACTCGACGGCCTGGACGGCGGCAAGTTCGCGGTCCGCACATACCTGCCACTCGCCGACCGGGGCCGGCTGGTGACGTTCCTGCACGGCGGCGGCTGGACGGTCGGCGACATCGACACCCACGACTCGGTGTGCCGCCGGATCGCCACCGCGCTCGGCGCGGTCGTCGTCTCCGTCGACTACCGGCGCGCGCCCGAACACCCGCATCCCGGCCCGCTCCAGGACGGCATCGTCGCCGCCGAATGGGCCGCGGCGACCTTCACCGGGCGCGAGCACGTCATCGCCGGCGACAGCGCGGGCGGCGGTCTGTCGGTGGGGATCTCGATGCACGAGCGCGACAACGACGGCATCACCTTCGCCGCCCAGCTGCTGGTCTACCCGCCGGCCGACCCCGCCATGAGGTCGGAGTCCATCCGCACGTACGCCACGGGCTACCTGGGCGACGTCGACGATCTGCGCTGGTACTACGAGCAGTACCTGACCGAGCCCGAGCACCACACCGATCCGGCGATCGACCTGCTCAACGCCGACCTCCGCGAGCTGGCCCCGACGGTGGTCTGCACCGCCGAGTTCGACCCGCTGCACGACGAGGGTGTCGAGCTGGCGGACCGGCTCGCCGCCGCCGGTGTGACGGTGCGGCACATACCGGCGCTCGGCCTGACACACGGCTTTCTCCTCATGGCCGACATCGTCCCCTCGGCCGCGACGGCGACGAGCGATGTGCTGGCGGCAGTGGAAGAGATGCTGACCTCGGTGCCGGTGGCCAAATAGGCGCAACACCACAGGTCCACGAAATTCTCAGTTCGGACACTGTCGCCCACATTCCGAGAATGTTAGGAATTTCAAAGTGAAGGAACTGTACGGCCTCGGCGAGATGCCCCCCACCGGCGTAGTGCCGCGGAAGATGCACGCGTCGGTCATCAGACGTGAGAGGTTCGGCCCGCCCGACCAGGCTTTCCAGTCCGAGGTCGTCGATGTTCCCGCGGTCGGGCGGGGGCAGGTGCTCCTGTACGTGATGGCCGCCGGAATCAACTACAACAACGTGTGGGCGTCGCTGGGCAAGCCGGTCGACGTCATCGGCGCCCGGCAGCGCAAGGGCGAGGTCGAGGACTTCCACATCGGCGGGTCCGAGTGCTCGGGAATCGTCTGGGCCGTCGGCGACGGTGTGCGCAATGTCAAGATCGGCGACCACGTCGTCGTCTCGGGCGGTGTGTGGGACGAGACCTCGCAGGACATCAGGCTGGGGGCCGATCCCATGGCCTCGGCCTCGAACCTGGCCTGGGGGTACGAGACGAACTTCGGCTCCTTCGCCCAGTTCGCGCTGGTGGGCGACTTCCAGTGCGTGCCGAAGCCGGAGCGGCTCACCTGGGCAGAGGCGGCGGCGTACGTCCTGTCGGGCGCGACCGCGTACCGGCAGCTGACCGGGTGGCAGCCCAATGTGGTCCGGCCCGGTGACCCGGTCCTGATCTGGGGCGGCTCCGGCGGCCTGGGCTCCATGGCGATCCAGATCACCAGGGCGCTGGGCGGTACCCCGATCGCCGTCGTGTCGAGCGCCGACCGGGCCGACTACTGCCTGAAGCTGGGCGCCCAGGGCGTGATCGACCGCAGCGCCTACCACCACTGGGGCCGGCTTCCCGACATCTCCGACCAGAACGCGTTCGGCGGCTGGATGAAGGAGGTCCGGCGTTTCGGGACCGAGTTCTGGGAGAAGCTCGGCGAGCGCCGGGCCCCCAGGATCGTCTTCGAGCACGTCGGCCAGAACACCATCCCCACCTCGATCTACCTGTGCGACAGCTCCGGCATGGTCGTCCTGTGCGGCGGCACGACCGGATACCACGGCGACGTCGACCTGAGGTTCCTGTGGATGCGGCAGAAGAGGCTGCAGGGCTCGCACGGCTTCAACCTGCGGCAGTGCCACGAACTCACCCAGCTGGTCGCGAGGGGGGACGTCGATCCCTGCCTCAGCTACGAGGGCGACTTCGCGGAGATAGGGAAGCTGCACCAGCTGATGTACGAGAACCAGCATCCCTCGGGAAACATGGCCGTGAGAATCAACGCTCTCGCCGACGACGAGTAACCGCGCCGGTCACTTCGTCAGGGAGAGTCTCCCGTCCTGACCCGGGTGGGCCTGACCGATCGTCACCGGCCCCCGACCATGCCCGGACCGCATTCTGCGCGGATTCTCGACGTCGCACTTCTGCCTACCGGCACGTACCTGCGAAGAGATGGGGAGCAGAATTTCCATGAGCAATCCCGTCGACGTGAAGATTTCCGAGGCTTCCGACACGCAGAACGAGCTAGAGGACGGCGAACGGCGCCTGGCTGGCGGCTGTCCCGTCCCGGACGGGCAGCACGCCGCCTAGGCCCGCCGCCAACCACCCGCCTCTGTGCACGACGACCGGCCAACAAGGAGATCTGACCGTGAGCACCACCGGACCGCATCCGACCGTGGGCGTGCGCACCCTTCCCGACGCCCTGCGGCTGCGCAGCGAGAAGCAGCCCGACGAAACCGCCTATGTCTTCCTGCGCAACGGCGAGGAACCGCACGAGGCGCTCACCTACCGTGAACTCTACAGCGACGTCGGCCTGCGGGCCGCCGCGTTCGCGGCCGCGGGCCTGTCCGGCCGCAACGCCGTGCTGCTGTACCCCTCGGGCCTGGAGTTCATACGGACCCTGCTGGGGTGCATGTACGGACGCGTGGCCTGCGCCCCGGTGCAGGTGCCCCGGCGCCGTGAGGAGGTCCAGCGGCTGCGCCGGATCGCCGACGACTCCGGCACCACGACCGTCCTGAGCACCGCCGAGGTCGTCCACGACCTCCAGGAGCGCTTCGGCGACATGCCCGAACTGGACGGGCTCACCTTCCTGGCCACCGACACCCTCGCGTACAGCCCCGACGCGCCCGTGCCGGCTCCCCCGGGTCCCGACGACACCGCGCTGCTCCAGTACACCTCGGGCTCCACGGGCGACCCCAAGGGAGTGGTGGTCAGCCACGCCAACTTCCTGGCCAACGTGGTCGAGACCGACGAGCTGTGGCCGTGCGAGCCGGACGGCACCGTCGTGAACTGGCTGCCGCTCTTCCACGACATGGGCATGCTGTTCGGCATCGTGCTGCCGCTGTGGGCGGGCATCCCCTCGTACCTGATGGCCCCCGACGCCTTCATCCGCCGCCCGGCCCGCTGGCTGGAGGCCATCGCCCGCTTCGGCGGTACGCACGCGGCGGCGCCCAGCTTCGCCTACGAGCTGTGCGCGCGGGCCGCCGCCGACGGCAAGACCGGCGACGTGGGCGACCTGTCCCGCTGGCGGGTGGCCGCCAACGGGGCCGAGCCGGTGCGCTGGGCGACCGTGCGGTCGTTCACCGAGGCGTTCGCGCCGTACGGCTTCGACCCGCGCGCCATGTGCCCCGGTTTCGGGCTGGCGGAGAACACCCTCAAGGCCACCGGCACCCGCCAGGACCGGGAGCCGGTCGTCCAGTGGCTGTCCGCCGAGGCCCTGCGGGAGGGCAACGCGCAGCCCGTCGGCGAGGCCGCCGAGGGCGCCGTGCCCCTGGTCAGCAGCGGCGGTACGGTCGGCCGTACCCGGGTGCGGATCGTGGACCCCGCGGAGCGGGAGGTCCTCCCCGAGGACCGGGTCGGCGAGATCTGGATCAACGGCCCCTGCGTGGCGGGCGGTTACCTGGGGCGTCCGGTGGTGAGCGAGGAGACCTTCCGGGCGCGGGTCGCGGGCGCGGACGATTCGGGCGAGACCTATCTGCGGACCGGCGACCTCGGCTTCCTGCACGAGGGCGAGCTGTACGTCACCGGACGGCTGAAGGACGTCATCATCCGCAAGGGCCGCAACCACTACCCGCAGGACCTCGAACTGTCCGCCGAGCGGGCCGTACCCGGTCTGCACCCGAACTGCGCGGTGGCCTTCTCCTCCGAGGACGGCGAGCGCGAGCAGCTCGTGGTGGTCGTCGAGGCGGACGGGCGGCTGCTGAAGTCGCTGGGCGCCGAAACCCTGCGGCTGCGGGTCTACGACGCCGTACGTGGCATGCACCGGATCACTCCGGACGTCGTCCTGGTCGTACGGCGCGGGGCGCTGCCGAAGACCTCAAGCGGCAAGGTGCAGCGCCGGGCGTGCAAGCAGCGCTACGAGAACGGCGAGCTGACCGCCGTGACCGCGTCCGCCGCCGCCACGGTCGGGACGGAGGCGTAATGGGCCGGCTGCGCTCAGCCGAGCAGCGGCCCGGGGCCCGCATCCTGGGCGTCGGGGTGTACCGGCCGGCCCGGGTGGTGACCAACGACGAGATCTGCGCCCGTATCGACTCCAGCGACGAGTGGATCCGCCGCAGGTCGGGTATCGCCAGCCGGCGCTTCGCCGGCCCGGACGAGACCGTCATCACCATGGCGGCGGAGGCGGCCCGCAAGGCGATGGCCCAGTCGGGCACGGACCCCGACGAGGTCGACATGGTGCTGCTGGCCACCATGTCCTTCCTGGAGCAGGCGCCGACCGCCGCGCCCCGGGTGGCCCATCTGCTGGGCGCCCGCTCCGCCGGCGCGCTGGACATCAGCGCCGCCTGCTCGGGCTTCTGCTACTCCCTGGGGCTCGCCGACTCGCTGGTCCGCTCCGGCGCCGCCCGTACCGTGGTGGTGGTCGGCTCGGAGAAGATGAGCGACATCATCGATCCCACCGACCGCGGCACCGCGTTCCTGTTCGGCGACGGCGCGGGGGCGGTGGTGGTCGGCCCGTCCGAGACGCCCGGCATCAGCCCGGTGGTGTGGGGCGCGGACGGCGAGCGGCACCACATGATCGCCCACGACCGCACCTGGCTGGACGCCAGGAACACGCAAGGTCCCTGGCCGACCCTGCGGATGACCGGCCCCGAGGTCTTCCGCTGGGCGACCCGCTCGGTGCCGGAGATCTCCCGGCAGGCGCTGGCGGAAGCGGGGGTGGAGGTGGCCGACCTCGCCGCCTTCGTGCCCCACCAGGCCAACGCCCGCATCGTCGATGTCGCCGCCGGCTCCCTGGGGCTCGCCCCGCACACCGCCGTGGCCAAGGACATCGTCACCAGCGGCAACACCTCCGCCGCGTCGGTCCCGCTGGCCATCGACCAGCTGCTGTCCCAGGGCGCGGCCTCCAGCGGCGGCCTCGCGCTGCTCGTCGGCTTCGGCGCGGGCCTGGCCCACGCCGCCCAGGTGGTGACCCTGCCATGACCCGACCCGGGTACTGAGGCGGCGGCCCTCCAGGGGGCGCCCGCCGCCGATTGCCGCGCCTGCCCCGCCAGGCACCCGCCGGACCCGACCGCCGCCCGGTGCGCGGGCCTCATCCGCACAGTGTGAGGTCCGCGCACCGGGGCGGCGCCCGCCGACTGCTGTGAAGGGCCGTCGGACCGCCGGCGCCGCGGCGCCGGATCCCGCCGCACCACCCTCAGTCCCCACCCGGTCCGCCGCACCGTGCGAACGGCAGGCTCACAGCGAAGGCGAGATGCCATGCCCAGCGCGTTCGTGGTGCTGCTCGGTCCCGACGGCGCGGGCAAGTCGTCCGTCATGGCCGAGATCGCCCGCAGCAGGCCGGACTGGCGGTGCGTCTCCACCGACGGCGCCCTGCTCGGACCGGAGTACCGGCTGATCGCCCAGTTGCGGCACAACGTCGTGGACGACGTGCTCCCCGCGCTCGGCCGCGACTACTCCCACGACTTCCTGGCCGGACTGCTGCAGACCGCGGTGATCCATCTGCGTGACCAGATCGCCGCCGCGGACGGCGGCGCCGGCCCGGGCGACGGCCGTCCGGTGGTCATGGACTCGTACTACTACAAGATCCTCGCCAAGTGCCGTCTCGCCGAGGTGTCCGATCCGATGGTCGCCTGGTGGCGCGGCTTCCCGCAGCCGGACCGGGTGCTCTATCTGGACGGCGACCCGCGGTCCTGCTGGAAGCGCAGCGGCCGGGGCGCGCGGCTCAACCCGCTCGAATACAGCGGTGCCCGGCCCACCTGGCCCGCCTTCGACGCCTACCAGCGGCGGCTGCGCGAGCTGATGCTCGAAGAGGTCGCCGCGCTGCCGGTGACCCGTATCGCCGTACGCGACGGCGTCAAGCGCACCGCGCGGGCCGTCATGGCGGCGCTGGATTCGCAGGCCGCACCGGCCACCGATCAGGACCCGCAGGCCGCACCGGCCGGGCGGGACGCACCGTGCACACCGGAGGCGCTCGCGTCATGACCGATCTCACCACTGCCGTGGAGCGCACCTCGCTGCTCACCGCCGCCCTGCGGGCCGCCGAGTCCGCCAGGGACGACCGGCTGTACGACGACCCCTATGCCGCCCTGCTGGTCGGCGACGCCGGTCCCGCGCTGTTCGGCGAGATACGCGCCGCCACCTTCCGCCGCGACGGGTCGCGCACCCTGCCCAGCACCCCCGACTACAACGCCATCCGCACCCGCTTCTTCGACGACCTGCTGACCACCGCCGCCCAGCAGCCGGGGCTGGCGCAGATCGTGCTGGCACCGGCCGGCATGGACTCGCGGGCCTACCGGCTGGACTTGCCCTCCCACCTCGGCTACTTCGAGATCGACCGCCCGGCGGTGCTGGACTTCAAGGCCGCCCGGCTGGAGGGCGTGGCGCCACGGACGCCCCGCATCACCGTGCCGGTGGACCTGACGGATCCCGCGTGGGAGGACGAGCTGGCGGCGGCCGGCTACCGGCCGGAACTGCCGTCGCTGTGGCTGCTGGAGGGGCTGCTCTACTACCTGCCCGCGCCGGACGTCGACCGCGTCCTGGACCGGGTGGCGGCGCTGTCCGCGCCCGGCAGCACGGTCGTCGCGGACCTCGTCAACACCGCCGCCCTGACGCACCCGGGCATGAGCGACATCCTGGAGGTCTTCGCGGGCTGGGGCTGTCCCTGGGTGTTCGGCAGTGACGAGCCCGAGGAGTTGTTCGCGCGGCACGGGTTCGCGGTGACGGCCACCCAGCCGGGCGAGCCCGGCGCCGACTTCGGCCGCTGGCCCGATCCGGTGCCCGAGCGCGCGGTCACGGGCGTGCCGCGGGTGTTCTTCGTGCACGGCACCCGTAAATGACGCCGGCCCCGCGGCCGTAACGGCGTTGCGGACCCACCGGGGGGGACGGCCGAACCCGGGGCCGATTCCCGTGACCGCGGCACCCTTACTTAGACTAGCCTTACCTAAATTCGTGAGGCTGGTTCCGGAGAGGGTGCACCGGTGGGAGCAGAGGGACCGCGGTCGCGGGACGTGCTGGCACAGGCGGTCGGAGGGCAGCGGCGGGACGTCGCCACCGGGGCCGTCCTGGCCGCCGGACACCAACTGGGCGAGGCGCTCGTACCGGTACTGATCGGCGTCCTGGTCGACCAGGCCGTCGCCAGGAGCGACACCGGCGCGCTGGTGCGCTGGCTGGCCGTCCTGGCCGCCGTCTACGTGGGGCTGTCGCTGAGCTTCCGGTTCGGGGCCAGAGCCGGCGAGCGGGCCGCAGAACAGGCCGCGCACCAGCTGCGGGTGGAGGTCGTACGCCGGGTGCTCGACCCGCGCGGCGGCGCGGAGGCCGGACGGCTGCCGGGCGCGCTGGTGAACATCGCCACCGAGGACGCCAAGCGGGTCGGCGCCGTCAACATGGCGCTGACGACGGGGATCTCCTCCGCGGTGGGGCTCGTGGTGAGTGCGGTGGCGCTGCTGCTCATCTCCGTGCCGCTCGGCCTGACGGTGCTGCTGGGCACGCCCGTCCTGCTGTTCGCCGGGCACCTGCTGAGCAAGCCGCTGGAGCGCCGCAGCGAGGCCGAGCAGGAGCAGGCCGCGCACGCCTCCGGCATAGCCGCCGACCTGGTGTCGGGGCTGCGGGTGCTCAAGGGCATCGGGGCGCAGGGCGCGGCTGTGGACCGCTACCGGCGCACCAGCCGCGCCTCGCTGGCCGCCACGCTCCGCGCCGCCCGCGCCGAGGCCTGGCAGGGCGGCGTCGTGCTGGCGCTGACCGGCGGCTTCATCGCGCTGGTGGCGCTGGTCGGCGGCCGGCTCGCGGCCGGGGGCGACATCACGCTGGGCCAGTTGGTGTCCGCCCTGGGCCTCGCGATGTTCCTGCTCGGGCCGTTCGAGGTGTTCGCCTGGGTGAACGCCGAATTCGCCCAGGCCCGCGCGTCGGCGTCGCGCATCGCGGCGGTGCTCGCCGCGCCCCGCGACGTCGTGGCGGGCGACGGCCGCCTGCCGGACGCCGTGCCCGGCACAGTACGGCTGCGGTCCGTCAGCCTGGGGACGCTGCGGGAGGTCGACCTGACGATGGCGCCGGGCGAGCTGCTCGGCGTGGTCAGCACGGAACCGGCGTCCTGCGAGGCCCTGTTGCGCGCCCTGGGGCGTACCGAGGACCCCGTCTCCGGCACGGTCGAACTCGACGGGGTGCCGCTGTCCGACCTCGATCCGGCGCACCTGCGCTCGGCCGTACTGGTCGCCTCGCACGACGCCGACCTGTTCGAGGGCACGCTCGGCGACAACATCGGCGGCGGCGAGTCCGCGGAAGGTGCGATGGCCGCCGCAGCCGCCGACGAGGTCGCCCGCGCGCTGCCGCTCGGCGCCGACACCCCGGTCGGTGACGGCGGGCGGTCGCTGTCCGGCGGCCAGCGCCAGCGCGTCGCGCTGGCCCGCGCGCTCAACGCCGACCGCCCCGTACTGGTCGTCCACGATCCGACCACCGCCGTCGACTCGGTCACCGAGGCCCGCATCGCGCGCGGCGTACGGGACTTCCGGCGCGGCCGCACGACGGTGCTGGTCACCAACAGCCCCGCGCTGCTGGCCGTCACGGACCGGGTGGTCTTCCTCGACTCCGGCCGGGTCAGCGCCGAGGGCACCCACACCGCCCTGCTGCGCGGCGACGCCGCCTACCGTGCGGCGGTGCTCGCATGACCAGGGAACTGCTGCCGACCGCGACCCCGGCCCGCACCCGGGCCGCGATGCTTGAACTGCTGCGCCCGCACCGGGCGCTGGCCTGGGCCGGATTCGCCGTCATGGTGGTCGCGACGTCGGTGGGCCTGCTCACGCAGCCGCTGCTGGGCCACATCGTGGACCTGGTCACCGGCCACCGGCCGGCCGGCACGCTCACCGCGCCCGTGGTGCTGCTGGCGCTGGTCGCCGCCGCGCAGGGCGTGACCACCGCGCTCGGCATGTCGCTCGTGTCGAAGCTGGGCGAGACCGTACTGGCCGAGCTGCGCGAGCGGTTCGTGGAGCGGGCGCTGCTGCTGCCGCTGGACCGGCTGGAGAAGGCCGGCTCGGGGGACCTGACCGCGCGGGTGACCCAGGACGTGTCACGGGTGGCGGAGGCGGTGCGCCACGCGCTGCCGGAACTGGCCCGCTCGGGCCTGGCCATCCTGCTCACCCTGGGCGCGCTGGCGGTGCTCGACTGGCGGTTCCTGGTGGCCGTGCTGCTGGCGGTGCCCGTCCAGGCGCACACCGCCCGCTGGTACACCTCCCGGGCCACCCCGCTGTACGCCAAGGAGCGCATCGCCGCCGGCGCCCAGCAGCAGCAGCTGCTCGACAGCATCGGGGGCGCGGCCACCGTACGGGCGTACCGGCTGGAGGACCGGCACACCGGGCGGGTCACCGAGCGCTCGCGCGCGGCGGTCGACCTGACGCTGCGCGGGGTACGGCTGGTGCTGGGCTTCTACAGCCGGCTGCACGTGGGCGAATACCTCGGCCTCGCCGCGGTGCTCGTCGTCGGCTTCGTGCTGGTGCGCGACGACTCCGTGTCGATCGGCACGGCGACCGCCGCCGCGCTGTACTTCCACAGCCTCTTCGGGCCGATCAACACCGCGCTGGTCCTGCTCGACGACGCCCAGTCCGCCGCGGCCGGGCTGGCCCGCCTCGTCGGGGTCGTCGACGAACCGGCGCCGCGGGCGCCTCAGGAGCCGGCGCCCGAGGAGACCGGGACCGTACCGGTGGTCACCCTCACCGGTGTCGGCCACGCCTACACACCGGGCCGGCCCGTCCTGCACGACGTGGACCTGGTCCTGCGCCCCAAGGAGCGGGTCGCCCTGGTCGGCGCGAGCGGGGCGGGCAAGACCACCCTGGCCAAACTCATCGCCGGCATCCACCGCCCGACCTCGGGACGGATCGACATCGGGGGCGCCGAGCCGGTCGAGTCGGGCCGCACCGTCGCGCTGGTCACCCAGGAGGTGCACGTCTTCGCCGGACCGCTCACCGACAATCTGCGGCTGGCCGGGCCCGGCGCCACCGACGGCGAGCTGCGCGAGGCGCTGGAGCGGGTCGGCGCGCTCGGCTGGGCCGAGGCCCTGCCCGACGGGCTTGAGACCGTCGTGGGCGACGGAGGCCACCGCCTGACCCCCGACCGCGCCCAGCAACTCGCGCTGGCCCGGCTCGTGCTGGCCGATCCGCCGGTCGCCGTGCTCGACGAGGCCACCGCGGAGGCGGGCAGCGCCGGCGCCCAGGTGCTGGAGAAGGCCGCCGACCGGGCGCTGGACGGCCGTACGGCGCTGATCGTCGCCCACCGGCTCAGCCAGGCCGCGTCCGCCGACCGGGTCGTCGTCCTGGAGCACGGCAGGGTGGCCGAGAGCGGCACCCACGACGAACTGCGCGCCGCCGGAGGGCCGTACGCGGCGCTGTGGCGGGCCTGGTCGGAGAACCGCAGCACCGATGTGTGACCCGCCCGTGCGCGGTCCCGGGACGCCCCGGGACCGACCGGGCGAATCCGAACACCGAACACCGAACAGAACCGCACACGAAGACAAGGATCATGTGATGTCCCGCGCTCAGATAGCCGCCCGGTTCGCCGGACTGCTGGCTTCCGTCATGCTGCTCGTGGGCGGGGCGGCTGCCTGCGGCTCGAACCACTCCGGCAGCGGCTCGGACCCGGACTCCGGCGCCGCCGCCGGTCCCTCCGCCACCGGGAAGGCCTCACCCGACGCCTTCCCCGTCACCATCGCGCACAAGTACGGCAGCACCACGCTCAAGGCCGAGCCGAAGCGCGTCGTCACCGTCGGCCTGACCGACCAGGACGCCGTCCTGGCCTTGGGCAAGGTGCCGGTCGGGACGACCGAGTGGCTCGGCGGCTACAAGGGCGCCATCGGCCCCTGGGCGCAGGACAAGCTGAACGGCGCCGCGGCGCCGACCGTCCTGAAGGACACCGGCACCGGCCCGCAGATGGAGAAGATCGCCGCGCTGCGGCCCGACCTCATCCTCGCCGTCTACTCGGGGCTGACCAAGGAGCAGTACCAGACGCTGTCGAAGTTCGCCCCGGTCGTGGCCCAGCCCAAGGAGTTCAACGACTACGGCGTCCCGTGGCAGCAGCAGACCGAGACCATCGGCAAGGCCCTCGGCAGGCCCGCGGAGGCGGCGAGCCTGGTCGACGGCGTCGAGGCCCGGTTCGCCGCGGCCAAGAAGGCGCACCCCGAGTTCGCCGGCGCCACGGCGGTGATGGCCACCCCGTACGAGGGCACCTTCGTGTACGGCAGCCAGGACGTGCGCTCCCGGCTGCTCAGCGGTCTCGGCCTGACGCTCCCGAAGGACCTGGACAAGGTGATCGGCGACTCCTTCGGCGCCAACATCAGCAAGGAGCGCACCGACCTGCTCGACCAGGGTGTCGCGGTGTGGATCCTCCCGGACACCGCGGGGGCCGTCACCAAGCTGCACGGCGACAAGCTCTACGGCGGCCTGAACGTCGTCAAGCAGGGCCGCGAGGTGTTCATCAAGGAGAGCAGCGACTACGGCAACGCGGTGTCCCTGTCGACCGTGCTGAGCATCCCGTACGTCCTGGACCGCCTGGTGCCGCAGGTCGCCGCGGCGGTCGACGGCAATCCCGCCACGAAGGTGGAGCAGCCCGCTTCCTGACCGGTACGGCGCACACGCGTGAGGGGGACGGCCCGGCGGGCCGTCCCCCTCACGCGTGCCCGGCCGCCTACTCCAGCAGGCTCTTGGGGCGCAGGTCCGTCCAGTTGGCCTCGATGTGGTCCAGGCACTCCTGGCGGCCGGCCGGTCCGTGCACGACCGTCCAGCCGGCCGGGACGTCGACGAAGTCGGGCCACAGGCTGTGCTGGTTCTCGTCGTTGACCAGGACCTTGTAGACGCCGTCGGGATTCTCGAACGGGTTGCTCATGGTCAGTCTTCCTCTCGGATGTACGGGCGGATGGCCGGGCAGGTGGTCGGGGTTCGGGCGGTGGCCGCGCGGGTCAGGACGGCCGGGCGGGTCAGGACGGCCGCCGTTCGGCGCGGTCCACCAGCGCCCGCAGGGCCAGGAACCAGGTCCGCGCCAGGTCGCGGACCGCGTCCTCGGTGAGCAGCTCCGCGGCGAAGGCCCAGTGGGCGCCCAGCTCCGGGCCGCCGGGGCGGTCCTCGGTGAGCGCGTTGACGGTCAGGGCGTGCGACATCGGCATGCCGGGGTCGGCGTCGAGGTCGGCCGCGTCGCCCTCGTCGGCGTAGGACCAGTCCGCGGCCTCCGGGTGGTCGAAGCGGCCCATGTAGTTGAACTCGATCTGCGGTTCGCCGAGCCGGGCCAGCTCCGGTCCGGTCCCCGGGTTCAGATGGCGCAGCAGGCCGTGGCCGACACCTCCCGCGGGCAGCGCGGCCAGGTGCCGCCCGATCCGGGCGACCGCCGCGTCCAGGGCCGGGCCGCCGGCGAAGGCGTCGGCGAGGTCGATCGCGCCCGGGTCGAGGCGGACCGGGACGACGCAGGTGAACCAGCCGACCGTACGGGACAGGTCGGCGTCGCCCGCGATCTCCGCCTCCCGCCCGTGGCCCTCCAGGTCCACCAGCACGGCGCTGTCGGCCCCGGTCCCGGCCCCCGGCTCGGTTCCGGCCCCGGTCGTCCGGGGCCGCCAGTCGGCGACGGCCAGCGCGAAGGCGGTCAGCAGGACGTCATTGACCGTCGCGCCGAAAGCGGCGGGCACCCGGCTCAGCAGCGGGGCCGTCACGTCGGCGGGCAGGGTCAGCGACAGGTAGCGGGTGGTCTCGACGGTGTCGCGCCGGGGGTCGAGCGGGCGGGCCAGCGGCAGCGCCGCGCCCTCGGCCAGGGCGGCGGTCCAGCGCGGCAGTTCGTCCTCGGTGACGGGCGCCGCCGCCCGCGCGCCGATCAGCTCCGACCAGCGGCGGAAGGACACCTCGACCGGGTCGAGCCGCGGGGTCGCGCCCGCCGCGGCCTGCTGCCACGCGGCGGCGAGGTCGGGCAGCAGGATCCGCCACGACACGCCGTCCACCACCAGGTGGTGGACGAGCAACAGCAGGCGCCCCGGCCGCCCGGGGCCGGCGTCGAACCACACGGCCCGCACCATGGCGCCGCTGTCCGGGTCGAGCTGCGCCCGCGCCGCGGCGGCGTGCTCGGCGATGGCCGCCCGCAGCCCCGCGTCGTCCAGACCGGTCACCTCCGCCCGGGTCAGCCAGGCCGCCACGTCGGCCTCGGCCGGCGGCGGCACCCGCAGCGTCCACGCCTCGGCGCCGCCGGGCTCGGCGCGGTCGCGTTCGAGGCGGGCCCGCAGCATGTCGTGCCGTTCGGCGACGGCCCGCAGGACCGCCAGCAGCCCGGCCTCCCCCAGCGCCGCGGGCGTCCGCAGCAGGGCGGCCTGGTGGTAGCCGGCGATGGGACCGCCGCGTTCGCGCAGCGCGTGCATGATCGGGGTGAGCGCGACGGCGCCGGTGCCGTCGTCGTGGGTCCTGGCCGCGTCGGCGGGCCGTACCGGTACGGCCGCCGCCGCCAGCGAGGCGACGTCGCGGTGCTGGAAGATCTGCCGCGGGGTGACCCGCAGGCCCGCCGCGCGGAGCCGGCTGACCAGTTGCATCGCGACGATGCTGTCGCCGCCGAGGGCGAAGAAGTCGTCGTCGGCGCCGACGGCCCGCGGGGGCAGCCCGAGCGTGTCGGCGACGACCGCGCACAGGACCCGCTCGCTGTCCGTCCGCGGCGGCCGGCCGCCGCTCGCCGCCGTGAGGTCGGGGGCGGGCAGCGCCTTGCGGTCCAGCTTGCCGTTGGACAGCAGCGGGAGCCGGTCCAGGACGAGCACGGCGGCCGGCACCATGTACTCCGGCAGGCGGCCCGCCACGTGGGCGCGCAGGGCGGCAGGGTCCGCGGCGGCGCCCTCGGCGGGCACCGCGTAGCCGACCAGCCGGCGGCTCCTCGGACGGTCCTCGCGGGCGACGACCACCACCTGGGCGACCGCCTCGTGGGTCGCCAACGCCGCCTCGACGTCGCCGAGTTCGACCCGGTAGCCGCGGATCTTGACCTGGTCGTCGGAGCGGCCGGCGTAGTCCAGCAGGCCGTCCTCGGTCCAGCGGGCCAGGTCGCCGGTGCGGTACATCCGGGTCCCGGGCGGGCCGTACGGGTCGGCGGTGAAGCGCTCGGCCGTCAGACCGGGGCGGCCGAGGTAGCCGCGGGCCAGGCCCGCGCCCGCGAGGTACAGCTCCCCGGTGACGCCGGGCGGGACCGGGCGCAGCCGCGCGTCCAGCACGTACGCCCGGGTGTTGTGCACGGGACGGCCGACGAGCGGGCCTTCGCTGTCCCGGACCCGGCCGATCAGCGCGTCGACGGTGGCCTCGGTCGGGCCGTACAGGTTGAAGGCCTCGGTCGAGGGCAGCGCGGCCAGCCGGCTCCACAGGGCGTCGGGGACCGCCTCGCCGCCGACACCGACGACCGCCAGCGGGCAGCGGCCGTCGCGGATCAGGCCCGCGTCGATCATCTGCGCCAGCAGGGAGGGGGTGACCTCGATGAAGTCCAGCCGCCGGTCGCGGACGAAGGCGGCGAGCAGGTCGGCGTCGCGGCGTGTCTCGTCGTCCACGATGTGCAGGGCGTGGCCGTCGAGCAGCCACAGCTGCGGCTGCCAGGACGCGTCGAAGGAGAAGGACCAGGCGTGGCCGACCCGCAGGTGCCGCTCGCCGGTCAGCTCCTTGGCGCGGTCGTGCAGGTCGCGGCGGTGGCTGTGGAAGAGGTTGGCCACGCTGCGGTGGGTGACGACCACGCCCTTGGGCTTGCCCGTCGACCCCGAGGTGTAGATGACGTAGGCGGGGTGGTCGGGGGCGGGGGCCTGGGGTTCGCGCTGCGGGAGGCCGTCGGTCCGCTCGATCAGCAGCCGGGGGACGCCGAGCGGCGCGAAGGCCGCGTCGCGGTCCTCGGTGGTGAGGACCAGGACCGGGCGGGCGTCGGCGAGCATGTCGCGCAGCCGGTCGGCGGGCAGGTCCGCGTCCAGCGGCAGATAGGCGGCGCCCGACGCCAGGACCGCGAGGATGGCCGTGATGTGGTCGGCGGTCCGCGGCAGGGACAGCGCCACGATGCGCTCGGGGCCCGCCCCGTGGGCGGCCAGCACCCGGGCCAACCGGTCCGCGCGCCAGTGCAGTTCGGCGAAGGTCCGGCTGACCGCCGCGTCGGTGACGGCCGTCGCGTCGGGGGTGGCCGCGGCCTGGGCGGCGAAGAGCGCCGGGACGGTGCCGGGGCTGCCGGGGGCCGCGGGCAGGGCCGTGTCGTTCCAGGTGTGCAGGACCGTCCCGCGGTCGGCGGGGGTGAGGGCGTCGAGGCGGCCGACGGGCCGGTCGGGGGCGGCGGTCATCGCCTTGAGGAGGGCGACCATCGAGGCCGCCGTCCGCGCGGCGGCCTCGGGCGGGAAGAGGTCGGGCCGGTATTCGGCGGTCAGCCGGAGCCTCTCGGCGGGCTCCACCGCCCAGGCGAACGGGTAGTGCGTGGAGTCCTCGTGGTCGCGGACGGTCATCCGCGGCCCGCTCGCGCCGTCGTCGTCGGCGACCGGGTAGGACTCGAAGACGACGAGGGTGTCGAAGAGTTCGCCGAGGCCCGCCGCGCGCTGGATGTCGGCCAGCCCCAGGTACTGGTGGTCGATGAGCCGGGACTGCTCGTCCTGGAGGCGGTCCAGGAAGTCGCCGACCGGTTCGCCGTCGCGGATCAGCACCCGCACCGGGACCGTGTTGATGAACAGGCCGATCATGGACTCGACACCGTCCAGCTCCGGGGGGCGCCCGGCCACGGTGGCGCCGAAGACCACGTCGTCACGGCCGGTGAGCCGGGACAGCAGGATGGCCCAGGCGCCCTGCACCAGGGTGTTGAGGGTCAGGCCGCGGCTGCGGGCGAGCGCGGTGAGGGCGTCGGTGAGGGCGGCGTCCACCTCCACGGTGTGGGTGCGCGGGACGGCCGGGGCCCGGTTGGGGTCGGCCGGGACGAGCCGGGTCGGCTCATCGAGGCCGTCGAGGGCGCCGGCCCACGCGGCGGCGGAGGCCGCGGTGTCCTGCCGGGCGAGCCAGCGCAGGTAGTCCCGGTAGGGGGCGGCGGCGGGCGGTTCCGCCGGGCCGCCCTCGTACAGCCGGGACAGCTCGGCCGTCAGCAGCGGCACGGACCAGCCGTCGAGCAGCAGGTGCTGGTGGGACAGGACCAGGCGGTGCCTGCCGTCCGCCAGCCGGGCGAGCAGCAGCCGCAGCAGGGGCGGCTGCGCGGGGTCGAAGCGGCGCCGCTCCTGGAGCAGCAGCCGCTCCCAGCCGGCCTCGCCCGCGGTGAGGTCGACGTGCCGCCAGGGCAGCGGCACGCCGCGCGGCACGACGGCCACCGGACGTCCGGTGGACAGGTAGCGGAAGCCGGACCTGAGGCTTTCGTGCCGGTCGAGCAGGGCCTGCCCGGCGGCGCGCAGGCGGTCGGCGTCCAGCGGGCCTTCGAGGTCGTAGGACACCTGGACGGTGTAGACGTCGGGACCCTGCTCGCCGGAGTCGAAGGAGGCGTGGAAGAGCAGGCCCGCCTGGAGCGGCGAGAGCGGCAGCAGGGCGGCGTCGCCGAGGCCGCGCACTTCGGCGCGCTCGGCCTCGGTGAGGTCCAGCAGCCCGGCGTCCGCGTCACCGTCGTGGCCGTCAGGGCGTACCGCGTCGGAGGCGGCGGCGGCCAGCGCGGCGGCGCTCTTGTGCAGGAAGACGTCGCGCGGGGAGATCAGCAGCCCCGCGGCGCGGCTGCGGCCCACCAGTTGCAGGGCGCCGATGCTGTCGCCGCCGAGCGCGAAGAAGTCGTCGCCCGGGCCGACGCGTTCGAGCCCGAGGACCGCGGCGATCAGCGCGCACAGCTGCGCCTCGCGCGGTGTCGCGGGCAGCGCGGCCGACACCTCGGCCCCGAAGTCGGGCGCGGGCAGGGCGCGGCGGTCCAGCTTGCCGTTCGCGGTGAGCGGCAGGGCGTCCAGGACGAGGACGGCCGCGGGGACCATGTGGCCGGGCAGCGCGGCGGCGGTGCGGGCGCGCAGCTCCGCCGGGTCCGGCGTGCTCCCCGCGGCCGGGACGACGTAGGCCACCAGGCGCTCGTCGCGGACGACGACGGCGGCGCGGGCGACGTCCGGACGGCGCGTCAGGGCGGCCTCGGTCTCGCCGGGTTCGATACGGAAGCCGCGCAGCTTGACCTGGTCGTCGGCCCGGCCCAGATACTCCAGCTCGCCCTGCCGGTTCCAGCGCGCCAGGTCGCCCGTGCGGTACATCCGGGTGCCCGCGGGGCCGTAGGGGTCCGCGGTGAAGCGCTCGGCGGTCAGGGCCGCCCGGCCGAGGTAGCCGCGCGCCAGCTGGACGCCGGCGAGGTACAGCTCCCCCGGTACGCCGGGCGGCACCGGGCGCAGCGCGGCGTCCAGGACGTAGGTCCTGGTGTTCCACACCGGGCGGCCGATGGGGACGGCCTGCGCGCCGGGGGCGACCTCGTGGGCGGTGACGTCGACGGACGCCTCGGTGGGTCCGTAGAGGTTGTGCAGCCGGGCCGCGCCGAGCGTCCGCCGGAAGCGGCGGGCCAGCGGCGCGGGCAGTGCCTCGCCGCTGCACATCACCTGCCGCAGGCCGGTGCAGCGGGCGGCGGCCGGGTCGTCGAGGAAGGCCTGGAGCATCGACGGTACGAAGTGCGCGACGGTGACCGCCTGTTCCCGGACGAGGGCGGCGAGGTAGGCCGTGTCGCGGTGGCCGTCCGGCCGGGCCACCACCAGGGTCGCGCCGGTGGTCAGCGGCCAGAAGAACTCCCACACCGACACGTCGAAGCTCGACGGGGTCTTCTGCAGCACCCGGTCGTCGGCCGTGAGGACGTACCGCGCCTGCATCCAGGCCAGCCGGTTCACGATCCCCTCGTGCGGGACGACGACGCCCTTGGGGCGGCCGGTCGAGCCTGAGGTGTAGATCACGTACGCGGGGTGGCGCGGGTCGTGGGACGCGGGCAGCGGCGCCCGCGGCGTGCCGTCGGCGACCGCGCCGCCGGCGTCCACCTCCAGGCGCGGGATGTCCGGGTCGAGGACCGCGGCCCCCGCGGCGGTGACGGCGCACACGGGCCGGGCGTCGGCCAGCATGAAGGCCAGCCGCTCCGCCGGGTAGCCGGCGTCCAGCGGCAGGTAGGCACCGCCGGCCCGGTGCACCGCGAGCAGCGCGACCACCAGCGCCGCCGAGCGCGGCAGGGCGACCGCGCAGGTGCGCCCGGGGCCGGCTCCCGCGGCCGCCAGGGCGCCCGCCAGCCGCTCGACGCGGGCGTCGAGCTCGGCGTAGGTCAGGGTGGCGCCCTCGAAGACCAGCGCGGTCGCCGACGGGGTGCGGGCGGCCTGGGCGCGGAAGAGCTCGGGCAGTGTGGTGGCGGCGACCTCGTGGCCGGTGTCGTTCCAGGTGCTGAGGACCTTCGTCCGCTCGTCCGCGTCGAGGACGTCCAGCCGCGCGAGCGGGCGCCGCGGGTCGGCCACCACCTGTTCGAGCACGCCGAGCAGCCGGCGCGCCATCAGTTCGACGGTGCCGCGGTCGAAGAGGTCGGCGCTGTAGTCGATCCAGCCCTGGACGCCGCGGCCCTCGCCCTGCTCGACGAAGTCGAAGCTGAGGTCGAACTTGGCGGCCCCCTGCCCGGCCGGCTCCGGCCGGACGGCCATTCCCGGCAGGTCGGGTGTGCCGCCGGGGGCGGCGAGGTGGACGACCATCACCTGGAAGAGCGGGTGCCGGGACAGCGAGCGCTCCGGGCCCATTGCCTCGACCAGCCGGTCGAAGGGCAGGTCCTGGTGCTCGTACGCGGCCAGGTCGGTCTCCCTGACCCGGCGCACCAGGGTGGCGAAGTCCGGGGCACCCGACAGGTCGGTGCGCAGGACCAGGGAGTTGACGAAGAAGCCGACGAGGTCGTCCAGCGCTTCGTCGGTACGCCCCGAGACCGGTGCGCCGAGCGGGATGTCGTCGCCCGCGCCGAGCCGGTGCAGCAGGGCGGCCACGGCCGCCTGGACGACCATGAACATGCTGGCGCCCTCGCGCCGGGCCAGTTCGCGCAGGCCGCGCTCAAGGCCGGGCCCGACGGTGAAGCCGACGGTGCCGCCGCCGCGGACCGGCAGCGGGGGGCGCGGCCGGTCGGTGGGCAGGGCGATCTCCGCGGGCAGGCCGCGCAGGGCCCCGGTCCAGTACGCGAGCAGGTCCTCGCCGGTGTCCGCGAGCAGGTCGCGCTGCCAGAGCGTGTAGTCGGCGTAGCTCACCGGCAGCGGTGCCCGCTCGGGCGCGCGGCCCGCGGCGCGCGCCGCGTAGGCGGCGCTCAGGTCGGCGAGCAGCGGGCGGTCGGACCACTCGTCGGTGGCGATGTGGTGCAGCAGGAGCAGCAGGACGTGCTCGTCGGGGCCGGCCGCGAAGAGCGTGGCCCGCAGCGGGAGTTCGCGCTCCAGGTCGAAGCGGTGCCGGGTGTGCTCCGCGAACCGGTCGTAGGGCGCGTCCCGGAGGGTGACCCGGGCCTGGCCGGGTTCCAGCACGTGCTGGTGGGGCAGGCCGTCCCCGGCCGGGAAGAGGGTGCGCAGGGCGGCGTGCCGGGCGACGACGTCGTTGACCGCCGCCTCCAGCGCGGGCCGGTCGAGCGGGCCGCTCAGCCGCCAGGCGGCCGGGATGTTGTAGGCCGGCTCGGCGGCGTCCGCCGTGTCGGCGCCGCCCACCTGGTGCAGCACCCACATCCGCTGCTGGGCGGAGGACAGCGGCAGCCGGCCCTGCCATGGCCGCCCGGCGGTGAGCGCGGGGCGGGCGGGGCCGTGCGCGGCGTCCATGGCGGCGGCGAGCCCGGCCGCGGTGGGGGTGTCGAAGACCGCGCGCAGCGGCACCTCGGCGCCCAGCACCGTCCGGATCCGGCTGACCAGCCGCATGGCGAGCAGCGAGTGGCCGCCGAGGGCGAAGAAGTCGTCGTCGACGCCGATCCCGTCCACGTCGAGGACGGCCGCGAACTGCTCGCACAGCACTTCCTCGCGCGGGGTGCGCGGCAGGCGTCCGCCGACCGCCCCGGCGAAGTCCGGGCCGGGCAGCGCGTCGTGGTCGAGCTTGCCGCTGACGGTGCGCGGCAGTACGGGGAGGGCGACGAAGGCGGCGGGCACCATGTGGTCGGGCAGCGACGCCCCCGCGTGGGCGCGCAAGGCCGCCGGGGCGGGCGTGCGGCCGGTCGCGGGCACCACGTAGGCGACGAGCCGCCGCACGCCGGGCGTGTCCTCGCGCACCACGACGGCGGCGGCCGAGACGTCCGGGTGCGCCGTCACGACGGCTTCGATCTCGCCGGGTTCGATACGGAACCCGCGCAGCTTGACCTGGTCGTCGGCCCGGCCGAGGAAGACCAGGGTGCCGTCGGGGCGGCGGCGCACGAGGTCGCCGGTGCGGTACATACGCGCGCCGGGGCCGTCGTAGGGGCTGGCGGTGAACCGCTCGGCGGTGAGCGCAGGCCGGCCGAGGTAGCCGCGGGCGAGGCCTTCGCCGGCGAGGTACAGCTCACCGGGGACGCCGATGGGGGCGGGCCGCAGCCGGCCGTCCAGCACATGGGCGCGGATGTTGTCGAGCGGGGCGGCCCAGGCGGGCCGCCCGGTGTCGCCGCCGTGCCACCCGTACGCGTCCACGGCGCACTCGGTGGGTCCGTACAGGTCGTGGACGGCGGTGCCGGGAGTCGCGGTGAGCCGCTGCCACAGGGCCGCCGGGGTGGCCTCGCCGCCCACGGCGATGACGGCGGGGGTACGGCTGCCGGGGGCGAGGAAGCCGTGGTGCAGCAGCTCGCGCAGATAGGTGGGGGTGAGGTCGACGAAGTCGATGCCGCGCTCGTCCAGGTAGCCCAGCAGCGCGGCCGGGTCCAGCATGGTGGCCTCGTCCACGACGTGCAGTTCATGGCCGGCCAGCAGCCACAGCAGCGGCTCCCAGGAGCCGTCGAAGCTGAAGGAGGCGGCGTGGACGGCGCGCAGCGCCGCCCGCCCGGTGTCGCGCACGGCAGGTTCCAGCAGGTCGCGCAGGTGCGCGGCGTAGAGGTTGCTCAGACCGCGGTGGGTGCCGACGACGCCCTTGGGGGTGCCGGTGGAGCCGGAGGTGTAGATCGTGTACGCGGCCGACTGCGGGTGGTACGTGCGCGGCGCGGGGTGCGCGGCGGGCGGCAGCGGGCCGTCCAGCAGCAGGCGTACGACGCCGTCGGCCGCGGGCAGCCGGTCCGCCGCTTCCGCCGTGGTCAGCAGCAGCGCGGGGGCCGCGTCGCGCAGCATGAATTCCAGCCGGTGGGCCGGCAGGCCGGGGTCCAGCGGCAGATACGCCGCGCCCGCGCGGAGCACGCCCAGCACCGCGGGCACCATCTCGTGCCGGGGCAGGGCCAGGCCCACCACCGTGCCGTCGGTGGCGCCGCGCCCGCGCAGCAGCGCGGCGATGGACTCGGCCCTGGCGGCCAGTTCGGCGAAGGTCAGCCGCCCGGCCGCGGTGACCAGGGCGGTACGGCCGGGGTGCGCCCGTGCGGTGTCCGCGAGGATCTCGGGGACGGCGCGGGTCTCGAGCGGGTGGGCGGTGGCGTTCCAGCCGCCGGCGGCGGCCTCGCGCTCGGCGGGGGTGAGCACATCGAGGGCGGCCAGCGGCGCGTCCGGGGTCCGCGCGGCCTGGCGCAGCAGCAGCACCAGCCGTTCGGCGAGCAGGGCCGCGGTGTCCGGGTCGGCCAGGTCGGCGGCGTATTCGAGCAGCAGGGTGATCAGACCGCCCGCGTCGCCGGCGTCCACGAAGGTGACGTCGAGGTCGAATTTGGCCGTGCCGTTCTCCATGGCGGACCACTGGGTCGGCAGCCCGAGCAGGTCCGGGTCGCCGTCGGGGCGGTAGTGGTAGCCCAGCATCACCTGGAACAGCGGGTTGCGGCCCGCCACGCGCGGCGGGTTGACCGCCTCCACGATCCGGTCGAAGGGCAGGTCCTGGTGCTCGAAGGCGGCCAGCGCCGACTCCCGCACCCGGGCGAGCAGGCGCCGGAAGGTCAGGCCGTCGCCGGACAGGTCGGTGCGCAGCACGAGGGTGTTGACGAAGAAGCCGACCAGGTCGTCCAGCGCGCTGTCGGTGCGCCCGGCGATGGGCGCGCCCAGCGGGATGTCCTCGCCCGCACCGAGCCGGTGCAGCAGCGCGGCCGTGGCCGCCTGGAGGACCATGAACATACTGGTGCCGGTCGCGCCGGACAGCTCGCGCAGCGCCCGGCCCACGTCCTGCGGCACCTCGCGGCGCACCGTGCCGCCGCGGCCGGTGGGCGCGGCGGGGCGCGGCCGGTCGAGCGGCAGCGCGATCTCCTCCGGCAGGCCGGCCAACGCCTGCGTCC
Source organism: Streptomyces sp. NBC_01477 (assembly GCF_036227245.1). Lineage (GTDB taxonomy): Bacteria > Actinomycetota > Actinomycetes > Streptomycetales > Streptomycetaceae > Actinacidiphila. The sequence continues at coordinate 792,693 of NZ_CP109445.1, forward strand.
AGTAGTCGAGTTGCGCCGCGCCGACGTCTTCGAGCAGGCGCTCCTGCCACAGCGTGTAGTCGGCGTACTGCACGGGCAGCGCCGGCCATGCCGGTTCCCGGCCCGCCGCGCGCGCCGCGTAGGCGGTGTTCAGGTCGGCCAGGAAGGGCCGGTCGGACCACTCGTCGGTGGTGATGTGGTGCAGCACCAGCGCGACCGCGTGGTCGGTGGGACCGAGGCGGAACACCTCGGCCCGCAGCGGCAGTTCGCGCGCCAGGTCGAAGGGGCGGCGCTGGGCCGCCCCGATCAGGCCGGCGAGCGCGTCCGGCGCGCAGTCGGTCACGGTGAAGCCGGGCTCGGCCTCGGCGGCGGTCAGAATGCGCTGGTAGGGCGCTCCCCCGTGCTCCCCGACGAGCGTGCGCAGCGCCTCGTGCCGCCCGGTGACATCGCGCAGCGCCTGTCGCAGCGCGCCGGTGTCCAGCGCGCCGCGCAGCCGCACGACCAGCGGGAAGTTGTACGCCGCGCCGCCCTCGGCCAGCTGCCCGACGAGCCACAGCCGGCGCTGGGCGGCCGACAGCGCGACCCGCTCGGGCCGGTCGGCGACGGGCGCGACCGCGGGGCGGCTGGGCCGTCCGGCGTCCGCGCGGCCGGCCAGCCGGGCGGGGGTGGGCGCCTCGAACAGGTCGCGGATGGCGAGTTCGGCGCCGAGTTCCGCGCGTGCCCGGCTGACCAGCCGGGTGGCGAGCAGCGAGTGCCCGCCCAGGTCGAAGAAGTCGTCCTCGGCGCCGACCTCGGGCAGGCCGAGCACCTCGGCGAACAGCCGGCACAGCGCTTCTTCCCGCGGCGTCCGCGGGCCGCGTCCGCCGCCCAGCGCGACGGCCGGCTCGGCGTCGGGCAGCGCCCGGACGTCCAGCTTGCCGTTGTCGTTCATCGGCAGCCGGTCGAGGGTCACGAAGGCGGCCGGGACCATGTAGTCGGGCAGCTGCTGCTTGAGGTGCTCGCGCAGCCGCCGGACCAGGGCGCCCGCGTCGCGCGCGCCCGCCGGGTCGCTGGCGAGCGGCCCGGTGGCGCCGCCCGGGGTGTAGAGGCCCGCGGTCACCCGGACGGGGTCCCCGGCGAGGAAGACCGCGTCGTAGGTGCCCGGTTCGCGCGACCAGGTGGTCAGCGCGCGGTAGCCGGCCGCGGCGGCCAGGTCGTGCAGCGCCTCGGGGTCGACGCCGGCCGGGGTGAGCCGCCCGTCGGGCACGCCGGTGACGCGCAGCCGGTCGGGGCGCTCGGCCGCCAGCAGCCCCGCCAGGTCGAGCCCGGCGTCCCAGCGTGCCGACGGCTCGTCGCCGAGGACCGCGTCGGGGGCGCCACGGTAGAGCACCGCGTCGTAGCGGTGCCGGGTCAGCTCGTTGTGGTGGCGGCCCCGCTTGGTGCGCAGGTCCACCCCGTAGCCGAGCGCCGTGAAGTAGTCGGGGTCCAGCAGCAGTTCCTTCTCCAGCCGCAGCCCGCGCTCGACGGCCCGGTCCAGCTCGGCACCCGACAGGCCCTGGGCGAGCTGGATCTCGGTGTGGAAGGTGCGGGCGAGCCGCAGGTTGCGCACATCGCCGACGAAGAGCGCGCCGCCGGGCGCCAGCAGGTCCATGGCGCCGTGCAGCACCGACGCCAGGTAGTCGGCGCTCGGGAAGTACTGGATGACGGAGTTGACGACGATCGTGTCGAAGTGACCGGCGGGCAGGCCGCCCAGGTCGTCGGCCGGGCGGCAGCGCAGCTCGACCTTGGCGGCCAGCCGCGGGTCGCGGCTCAGGTCCTCGCCGATCTTGCGGATGACGGGGGCGGCGAAGTCCGTCGCCCAGTACGCCTCCGCGTCCGGGGCCAGCCGGGAGAGCAGCAGTCCCGAGCCGACGCCGATCTCCAGGATCCGGCGGGGCCGCAGTTCGCGGATCCGCGCCACCGTGGCCTCGCGCCACTCGTGCATGTGGTCGAAGGGGATGGGCCGGCCGTCGTAGGAGCTGTCCCAGCCGGCGTAGTCCTCGGTGAAGACGGCGGTGCCGATCTCCTCGTACTCGTCGGAGTAGATCTCCCGCCACTCGCCGACCTGCGCGGTCTCCGCCGACTCCCGCTCGGCGCCGTCGAGCCGGGCCGGTACGACGTAGCCGACCAGCCGGTCGCCGCGTACGGTCACGGCGGCCTGGGCCACCTGGGGGTGGCTGCCGAGCACCGCCTCGATCTCGCCCGGCTCGACGCGGTAGCCGCGGATCTTGACCTGGTCGTCGGTGCGGCCGAGGAAGTCGAGGTTGCCGTCCCCGCGGCGGCGTACGAGGTCGCCGGTGCGGTACATCCGCTCGCCGGGCAGGCCCTGCGGGTCGGCGACGAAGCGCTCGGCGGTCAGCCCCGGCCGGTCGAGGTAGCCGCGGGCCAGGCCGATTCCGGCGATGTACAGCTCGCCCGGCACGCCCCGCGGTACGGGGCGCAGCCAGGCGTCGAGGATGTGGGCGCGGGTGCCCCGGATGGGGCGGCCGACGGTGGGGGTGGCGCTGTCGCCGGTGCCGCCGCCGAGGGTGTTGATGGTGTACTCGGTCGGGCCGTACAGGTTGTAGCCGTACGTCCCCGGGGTGTCGCGCAGCCGGGACCAGACGCTGTCGGGGACGGCCTCGCCGCCCAGCAGCACCAGCGGCGGCACATGGCCGTCGAGCAGGCCCTCCTCGATCAGCAGCCGGGCGTAGGTCGGGGTGACGTTGACGACGTCGATCCTGTGCCGCTCGCAGTAGGCCACCAGGGCTTCCGCGTCACGGCGCAACTCCTCGTCGCACACGTGCACTTCGTGGCCCTCGACCAGCCACAGCAGCTCCTCCCACGACATGTCGAAGGCGAAGGAGACGGTGTGCGCGATCCGCAGCCGGCGCCCGCCGGCGGCGGCGACGGCCGGGGCGAAGACCTCCTTCTGGTGGTTGAGCTGCATGTTGGTCAGGCCCCGGTAGGGGGTGACGACGCCCTTGGGGCGGCCGGTGGAGCCCGAGGTGTAGATGACGTAGGCCGGGTGCTCCAGGCTGAAGTCCGCGGTGACCGGGCCGCCGGGGAGCCCGGCGAGGTCGGCGGCGACTGCCGGGTCGTCCAGCAGGACGCGCGGCAGGCCGCCCTGGAGGGACGCGGAGACCGCGGTGGTGGTGAGCAGCAGCAGCGGGCGGGCGTCCTCGATCATCAGGGCGAGGCGGTCGGCGGGATAGTCCAGTTCCAGCGGCAGATAGGCGGCGCCGGTGCGCAGGACGGCGAAGAGCGCGACCACCATGTCGATGGAGCGCGGCAGTCCGAGGGCGATCACCTTCTCGGGACCGGCGCCCCTGGCCAGCAGCAGGCGGGCGGTGCGGTTGACGGCGGCGTCGAATGCGGCGTAGGTGAGCGTGCGGTCGCCGAAGACCAGGGCGGTGGCGCCGGGGGTCCTGGCCGCCTGGGCGGCGAGGAGGTCAGCGATGGTCTCCTCGGGGGCGGGCACCCGGCTGTCCGCCGCCTCGCGCTCCAGCTCCGCGCGCTCGGCGGGCAGCAGCGGGTCGAGGCGGCCGACCGGCGCGGACAGGTCGCGGCAGATCCGGTCCAGCAGGCAGGTGAAGCGGTCCAGGAGGCGCCGCGCCTGGTCGTGGCCGACGACGTCGGCCCGGTGGGCGAGGGTGACGCCCGTGCGCCGGCCCGGGGTCACGATGAGGTTGACCGGGTAGTGGGTGGCGTCGACATTGGCGACGGCGGTGACCGCGTACCGCTCGCGCAGCCGCTCCAGCCGGTCCTCGGTGTCGCTGTTGCGCAGTACGAACAGGGTGTCGAAGAGCCGCCGGTGCCCGGTCTCGGCCTGGAGCACGCCCAGGCCCAGGTATTCGTACGGCATGAGGGCCAGGCGCTCGCCCTGGACGCGGCGCAGCAGGTCGAGCACCGGCTCGGCCGGGTCGTAGGCGATACGGGCGGGCACGGTGTTGAGGAACATCCCGATGACGTTCTCGACGTCCGGCACCTCGCTGGGCCGGCCGGCCACGGTCGTGCCGAAGACGACGTCGGTGCGGCCGGTGGCGGCGGCCAGGGCCAGGCCCCAGGCGGTGTTCAGCAGGGTGTTCAGCGTCAGGCCGTGCCCGCGGGCGGTCTCGCGCAGCCGGTCGCCCAGCTCTTCGGACAGCCGGGTGTCCAGGTGCTCGGGGACGACCGGCTCCAGGCCGCGCCCGGCGGCGGCCGGCGCGATCAGGGTGGGCTCGGCCAGCCCGGCCAGGGCGGCGCGCCAGGTGGCGGTGGCGGCGCTGTCGTCCTGGGCGTCCAGCCAGGCCAGGTAGTCGCGGTAGGAACCGGGGCGGGGCAGCGCCGAGTCGTCGCCGCCGGAGGCGTAGAGGGCGAAGAGCTGGTCGAGGAAGAGCCAGGCGGACCAGCCGTCCCACAGGATGAGGTGGCGGCCGATGACCAGCCGGTCGCCGCGCTCCGCGCCGAGGCGCACCAGCAGCATGCGCAGCAGCGGCGGCGCCGCCAGGTCGAAGCGGCGGGTCCGCTCGGACTCGGTCAACTCCGCCAGCCGTACGTCCTGTTCGTCCGAGGGCAGCCCGGACAGGTCCACCTCCTGGAGCGGCACGCGCGGGTCGCCCAGGATGAACTGGACCGGCTGGCGCAGCCCGTCGCTGGTGAACCCGGCCCGCAGCGCGGGATTGCGGGCCAGCACGGCGCGTGCCGCGCGGCGCAGCCGGTCGGCGTCCACCCGTTCGGCGACGTCGAAGGACTCGTGGACGGTGTAGACGTCGAGCGCGCCGTCGTCGTAGGTGGAGTGGAAGAACAGCCCTTCCTGGAGCGGCGCGAGGGGCCAGACGTCCACCACACCGCCCGAGCGGTCCGCGTCCGCCGCGCCGAGGCGCCGGATCCGGGCGGACTCCTGCGCGGTGAGGTCGAGCGAGGGGGCGGCGGCGCGCACGGGCGGCTGCGCCGCGGGGGCCGCCGCGGCGGCGAGGGCGGCGGGAGTGCGGTGCTCGAACACATCGCGCGGGTCGAGCGACAGTCCGGCCGCCCGGGCCCGGCTGGAGACGCTGATGGAGCTGATGCTGTCGCCGCCGAGCAGGAAGAAGTCGTCGTCGGCGCCCGCCTCTTCGAGGCCCAGTACCGCCGCGAAGATCTCGGTGAGCGCCCGCTCCCGCGCGGTGCGCGGGGCACGCGGGGCGGCCCGCTCCGCCTCCGGCTCGGGCAGGGCCGCGCGGTCCAGCTTGCCGCTCGGGGTGAGCGGCAGCGCGTCCAGGACGACATAGGCGTCCGGCACCATGGGCGCGGGCAGCTCGTCCGCCAGGGCCGCGCGCAGCTCGGCGGCCCCGGGCCGTACGGCGGACGCGGCGGGCACGACGTAGGCGGTCAGCCGCGCTCCCGTGACGGTCACCGCGGCCTGGGCGACGGCGGGCTGCCGGACCAGGGCGGCCTCGATCTCGCCCGGCTCGACGCGGTTGCCGCGCAGCTTGACCTGCCGGTCGGTGCGGCCGAGGTAGTCGACGGCGCCGTCCGCGCGGAGCCGCACCAGGTCGCCGGTGCGGTACATCCGGGTGCCGGGCGTGCCGTAGGGGTCGGCCACGAAGCGGTCGGCGGTGAGCGCGGGGCGGCCGTGGTAGCCGCGGGCCAGTTGCACGCCGGTCAGGTACAGCTCGCCGGGGACTCCGGCGGGCACCGGGCGCAGGCACACGTCGAGCACGCGCAGTCCCGTGTTCCACACCGGGCGGCCCAGGGGCACGGTGGCGCCGGGAGCGCCGTCGCAGGTGTGGTGGGTGACGTCGACGGCGGCCTCGGTCGGGCCGTAGAGATTGTGCAGCGGCACCCCGGTCAGCGCCTGCCAGCGGGCGGCGGCCGCCGCGGGCAGCGCCTCGCCGCTGCTGTAGGCGCGGCGCAGCGTCGCGGCCCACCCGGTGTCGCGGGTGACCTCCTCGGCCCGGAGGAACGCCTCCAGCATCGAGGGGACGAAGTGCAGCGTGGTGACGGCCTGTTCGCGGACCAGGGCCGCCAGATACGCCGGGTCGCGGTGGCCGTCGGGCTTGGCGAGCACGACGGCGGCGCCCTCGCACAGCGGCCAGAAGAATTCCCAGACGCTCACGTCGAAGCTCGCCGGGGTCTTCTGGAGCACCCGGTCGTCGGGGGCCAGACCGTACTCGCCCTGCATCCAGGCGAGGCGGTTGGCGACGGCCCGGTGGGTGACCACGACGCCCTTGGGGCGGCCGGTGGAGCCCGAGGTGTAGATCAGGTAGGCGGCGTCGTCGGGTCCCGCGGCCGTCCCGGGGACGGCGCTTTCCTCCTCGGCCGGGCCGTCCAGTACGAGGATCTCCCGCCCTTCGGCCGCGGGCAGCCGGGCGGCGTGCGCCGCGGTGGTGACGACCGTGGTCACACCGGAGTCGGCGAGCATGTGGGCGACCCGGTCGGCCGGGTAGTCCAGGTCCACCGGCAGATAGGCCGCGCCGGACTTGAGGACGCCGAGCAGGGCGACCATCAGCTCCGCCGAGCGCGGCACGGCGACGGCCACGAAGAGGTCGGGGCCCGCGCCCCGGGCGCGCAGCCGGCGGGCGAGGACGCCGGCTGCCGCGTCGAGTTCGGCGTACGTCAGGGTCCGCGCGCCGGCGACGACGGCGGTGGCGTCCGGCGTACGGGCGGCCTGCTGCTCGAAGGCGGCGGCCAGGGTGGTCGGTGCGACGGGGTGCGCGGCGCCTTCGAGGCGGGAGGCGGCCGTCTCCTGCGGGGTCAGCAGGTCCAGGGACGCGACCGTACGGCCCGGGTCGTCGGCGATGGCGTGCAGGACGCGGGTGAGCCGGTCGGCCACGGCACGGACGGCGTCGGCGTCCAGCAGCCGCTGGTGGTGCTTGAAGCGCAGGTCCAGCCGGTGGCCGGGCTTGGCGATCAGGGCCAGCGGGTAGTGGACGGCGTCCTGGAAGGAGTGGCCGGTGATCCGCACGGTGCCGGTGGGGTCGGTGAGGCCGGGTTCCGCCGGGTAGTTCTCGACCACGACGAGGGTGTCGAAGAGTTCACCGGCCCCCGCGAGCCCGGCCACGCGCTGCACCTCGGCCAGACCGAGGTGCTGGTGGTCCAGCAGGGCGCCCTGCTCGGCCTGGAGGCGCTCCAGCAGGTGCGCCAGGGTGTCGGCGGGAGCCCAGCGCAGCCGGGTGGGGAGGGTGTTGATGAACAGCCCGACCATCGACTCGACGCCGTCCACGGCCGCGTCCCGCCCGGAGACCGTCGTACCGAAGACGACGTCCTGACGGTTCGTCAGACGCCCGAGCAGCAGTCCCCACGCGCCCTGGACGACCGTGCCCAGGGTCACGCCGTGCTCCCTGGCGCGCGCCGCCAGCCGGGCGGTCACCCGCTCGGACAGCTCGACACGGATCTGCGCGGGCTCGACCGCCGCCGGGCCGGCCGGTGCGGGTCCTGCCAGCCGGGTCGGCTCGTCCACCCCGGCGAGCGCGGCGCGCCAGGCGTCGCGGGCGGCCTCGTGGTCGGCCGCGGCGAGGCGGCGCAGGTGGGCGCGGTAGGGGGTGACCGCGGGCAGGGCGGCCGGGGTGTCCGCGTAGCAGGCCATCAGCTCGCGGTGCAGGATCGGCAGGGACCAGCCGTCGGCCACGATGTGGTGGAAGGTCAGCAGCAGCCGGCTGCGGCCGTCGCCGAGCCGGACCAGCGCGCAGCGCATCAGCGGCGGCCGGGCGAGGTCGAAGCCGCGGGAGCGTTCGTCGGCGGCGACGGCGTCGGCGAGCGCCGAGCGGGTGGCCGGGTCCTGGGCGGACAGGTCCAGCTCGCGCCAGGGCAGGTCGAGGCCGTCGGCGATGATCTGCACCGGCCGGCCCCCGTCGAGCTGCCGGAAGCAGGCGCGCAGCGGCGCGTGCCGCTCCATCAGGCGCCGGGCGGCGCGGCGCAGCAGCGGTCCATCGACCGGCCCCGACAGCTCGACGGCCTGCTGGACGACGTATTCCTGCTGGTCGGAGCCGTCCACCAGGGAGTGGAAGAAGAAGCCTTCCTGGAGCGGGCTGAGCGGCAGCAGTTCCGCCACGGAGACCGGCTCGTCGCCCTGGAGGCGGCCGACTTCGGCGTCCGTCAGCCGTACCAGCGGGCCGTCGTCGGGCTCGGCGGCGTCCCCGGCGGTGTCCGCGGCCCGGTCCACGGCCTGCGCCAGCGCCGCGACCGTGCGGTGCCGGAAGACGTCCCGGGGGGTGAGGTTCAGGCCCGCCTGGCGGGCGAGGACGAGGAAGCGGATGGCGGCGATGCTGTCGCCGCCCAGTGCCAGGAAGTCGTCGTCGGCGGACACCGCCCGCAGGCCGAGCACCTGCGCGTACAGGCCGCAGAGCAGTTCCTCGCGGGCGTCGCCGGGGGCGCGGCCGGAGCTGAGCGCCGCGTAGTCGGGCACCGGGAGCGCGGCGCCGTCGAGCTTGCCGCTGGGGGTGACCGGCAGCCGGTCCAGGGGCACGAGGGCGGCGGGGACCATGTAGGCGGGCAGCGACTCGGCGGCGTGGGCGCGCAGCGTCCGCATCAGGGCGACGACATCGCGGAAGGGCGCCGGGCGGTTGGCGTACGGCCGGCCGCCGCCGGGGCGGTAGAGCGTGCCGAAGGGGGCCTCGCCGAGGGCGAGGACCGCGTCGAGGCTTCCGTCGGCGGCCGGGCCGTTCCAGGTGACGGCGCAGCGGTAGCCGTGCCGGGCGGCGAGTTCGTGCAGCGCCTCGGGGTCGGTTCCGGCGGCCGGGTCCGCGGTGGGGCGGCTGCTGTCACCCAGTGCGCCGCTCGCGGCGAGGTCGTCCGCCAGGCGCGCGTTGGGCACACCGGTGACCCGCAGCCGGTCCGGCCGGTCGGCCGCGCCGAGCCGGCCGTCAAGGACATCGAGCGTGCCGGGGCCCGACCAGGCCAGTTCGGGGCAGGCCGGCACGTCACCCGCGTCGCCGTCCTGCGCCGGCCGCAGCACGACGTCGTAGCGATACCGCGTCAGCTCGTTGTGGTGGGTCCCGCGCTTGACGTGGACGTCGGTGGTGAAGCCGGCCAGAGAGGTGAAGTAGTCGGGGTCCAGCAGCAGTTCGCCCTCCCAGGCCACCGAGCGGTCCACGGCGGCGCGCAGCGCGTCCTTGTCGTCGCCGTCCGCCGCGGTGCGCCCGCTTTCGACGGCCGCGCGGAGCGTCGGCAGCAGCCGCAGGTTGCGGACGTCGCCGAGGAAGACCCTTCCGCCGGGCGCCAGCAGGGTGGCGGCCTGGCGCAGCACATCGGTCAGGTAGTCGGCGCCCGGGAAATACTGGGCGACGGAGTTGATGATGACGGTGTCGAAGAAGCCGCGGGGCAGCCCTTCGGTGTCGTGCGCCGGGCGGACCCGCAGTTCGACGCGGTCCGCGAGCCCGGGGACACCGCGCACCTGCCCGTCCAGCGCGCGGATCGCCGCCGCGGACAGGTCGGTGCCCCAGTAGGCGTCGCAGCCGGGCGCCAGGCGGGACAGCAGCAGGCCGCTGCCGACGCCGATCTCCAGGACCCTCCGGGGGCGCAGCCCGGCGATGCGGTCCACCGTGGCCTGGCGCCATTCGCGCATGTCGGCGAGCGGGATGGGCAGCCCGTCGTACATGCTGTTCCAGCCGGCGAAATTCTCCTGGAAGCCCTCGCTCCCGGCGGCCTCGTAGAGCAGGTCGTGCAGGTCCTGCCAGTCGGCGACCTCGGCCTCGCGGCTCAGCGAGGGGACGATGTACGCGGCGAGCCGCCGCTCGCCCGGGCGGTCCTCGCGGACGACGACTGCGGCCTGGTCGACGGCCGGGTGCGCGCGCAGCACCGACTCGATCTCGCCGGGCTCGATGCGGAAGCCGCGGATCTTGACCTGGTCGTCGGCGCGGCCGAGGAATTCCATCCGCCCGTCGGCCCGGCGGCGTACGAGGTCGCCGGTGCGGTAGAGCCGTTCGCCCGGCGCGCCGAAGGGGTCGGCGACGAAGCGCTCCGCGGTCAGCGCGGGGCGGCCGAGATAGCCGCGGGCCAGACCGGCGCCGCCGAGGTAGAGCTCTCCCGGGACACCGGCGGTGACCGGGCGCAGCCGGCGGTCCAGGACGTAGGCGCGGGTGCCGGGGTCGGGGACGCCGATGGGCACGACGGTGCCGGGCGGGGTGTCCGGGTCGCACAGCCCCAGGGTGGAGTTGGTGGTGGCCTCGGTGGGTCCGTACGCGTTGAACATCATCCGCCCGCGGGCGTAGCGGCCGACGAGTTCGGGCGAGACGCGCTCGGTGCCGGCCAGCAGGGTGGCCTCGGGGGGCAGTCGGACGTCGTCCGGCATGGCGGCGAGCAGCGCGGGCGGCAGGATCATGAAGGTGACGCCGTTGGCCCGGGCGTAGTCGGCGAGCGGAGCGCCGGGCACGCGGCGCTCGGACGGTACGACGACGAGCCGGCCGCCGGAGAGCAGGCCGAGGCACAGGTCCCAGAAGGCGACGTCGAAGCTGGGCGAGGCGAACTGCAGGACGCGGCTGTGCGGTCCGATGCCGAAGCGCTCGCGCTGGGTGGCGACCAGGCCCGCCACACCGGCGTGGGAGAGCACGACGCCCTTGGGGCGGCCGGTCGAGCCGGAGGTGTAGATCACATAGGCGGCGTTCGCGGTCGACAGGCCCCGGCGGTCGGGGTCGTGGGGGGCGCGGCCGGCCAGTTCGGCGGCGGTGGCCGGCGCGTCGAGGACCAGCAGCGCGGTGCCGGTGCCCCGCGGCAGGCCGGCGACGACCTCGGAGGTCGTCACCAGGCAGACCGGGGCGGCGTCGGCGAGGGTGTAGGCGATGCGGTCGGCCGGGTAGTCGGTGTCGACCGGCAGGTAGGCCGCGCCCGACTTGAGGACGGCGACCTCGGCGATGATGAGGTCGGCCGAGCGCGGCACCGCGAGCGCCACCACGGCCTCGGGTCCCGCGCCGCGGGCGATCAGGGCGTGGGCCAGGCGGTTGGCCCGCGCGTCGACCTGCGCGTACGTGAGCCGGGTGTCCTCGAAGACCAGCGCGACGGCGTCGGGACGGGCCGCGACCTGCTCGGCGAACATCTCGGGCCACGTCAGGGCGGGCACGTCGTGCCCGGTCTCGTTCCACTCGACCAGGACGCGGCGCAGTTCCCGCTCGCCGAGGACGGCCAGGTCGCCGACCGGGGCCTGGGGGCGGGCCACCGCGTCGGCGAGCAGCCGCGCGTAGTGGTCCAGCATCCGGTCGACGGTCGAGGGCGCGAAGAGGTCGGGCCGGTAGCTGACGCGTACCTGGTCCTCCGTCACCTCCCAGGCGAGGTCGAGCGGGTTGTCCGCGTGGCCCGGGGAGGCGGTGCCGGGGGCAGCGCCGAAGCCGTCGGCGCCGGAAGCGGTACCGGTGTCGAGGCCGTCCCCCGAGCCGTCGCCGGTGCCAAGGACGCCGCCCGGGCCCGTACCGGAAGCGGTACCGAAGCCGTCGCCGCCGCCGACACCGGTGTTGAGGGCCGTGGTGAAGAACAGCCCGCCGCCCCGCGTGGGTTCGGCCCCCAGCAGCGCGGCGAGTGCCGGCAGCGGGGCCCGGTGCGCGGCTGCCGCCGCGCACGCGGCGGCGACCCGGTCGCGCAGGTCGGCGAACGGGGCGTCGGCGTCGACGGCGATCCGCACCGGCAGCCCGTCGTGTCCGACGGTGATGTCGTCGGCGCCGCCGGCGTAGTGGTGCAGCAGCGCCACGTACGCGGCGAGCCGGGTGGGGCGGTCCGCGCGGGTGGCGAGCGCCTGACCGCGGGTCAGGACGCCCGCCCGCGCCGGAGCGTAGGGGACATCGGCGGGCAGGACGGTCTCCTGCGGCAGGGGGACGAGTCTCCCCCGCCAGAACCGCGCTGTCGTCGCCGACAGCCCGCCCCGGCTCGATTCTTCCGACATTCCCGAACCAGCAGAAATACCCGACACAGGTGCCCGCGCCTCCCAGGACATGCGGAAACGGCTCGGACGAGCCGCGACCAGACGCCATATTAAGGTAAGGATTACCTAACTAGATAGCCCCTCCTCCCTGCCGGGGCCCACCGGTCGGGCCGTAGAGTTAAGGTCTGCCTAACCTAAGGACATCGACCATGGAGCCAGGCCTGTGAGACGGCGGAGGAACCTGCGCCCTGCCCTGCTTGTCGTACTGCTCGCAGTCGCGCTGACCGTGCTGTGCCTGCTGTCGATCGCGCTGGGCGCCCTGAGCATCCCGCCGGGCCAGGTGGCCCGCGCGCTGGCCGGCCACCCCTCCAGCCATGTCGTCAACGACGTCGTCTGGTCGGTACGCGTCCCGCGGACGGTGCTGGGGCTGTCGGCCGGCGCCGCGCTCGGGCTGTCCGGCGCGCTGATGCAGGCGCTGACCCGCAATCCGCTGGCCGACCCCGGACTGCTGGGCGTCAGCGCGGGCGCCTCCTTCGGCATCGTCGTGGCCATCGCGGTCTTCGGCGTCGGATCGCTGTACGGCTACGTGTGGTTCGCCTTCGCCGGGGCGCTCGCCACCAGCGTGGTGGTCTTCGTCCTGGGCAGGTCGGGGCGGTCGGGGGCCACCCCGGTCAAGCTGGCGCTGGCCGGGGTCGCGGTGACCTTCCTGCTCTTCTCGCTCACCAACGCCATCGTCCTGACCGACCCCGACGCCCTGGACCGCTACCGCTTCTGGTCCGCCGGCACCCTCGCCGACCAGGACACGCACGTGGTGCTGAGCATGCTGCCCTTCCTCGGCGCGGGGGCGCTGCTGGCGCTGGCCACCGCGCCCGCGCTCAACAGCCTGGCGCTCGGCGACGACGTCGCGGCCTCGCTCGGACGGCGAACGGGCCTCGTACGGCTCCAGGGCGTGGTCGCCGTCATGCTGCTGACCGGCGCGTCGGTCGCCGTCATCGGCCCGGTCGTCTTCCTCGGGCTCGTCGTCCCGCACATCGCGCGCCTCCTCGCCCAGTGGTCGGGACTCGGCCCCGACCACCGCTGGCTGCTGCCGCTGTCGGCGGCCGTCGCGCCGTGCCTGCTGCTCTGCGCCGACATCATAGGGCGGGTGGTGGCGCGGCCGACGGAGATTCAGGCGGGCGTGCTGGTCGCCTTCATCGGCGGCCCGTTCTTCATCGCCCTGGTCCGCCGCAGCAAGCTCGCGGAGGTGTGAGCGATGTCCTCCGCCTCCCGCATACCCGCCTCCGCCGGCCGCCTGCCGTTCCGCCTTGCCGCACCGCCGGTCTCCGGGATCCTGCGGCCCCGCCTCATCGCCGTCTGCGCCGGGCTGGCGGTCGCGGTCTTCCTGCTGTTCTGCTGGGGCGTCTCGATCGGGGACTACCACGTGGGCCTCACCAGCGTGGTGAAGGCGCTGGCGGGCTCCGGCGACCCCGGAACGGTGCTGGTCGTACGGGAGTTGCGGCTGCCGCGGGCGCTGACCGGGCTGCTGGTGGGCATCGCCTTCGGCATCTCGGGGGCGCTCTACCAGACGATGACCCGCAATCCGCTGGCCAGCCCGGACATGATCGGCCTCACCGAGGGGGCCGGCACCGCCGTCGTGGCGGGCATCGTGCTCGGCTGGGACGGCGGCCTGGGCACCCAGGCGCTGGGCCTGAGCGGGGCCCTGGCCACCGCGGTGCTGGTCTATCTGCTGGCGATGAAGAACGGCGCCACCGGCTACCGCATCATCCTGGTCGGCATCGGGGTGTCGTGGATGTGCACCAGCGCCACCGACTACCTGCTGGCGCGCGGCCAGCGCTTCGAGGCGCAGGCCGCCCTCGGCTGGCTGGTGGGCAACCTCAACGGCAGGACCTGGGGCCAGGTGTCGATGCTCGCGACCGCCATGGCGGTGCTGGTGCCGCTGGCGCTGGGGATGAGCCGCTGGATGCGCACCCTGCAACTCGGTGACGACGTGGCGGCGGGCCTGGGCACTCCGGTGCGGTCCGCGCGGCTGGCCCTGCTGCTGGTCGGCGTGGCGCTGATCGCCTTCGGCACGGCGGCGGCCGGCCCGGTCGCCTTCGTGGCACTGGCCGCCCCGCAGATCGCCCAGCGGCTGGCCGGCACCGCGTATCCCCCGCTGGTCGCCTCGGGACTGACCGGCGCGCTGGTCGTCCTCGGCTCCGACCTCATCGCACGCGAAGCGATCCCCGGCACCGAGCTGCCGGTCGGGATCGTCACCGGCGTCATCGGCGCGCCGGTCCTGCTCTGGCTGCTCATCCGTGCCAACCGCGCGGGCTCAGGAGGCTGAAGACCATGACGACCACCGACCCCGGCAAGCAGCCGGGCCCCGTCCTGCGGGCGCACGGCCTGCATCTCGCCTACGACAACCGGCTGGTCGTCGAGGACCTGGACCTGACCGTGCCGCCCGGCCGCATCACCGCCATCGTCGGTGCGAACGCCTGCGGCAAGTCCACCCTGCTGCGGGCGCTGGCCCGGCTGCTGCCGCCCCGGCAGGGGTCCGTGGAACTGGACGGCAAGGCCCTGCGCTCCATCCCCACCAGGGAGCTGGCGCAGCGGCTCGGCATCCTGCCGCAGACCCCGGTGGCGCCCGAGGGACTGACCGTCATCGACCTGGTGAGCAGGGGGCGTTCACCGCACCAGAGCTGGTGGCGGCAGTGGTCGGACGCCGATGAGCTGGCCGTGCACGAGGCGCTGGCGGCGACGGGCCTGACCGACCTCGCGGACCGCGCCGTGGACGAGCTGTCCGGCGGGCAGCGGCAGCGCGCCTGGATCGCCATGACCGTCGCCCAGGGCACACCCGTGCTGCTGCTCGACGAGCCGACCACCTATCTCGACCTCGCCCACCAGATCGACGTGCTCGACCTGATCACCGACCTCAACCGGCGGGAGAACCGCACGGTGGTCATGGTGCTGCACGACCTCAACCAGGCCTGCCGGTACGCCGACCACGTCATCGCCATGAAGTCCGGCCGGATCGTCGCGCAGGGGCCGCCCGCCGAGGTGATCACCGCCGCCGCCGTCGAGGACGTCTTCGACCTGCGCTGCCAGATCGCCACCGACCCGGTCAGCGGCACCCCGCTGGTCATCCCGATGGGCCGGCACCACGAGGCCGTGCCGGTCAGCGCCGACTGACCGGCGGCCCCGCCCCGCGCGGCTGTTGCGGCGCGGGACGGGGCGGCGCGGAGCGGGCCGGCGCGCGTCAGCGCGGGCGGCGGGCGGCCCGGGTCAGGGCCGGGCGGTGAGGTAGCCGCCCATGGTGCGGAAGTAGTCGTTCGCCGCGTGCTCGGTGCCGTCCTCGGTGCGCAGCCGCCGGATGACCAGTCCGCGGCGCGTCCCGCTGCGGGCGTCGGCCCCCGCCACGATGACGACCCCGTCGCCCTCCCGGATGAAGACCCGCCCGGGTGTGCCGCCGTACCTGGCCTCGGACACCGAGGCGGACACGATGCGGATCCGCTCGCCCCTGTGGTGGGTGAAGGCGCTGGGGTACGGGTCGGACTGGGCGCGGACCAGCCGTTCCAGGTCCTCGGCGGGCCACGTCCAGTCGATGCGGCTGTCCTCCAGGGAGCGTTTGTGGAAGAAGCTGGCCTGCGCGGGGTCCTGGGTCCGCCAGCGCGCCTCGCCGGAGGCGATCAGCCGCAGCGACTCGCCGACGAGGGGGGTGATCAGGTCGACCGTCCGGTGGAAGAGGTCGGTCGCGGTGTCGGCCGGGCCGACCGGCACCGACCGCTGCAGGAGGATGTCTCCCGTGTCGAGTCCGGCGTTCATCCGGTGGGCGGTGACGCCGACCCGCTCCTCGCCGTTGACGAGCGCCCAGATGATCGGGGAGAAGCCCGCGTAGGCCGGCAGCAGCGAGTCGTGGATGTTGAGCGTGCCGTGCGGCGGCAGGTCGAAGATCTCCGGCGGCAGCCAGGTCCGCCAGTTGTTGGCCACGATGATGTCCGGGGCCGCCGCCCGTACGGCGTCGAGCAGTTCACCGTCGTCGGGGCGGCTGCGCAGCAGCACAGGGACGCCGTGCTTGGCCGCCAGTTCGGCGACCGAGTCGTCCCAGATCTTCTCGTACGCGTGCTCGCTCTTGGGATGGGTGACGACGAGGACGACCTCGTGGTCGGAGTCCAGCAGCGCCTGCAGCGTGCGGTGGCCCCAGGTCTGATAGCCGAACATGACGACCCGCATGGCGGTTCTTCCCTTCGACGGCATGATTGCAAGGTAAGGCTTACCTTATCTAGGATGAGCCGCGCTGAGGGAGGCGATGCAACGGTGAAGACACCGGGCAGTGGGCCGCACATCATCCATGACGTGCTGGGAATAGGTTTCGGGCCGTCAAATCTCGCACTGGCGATAGCCGTTGAGGAGCACAACGCGGCGGCGCCGGAGCACCGCAGAGTCGACGCCCGGTTCCTCGAACGCCAGTCGGGCTTCGGGTGGCACCGGGGCATGCTGATCGACGACGCGACCATGCAGGTGTCCTTCCTCAAGGACCTGGTCACGATGCGGAACCCGAGCAGCAGCTTCAGCTTCCTGTGCTTCCTGCGGGAACGGGGCAGGCTGGTGGACTTCCTCAACCAGAAGACGCTCTTCCCGCTCCGGGTGGAGTTCCACGAGTACTTCGAGTGGGCCGCCGCGCGGGTCGCGGACCTGGTCGACTACTCCCACGAGGTGCTGTCCGTCACACCGGTGCGCGAAGCGGACGGCCTCGTGCACCACTTCGAGGTGACAAGCCGCGACCCCGGGGACCCCGCGGGCACGGTCGTGCACCGGGCGCGCAACGTCAGCGTGGCGGTCGGCCTGGAACCGCATCTGCCGCCGGGCCGGGTGCTGTCCGAACGCGTGTGGCACAACAGCCAGTTGGTGCCGCGGGTGGCCGAACTGAGCGCCGCGGGCAAGCCCGTCCGGCGGGCCGTCGTCCTCGGCGCGGGCCAGAGCGCCGCCGAGGCGGTCGACTACCTGCACCGCACCTTCCCCGAGGCCGAGGTCTGCGGCGTCTTCGCCAAGTACGGCTACACGCCGGCCGACGACAGCCCCTTCGCCAACCGGATCTTCGACCCCGAGGCGGTGGACGTCTACTTCGGCTCCCCGTCGGAGGTGAAGCAGTCGCTCTACGACTACCACCGCTCCACCAACTACTCCGTCGTCGACATGGACCTCATCGAGTCCCTGTACGCCACGTCGTACCGCGAGAAGGTGCAGGGCCGCGAAAGGCTGCGCTTCCTCAACGTCTCGCGCATCCGCGACGTGGAGGTCCGAGAGGACGGCCTGGACGTCACGGTGGAATTCCTGCCGACCGGCGAACGGCAGACCCTCGCGGCGGACGTCCTCGTGCACGCCACCGGCTACCGCTCGCAGGACATCGGGACACTGCTCGGGGAGTCGGCCAAGATCTGCCTGCGCGACGACGGCGACGCCGTCCGGGTCGGCCGCGACCACCGCGTGGCGGTCAGCCCCGACGTCACGGCGGGCATCTACCTCCAGGGCGGAACCGAGCACACGCACGGGCTGACCTCGACCCTGCTGTCCACGACCGCCGTCCGCGCAGGCGAGATCCGCGACTCCCTGGTCGCGCACCTGACCCGCCGCTGACCCGGCGGCGCCCGGCGCCCCGGCCGCCCCTCCCCCGAGGGCGGCCGGGGCGGCCCGGGGCAGGCGGGCCCAGGGCCGCCGGCCATGACACCGGGTCAGCGGACGGCGGCCGGCGGGGACCCGGTCAGACCTCGAACTTGGCCGCGGCGCCGTGGTCCAGCCACTGCACCCGCGAGGCGAACGGCGAGGCGCCGAAGACCTGCCGGGCCTTCTGCTGCTTCTCGCGGAAGTGCGCCCAGCCCTCGTAGTGGACGGGCACGATGGTCCGCGGGTCGAGCAGACCGCACAGCTCCACGGCGTTCTCCGCGGTCATCGTGTACCGCATGGGACCGGTGATCGGGAAACGCACGCCGCCGAGGTGCAGGACGGCGGTACCGACGTCGAGCCGGCTCGCCACCTCGCGCAGTCCGTCGTACAGGACGGTGTCGCCGGAGATCCATAAGATGCCGTGCTCCTGGCCCTCCCAGCGCAGCGCGAAACCGGTCACCGCCCCGACCAGCGGCTTGGTGCCGGCCGGGCCGTGGCGGGCCGGCGTCGCGGTGATCTCGATCGGCTCCCTGCCCTTGCCCTGCAAGGTGGTGGTCGCCCATGGCGCCAGGCCCTGCACATTCCCGCCGACGCGCCGCGCGCCCTGCGGGGTCGTCAGCACCCTGCCGAACCGCGGCAGCAGCGCGCGCCCCGCGGGGTCGAGGTTGTCGCCGTGCTGGTCGTGGGTGAGCAGGACGGCGTCGATCGGCCCGAGGTCGTCCGCCGAGATCGCCGGCCCGGCCAGCTTCCTGGACATCGCGCCCCAGCCGAAGGAATAGCGCTTGCCCGGCGGGTCGAACGTCGGGTCGGTCAGCAGCCGCCATCCGCCGGCCTCGATGAGGGTGGTCGGACCGCCGATGTGAGTGATGGTCACCTGAGTCACGTGAGGACACCTCTCCGTTGTCGTCCGGGCGACGATACCGTCCAGGAGGGCGCCCCACCCGGCGAGTCGACCATTGCGCGCACCGGCCGGAGGGCCGCGCGGGGCCGGCGTGTCAACAGTCCCGTTCAGGTCTGATTCTGGCCAATTGATCACGCGGCGCCCGGCCGCGGGACCTTCGTGCGTAGCGTCGGGCTGCCCCCATTCCCGGGGGACCTGGTCGTGCCGGTCCGATCGAAAAGAGTGGCATGCCGAACGCAGGGGACACGACGTCCGCGGAGCGGCTGGAGCGGTTGCGCGAGGTGCTGACGGGGGCGGGGGCGCGGCCACCGGGCGGCGGGCGGGGCCTGTCCGGCTGCCGGTACGGCAATGTCCTGATCGGCGCGGCGCTGCACGGGGCCGACCGGCTGCGGGCCGGGGAGGCGCCGACGGAGTTGGAAGGCCTGCTGCTGGCCGTGCTGCGGGCGGCGGTGCCGGAGGCGGAGCTGCCGGACTGGGGACGGGTCTACCGCGAGACCGTCACCGCCCGCGGGCGGCTGGACCTCGTACCCGAGGTGCTGACCGGCCGTCCGGTCTCCCTCGGGTACGGCATGGCCGATCTGCGGTCCGATGTCGGGGCGGTGGCCGAGGAGGCGCTCGGCTGCCGCAATGTGGCGCTGCTGAGCGCGGAGTCGCTGGCCGAGGGCGGCCCGCTGCATTCGGCCGAGTTCGCGGCCGGGGTGCGGGAGTCCGGCTTCGGCGTGGTCGGCGTGGCCGGCGCCGCGCGACGGGCCGCGGGCGGCGTGCCGGAGCCGGCCGCGGCGCCGTTCAGGGCGGCCTGGGAGGTGGCCGCGGGCCGGGGGGCCGACGTCTTCTGGACCGGAGGCCTCGACTCGGCCGCCGGACCGGCCGACGCGTCCGCGCCGGCGGTGGTGCTCGGCGGGGAGGGCGCGGACCGGATCTCGTTCGGGATCCACGGCGGCCGGGGCGGCGGCGAACGCTACCGCGAGGTGATGCGCCGGCTCGGTGTGCTCACCGACTCCTGCACCCGGGCCATGGGGCAGGACGACGGCGGTCTCCCCGTCCCCGGCATGGAGTTCACGGGCCTGGTGTGGGAAGTGCTCAAGCTGTTCGCCTTCGTCAAGGAGCAGGTGGGCGACCACGACGAGGAGTCGTACGTCCTCGGCCTCACCTTCGGCCGCGGCGACGTGGCCGTGCTGTTCCACCGGCGCGAGGTGGAACTGGACCTGGACACCGGCGGGCGTGCCCCGGTGCGCCTGGCCTACCGCGGTGAGCGGCCCGCCTTCCCCGCCGGTGATCTGGAGTACGCCACCTGCCGGGCGGACGGGCCGCCCGGGGCGCAGCCGCGCTCGTGGAGCGCGCCCGTACCGCTGGGCTGGCAGAGCGTCACCGCGCCCTCGCTGGTGTCCTACCGCGACGCGCTCCACGCGGTCTTCGCCCGCCCCGGCGACCACGCCTTGATGTGGAGCCGCCTCGACGGCGGCGTCTGGCGCGCACCGGCCCGTGCCGGCGGGTCGGACAGCTTGCAGCGCGCGGCGCTGACCGTCCACGGCGGGCTGCTGTACTGCTTCCACACCACGCCGGGCGGCGACGTGCTGTGGAACCGCTTCGACGGTTCGGTGTGGACCCCGGAAGTGCGGGTGGACGGCTGGGACAGCCCCGTGTCCCCCGCCGTCGCGTCGCACGACGGGAGCCTGTGGGTCAGCCACCGGGACCACGGCAGGCGGATCCACGTCGACCGGTTCACCGCCGACCACCGCCCCGCCTTCGGCTACCGCTTCGACAGCTCGATCAGCGACAGCGCGCCCGCGCTGGTCTCCACGGGGGCCACCTTGTGGGTCGCCCACCGCGGCCTGGACGACAAGGTCCGGGTGCGGTACAGCGACAAGGCGCTGTCCGCCGCCGACTGGCAGGACCACGAGCCCGCGCACGACCTGCTGACCCAGCGCAGCCCGACGCTCGCCGGCCGGCCCGGTACGGGCCTGCACCTGCTGGCCCGCGGCGCCGACGGCAGGCTGCACCTGGGCGTGCGGACCGACGGCGGCGGCTGGGCCGGTATCGCCGCCCCCGCCCGCGACGGCGCCTTCCCCGCGCTCGACGCGGGCGGCGCGGCCTTCCACCACGGCAAGCTGTACGCGATGTACCGCCGCTGAGACGTTCCAGCGGCCGGCGGGGCGGACGGCGGACCGGGGCGGGGGCCGGCGCGGCGGGCCGGGTGGCGTGCGTCGGCCAACTTCGTGACACTCCCCCGCCCCCGCCGCGGCGGAATGGGACGATGCGTGCATGCCCATATCCCGTGTCAACAGCCGCCTGTCCGAGGTCGGGACGTCGATCTTCGCGGAGATGTCAGCCCTCGCCGCCGAGACCGGCTCCATCAACCTGGGCCAGGGATTCCCCGACACCGACGGCCCGGCCGAGATCGCCGGGGCCGCCGCCGACGCCATCCTCTCCGGGCGCGGGAACCAGTACCCGCCGGGCCCGGGCATACCGGAGCTGCGCGAGGCGGTCAGCGACCACCAGAAGCGGTTCTACGGGATCGACGTGGACCCGGGCGCCGAGGTGCTCGTGACCGCGGGCGCCACCGAGGCCATCGCCGCGTCGCTGCTGGCGCTGATCGAGCCCGGTGACGAGGTGATCGCCTTCGAGCCCACCTACGACTCCTACGCCGCGTGCGTCGCGATGGCCGGCGGCACGCACGTCCCGGTCACCCTGCATCCGCCGGGCTTCCGCCCCGACATGGCGGCGCTGCGGGCCGCGGTCACCCCGCGCACCCGGATCCTGCTGCTCAACTCCCCGCACAATCCGACCGGGATGGTCCTCACCCGCGAGGAGCTGGCCGCCATCGCCGGACTCGCGGTGGAGCGCGACCTGCTGGTGATCTCCGACGAGGTCTACGAGCACCTCGTGTTCGGGGTGGAGCACATCCCGGTCTCGACGCTGCCCGGGATGCGCGAGCGCACGCTCACCATCAGCTCGGCCGGAAAGACCTTCTCCTTCACCGGCTGGAAGGTCGGCTGGGCCACCGGACCCGCCCCGCTGGTCGCCGCGGCGCGTACGGCCAAGCAGTTCCTGACCTACGTCTCCAGCGGGCCGTTCCAGTACGCGGTGGCCGAGGCGCTGAAGCTGCCCGACAGCTACTTCAACGGGCTGCGGCAGGATCTGCTGGCCAAGCGCGACCTGCTGGCCGACGGCCTGCGCTCGGCCGGCTTCGAGGTCTACCCGCCGGACGGCACGTACTTCATCACCACCGGCATCCGCGGCCTCGGCGAGGAGGACGGCCTGGAATTCTGCCGGGCGCTTCCCGGCCGGTGCGCGGTGGCCGCGATCCCCAACCAGGTCTTCTACGAGGCGCCCCAGGCGGAGGCCCGCGGGCTGGTCCGGTTCACCTTCTGCAAGAAGACCGAGGTGCTCACCGAGGCCGTGCGGCGGCTCGGCGCCCTCGCGGGGCCGGCCGCCGCCTGAGGCCGCCCGGCCCCTGCCCGGGGCCGGCGCGGCGCCACGGCTGCGTCAGTCGGCGTGGCCGTGGCTGTGCCCGTGGCTGTGGCCCTCGGTCAGCCACTCCGGCGCGTCGCCCCGCATGAACTTCAGGTAGTGGTCGGTCGACTCCTTCAGGACCCGCTGGGCGTCACCACGGATCGCCGGGGTCCACCAGTGGGCGTACATCCGGTCGAAGGAGTACGGCTGCACCGCCTCGATGACGCCGTGCACACCCCGCTCGGGCAGCGGGAGGCGGTTCGGCGCGCTGTAGAGGAAGGCGACCCGGTCCTCGCCCGGCGAGATGTTGATGGTGTCGCCGGTCAGCAGCACCCCCTGCCCGCCGGCGCCCGCGGCCCAGTGCAGGACGGAGCTGCCGGGGAAGTGGCCGCCGCACTGGACCAGGGTCACACCGTCGAACAGCGGGACCGTGCCCGACCAGGTGCGGACGAGGTGTTCCATCGAAGCGGGGCGCGAGAGCCAGTGGATGTCCACCTCGGGCAGCAGGATCTCCGCGTCGAACAGGCGGCTCCACTCCACGACCGCGCCGTAGAAGTGCGGGTGGCTCGCGCTGACGGCGGCCAGGCCGCCGGCCTCCCTGACCGCCTCGACGGCGGCCTCGTCCAGATACGGGGACGGGTCCCAGAGCACATTGCCCTCACCGGTGCGCAGCACGAGTCCCCGCTGGCCGATGCCGATCATCGGCTCGGCGCCGACGCCCAGCAGGCCGGGCTCCACCTCGCGGACCACCGTGCGGAAGCCGTCGGCCGCCATCTTTTCGAGCGTGGTCCACAACTGGCCGCCCGCCGGGACCCACTGGCGGTCGTCCTCGCAGATCTCGCACTCCTCGGGGGGCGCGTCCCCCTCGTGGTAGACGTGGCTCCCGCACGTCACACAAATCCACGGCGCGGCAAACATCCCTGCCTCCTCGTTCGTGGGCCGGGGTGCGCTGTCCGCCACCCCGGCACCCGTCCTGTTCTCTTCGCCGCAGCCCGGTGGGGCGTGCGCCGTCTCAGACCAGTTCCAGCAGCAGGTCGGCAAGTTCGCCGGGCCGGTTGCTGGGGATCTGGTGGCTGGTGGCGATCTCCCGGTAGCGCCAGGCCGCGGACTTCGACACCTTGTCGGCGGCGGCCCAGAAGGGACCGGCCGGCTCGGGGCGCGGCTCGCCGGTGGCCTTGATGAACGTCCGGGTGAACGGATAGTCCTCCAGCGGGCGCGTCAGCCGCACCGGCTCGGTGAAGGTGCCGATCGGCTGCGGTGTGCGGCGGGCGGTGATCCACGCGCCGACCTCGGGGTCCTCGAACGCGCGGATCGGCGCGGGCACCAGCCAGGGGTCGCCGAGCGCGGGGAGACGCGGGCTGTGCCCCGCGCCGGGGACGCCGGCCGCCTCGCCGTCCTCCAGGACGAACGCGTCGAGGTAGACCAGGTGCCGCACGCGGTCCGCGAGGTGTTCGAGCGCCCCGGTGACGACGGCGCCGCCGTAGGAGAAGCCGAGGAGCACGATGTCGTCGAGGTCCTCGTAGCGGACGCAGTTGACCACGTCCGCGATGTGTGTCGTCAGGCCGACCTGCTGGCTCGCCAGGTGCACCCGCTCGCCGATGCCGGTCAGGCTCGGCGTGAACACCTCGTGGCCGGCCGCCCGCAGCAGCCGGCGCACCGCGCGGAAGTCGTGCGCGCCGCTCCAGGCACCGTGGACAAGGACGAAAGTTGCCATGTCGTATTCCGTTCCACCCGTGAAGAGATGAAGAGGACGAGAAGTCAATCACCGCCGGGCCGCCCGAGGCCGACCGCCCGGGTCCGGGCCGAGGCGGTCCCGGTCCCGGTCCAGTCCGGGCCGAGGCGGTCCCGGTCCCGGTCAGGTCCCGGGACGCCGGTCGGGTCAGGTCGGCCGGGGCGCCACCACCAGATAACCCGGCGCCGGCTGCACCCGCGCCAGGTCCGCCTCCAGGAGCAGGGCGTCCCCGTCGGCGCCGACCTGCCGGAAGCCCGCGAAGCGGTAGGTCACGAACATCATCCGGTTCCGACCGGTCTCGACGAACTCCGCCTGGAGCCGCGCCCCGTTGTCGCGGGCGAGCGTCATGATGTGGTTGAGCAGGACCGCGCCGACGCCTCGCGACATCACACGGCAGGACATCAGCAGCAGCCGCAGCTTCCAGACCGGGCCGCCGGTCTCGACCAGCGCGAGGCCGATCTTCCCGTACTGCCCGAAACGGTCCTCCAGGTCGGCGACGAGCAGGAGGTGGTCGGGTGACTCCCGCAGGACCTTCAGCTCCTCGTACGAGTACGTCCTGCCGGTGGAGTTGAGCTGGTTGGTCCTGACCGTCAGCTCCTCGGCACGCCGCAGGTCCTCCTCGGCCGCGTCGCTGATGGTGAAGACCATCTCCAGCGTGGCGAGGAAGTCCTCGCCGGTCGACTTCGCCTCCTCCTCCGCCTGGTCGCGCTCGATACCGCTGCGGTACATCGCGCGCCGCCTGCGCGACTCGTCGGTGATGAACCGCGGCTGGAACTCCTCCCATTGCGCCACGGCCGTACCGATCTCGTCGGCCCCGACGCACAGCACCTGCGGGTGCCGGAAGGCCACCTCCTCCAGCTCGAACGGCTGGTCGTCGACGAAGGCGACGGCGTCGAGGCCGATGTTGAGCGCGGCGGCGATCTCGGCCACGGAGTCGGACTTGGGGTTCCAGCTGATCCGCGGGTGGAGGAAGTAGTCGGCCAGGCCGAAGCCCTCCAGCTGCTCCATGGCCGCCCCGGCGTCGTTCTTGCTGGCCACCGACTGGAGGATGCCGCGCGCGTCCAGGGCCGTGATCAGCTCCACGACCGACGGGTGCGCGGCGACCTTGCCGTCCTCCAGCAGGACGCCGTCCCAGACCGTGTGGTCCAGGTCCCACACCACGCACTTGATCCGGCCCCTGCGCGGCTTGTCCCGGGGTGTCTCGCGCGTCCCGCCGGGCACGGCGGGCGGGCTCACCGGGTTCACCTGGCTGTCCACCTGTACGCCTCCTCGGCGATCTGGATCTGCTGGATCTGGGTGCTTCCTTCGATGATCTCCATGATCTTGGCGTCCCGGTAGTAGCGCTGCGCGGGATGGCCGGGGGAGCATCCGGCGGCGCCGTGCAGCTGTACGGCGTCGCTCGCGGCCCGGGTGGCCGCGGTCGAGGCGAAGTATTTGGCGATCCAGGTGGCCATGATGGTCTGCGGGTCCTGCCGGTCCTTCAGCTCGCCGGCCTGCCGGCACAGCAGCCGGGCCGCGCTGACGTCGGTGACCATCTGCGTCAGCAGTCGGCGGACCAGCTGGTGGTCGCTCAGCGGCTTCGTACGGCCGCCGCGCTCGGCGGTGAAGGCCGCGCCGGCCTCCATGCAGGCCTGGATGATGCCGACGCAGCCGCAGGCGACGCTGTACCTGCCGATGTCGAGCACCCCGCTGACCACGGTGGCCAGGGCGAAGCCGTCCGGGCCGAGCAGGGCGTCGGGGCCGAGCAGGCAGTCCTGGAAGTCGATCTCGGCCAGCATGCTGCCCCTGGTGCCCAGCATGCCGTTGACCGGCCGGGTGACGACGCCCGGGTGGGCGCGCTCCACCAGGAAGGCCGAGACGCCGCGCCCGGTGCGGGCGAACACCAGCAGCAGGTCGGCGATCTGGCCGCCGGTAATCCAGCGCTTGCTGCCCCGGAGCACGAAGCCGCCGTCCTGCCGGGTGGCGGTCGCTGAGATGTTGGCCGCGTCGCTGCCGGCCTCCGGCTCGGTCAGGCAGAAGGCGCCGACCGCCTCGCCCCGGGC
The DNA here is from genome assembly GCF_036227245.1 of Streptomyces sp. NBC_01477. Taxonomy (GTDB): domain Bacteria; phylum Actinomycetota; class Actinomycetes; order Streptomycetales; family Streptomycetaceae; genus Actinacidiphila. Next base: position 818,243 of record NZ_CP109445.1, read on the forward strand.
CAGCAGCGGCAGCCAGCGCTCGCGCTGCTCCCGGCTGCCCCACTGCGAGACCGCGTAGGCCACCATCGAGTGGACGGTGAGCAGGCTGCGCACCGACGAGCAGCCCCGGCCGACCTCCTCGTGCAGTTCGCCCAGGGTCACCATGTCCAGCCCCGCGCCGCCGACGTCGGCCGGCAGGATGGCCCCCCACCAGCCCAGCTCGCCGAGGCGGCGCAGGACGCTGTCCGGGATGGCCTGCTCGCTGTCGAAGCGGCCGGCGTGCGGGGCGATCTCGGCGTCGACGACCGCCCGGAATTCCTTCCTGCCGTGCGGGCGGTCAGACATCCGAGCGGGTCTCCACCAGTCGGTCGACCAGTTTGGTCATGGCGGTGACGGTGCGGAAGTTGTCCTGTTCGAGGTCCTCGTTGGGGATCTGCACCGCGAAGTGCTTCTCGATGAACATGATGAGCTGGATGGTGAACAGCGAGTTCGCGATACCCCCTTCGAAGAGATCGTCGTCGTCGGCTATCTCCAGGTTCGGAAAGCTGCCGGCCAGGAACTTCCTGATCTCCGGACGCACCTGTGTCGTCATCGGACCTCCCAGTTGTAGGAGAAGAACCCCTGCTGGGTCTTACGGCCGTGGAGCCCGGCGTCGACCATCTTCTTGAGCAGGGGGCAGGGTCGGTACTTGCTGTCGCCGAAGCTCTCGTGGAGCACTTCGATGCTGTACAGGATGGTGTCGAGGCCGATCAGGTCGGCGGTCGCCAGCGGACCCATCGTGTGTCCGAAGCAGGAGGTGAACACCTTGTCCACGTCCTCGGGGCCGGCCACGTTCTCGTGCACGAGGAAGGCCGCCTCGTTGATGGTGAGCATCAGGACCCGGTTGGAGACGAAGCCCGGGGAGTCCTTCACCACGATCGCCGTCTTGCCCATGCCGGCCAGCAGTTCCTGCGCGGTGGCGACCGTCTCCGGCGTGGTGTGGTGGCCGGGGATCAGCTCGACGACGTTCTTCTGCGGCACCGGGTTCATGAAGTGGATGCCCACGATCCGCGGCGCCCGCCGGGTCAGTGAGGCGATCCGGGTGATCGGGATGGCGGAGGTGTTGGCGGCGAAGACCGCGCGCTCCGGGCACACGGCGTCGAGCACCGGGTACACCCGCTGCTTGATGTCCCAGCGCTCGGTGACGTTCTCGACCACGAAGTCCGCGTCGCCCAGTTCCTCGTAGTCGGTGGTGAAGGTGATCGCCTCCAGCGCCCTGGCCGCGTCGACCACGCCGGCGGTCGTGCCGACCAGCCGGCTGAAGCGCAGGTCGTTGCGTATCCGCTCGGCCGACCGGTCCAGCACCTCCTTGCTCACATCGATCAGAATCACGTCATGCCCGGCGGTCGCCAGATTCTGGGCCACCCCGCCGCCCATGACACCCGCGCCCACCACACCGACCCTGCTCACGTTCGCCTCCCGTCGTGTCCACGTCCGTCCGCGCGGACCGCGCCGGCCGGACACCTGTGCTGCCGAAGTACCGCGCGGCGGCTTCGCGCCGGCGTCATTGCGCGTCCTGCCCGTGCGGAAGCTGCGCCGCGACGACCGCGGCGAGTTCGGCGACGGTGAGGTTGTCGAACAGGGACTGCAGGGCGACCTGGACGTGCAGGGTGTCCCGCAGCCGGGCCAGCAGTTTGATGCCGAGCAGTGAATGGCCCCCGATCTCGTAGAAGTTGTCGTGGACGCCGACCTCCGCCACACCGATCTGGTCCTGCCACAGCTCGGCGAGCGTCCGCTCCAGCGCGGTGCGCGGCGCGGTGTACGGGGTCGCGAGCGCGGGCCTGGGGTGCGCCGGAGCCGGTACGCCCGCCTCGGCCGCCGCCTCGGGGCCCGACTCGATCGCGCCGACGTTGCGGACGATCGCCGCCAGGTCCTTGGTCGCGACGACCACCTGGGGCGACAGGTCGCGGGACAGTACCCGTTCGAAGGCCGTCACGCCCTCCGAGGGCAGGATGCCCGTCTCCAGGTGGGCGAGGAAGGCGTTGTCACCGCGCTCCGCGGCCCCCGGGACCCGGGGGTAGGCGTAGTCGCCGACCTCGTCGGAGCGGTCGTCGCGCAGCGCCACCAGCTTGGTGTCCAGGGCGCGCGCCCGCTTCATGACGAACTCCTCGGCCCGCAGCAGTATCCGGCCGTCCTCGTCGAAGACGGTCACGTCGAAGGAGACCGTCTCCCCGGTGCTGCCCTCCCGGTCGCCCGGGTAGCCGAGCAGGCTGTGCACCCGTGCGGGCAGCGGGCCGAGGACGTCGATGGCCCGGTAGCGCAGCGGCATGAGGTAGTCGCGCTCCAGGTAGAGGCTGGCGAACCCGGTGGCGATGTCGAGCAGGAAGGGGTGCAGCCCGAGGGCGGCGACCTCCTCGCCGTAGCGCTCCGGCACCGCCAGCCGGGCCAGGGCCACGCCCTCGCCCGCCCAGACCCGCTCCACGCACCGCGAGCGCGGCCCGAAGGTCATCGGCCCGTCGTGCCGCACCTCGCCCGCGTCGCGCAGGCCGTGCCGCTCCACCAGTTCCGAGACCTTGTACGGTGCATCGGGCTCCGGCGGCGCCAAGGACAGCACGCGGCCCGTCACATGCTCGCTCCAGCGGCCGGCGCCGTCCGCGGCGGAGCGGTCGGCCGCGCTGACGACGGAGAACCGGCACTCGCCCGCCAGCTTCTCCATGACCACATGGACTTCCCTGGCCTGCCCGTCGGCGAGCACGACCGGCGCCAGGAACAGGACGTCCTCGAAGCGGAGTACGTCGCCGAGTCCCTGGTCGGCCGCGGCGGCCCGCACCATCTCCAGATACGCGGTGCCGGGGATCACCGGGATGCCGAGCATGCGGTGCTCGTCCACCAGCCAGTCCCGGGGGCTGCTGAATTCGGCCGCGTAGACCGCGTGGGCCGGCGTGTCGGCCAGGCAGGTGTGGAGCAGCGGGTGGCCGAGGGCGCGCGGTCCCGGCGCCCGCTCCGCGGGCCGGCCGACCACCTTGGCCGCCATGCCGACCTCCTGCCAGGCGTCCCAGTTCACCGAGACCGTGTACGGCCCGCCGGCCGCGGACCGGTGGTGGGCGTAGGCGTCGAGGAAGGCGTTCGCGGCGCAGTAGTCGACCTGGCCGAGGCCGCCGCTGAGGGCGATGGTGGAGGAGCACAGCAGCACGAAGTCCAGCGCCGCCGCGTCGAGGACCGAGTCCATGAGCGCGTCCAGGACCAGTACCCCGTGGGTCTTCGGCGTGAGGACCGCGGTCGCCGCCTCCGGGCGTTTGAGCTGCATCACGCCCGCGCCGGGGACACCGGCCGCGTGGATCACGCCGTGGACGGCGCCGAAGCGCCCGGTGGCCTCGGCGACGGCCGCCCGCATGCGGTCCTCGTCCGCGACGTCGGCCGCCAGGACCAGCACCTCGGCGCCCAGTTCCTCCAGGGCGAGCACCTTGCGGATCCTGGCCGCGGTCTCGTCCTCCTCGGGCTGGGCGGCGAGCAGGTCCGCCCAGCCCTGCCTGGGCGGCAGCGGCGAGCGTCCGACCAGCACCAGCCGAACCCGCGCGGTACGCGCCAGGTGCTCGGCCAGCGCCAGGCCCATGCCGCCGAGCCCGCCGGTGATCAGGTAGACGCCGCGGTCCCTGATGCGTACCGGGGGCCGCTCGGGCTGCTCGACGCGTACCGGCTCCCAGCCCGGTGTCCAGCGGCCGCGTCCGCGGTGGGCGACGACCGGATCGGCGGGCCTGCGTACCAGTTCGGTCAGCAGCCGGTCGGCGGCGGCGGCGCCCTGTGCGGCCGGGCCCGTGCCCAGGTCGATGCTCTGCGCGGTGAGGCCGGGGTGTTCCTGCGGTGCCACCGTGACGGGGCCGATGACGGTCGCCTTCGCGGGGGTGACCTGCTCCCCGTCGGTGACCTGCCGCAGCCCGTCGGAGACGACGGCCAGGTGCAGCGGGGCGTCGGCGCCGTGCGCGCCCCAGGCCTGGGTGAGCAGCAGCAGGCTGTGGAAGCCGCGGCGCTGGAGGGCGTCGAAGTGCGCCACGGTGGGGCGCCCCGGGCTCTCGCCGGTCAGCGTCCACAGGTGGACGATTGTCTGCGGCAGCGCGTCCCGCTCCCCCAGGACGCGCAGCAGCTGGTCGTAGTCCTCGCGGCGGTCCGGCGTGACGGCGAAGCGGTGGTCGCCGAGCTGCTCGAACCGCTCCGCGGCGACCACGGTGGTGACGTCGTGTCCCGCGCCGCCCAGCCGGTCCGCGACGCGCTGTCCCGTGCCCTGCCCGTCGGTGAACAGCAGCCAGCGCCGGGGTTCACCGGCCAGTTCCCCGTCGCCGACGGGGGCCAGCGGCGCGGTGGAGGTCCAGGAGGGTACGGAGAACCAGTCCGCGACGTCCGCGCGCTTTGCCATCGAGGCGGCCTGCGGCCGGTGCTGGGCGCGGCCGGGGCCGGGGGCGTCGTCGATCCAGTAGCGCCGGCGTTCGAAGGGGTAGGAGGGCAGCGGTACGCGCCCCGGCGCCTCGCCTGCGTGGACCCGGTCCCAGTCCGGCTCGACACCGGCCAGCCAGAGCCGGCCGAGCGAGGTGAGCAGGAAGCGCGCGGCGGACCGGGCGGTGCGGTCGGCGGGCAGCGAGGACAGCGCCATCCGGTCGCCGCCCGCGCCCTCGGGCAGCAGTTGCAGCGCCAGGCTGCTGTACGCCTGTCCCGGCCCGACCTCCAGGATGATGCGCCCGGGGGTGCGCCACAGCTCGGTGACGGCGCCGGAGAAGCGGACCGTCTCGCACATGTGGCGGGCCCAGTAGGCGGGGTCGGTCGCCTCGCTGTCGGTGATCCAGGTGCCGGTGACGTTGGACAGGTACGGGATCTCGGGCGCGCGCAGCGTCACGGTCCTGGTCAGTTCCACGAACGGCGCCCGGCCCTGCTCCATCATCCGGGAGTGGAAGGCGTGCGTGGTCTGCAAGCGGCGGCAGGCGACACCGTCCACGGCGAGGCGCTCCTCCACCTCGGCGACCGCGTCGGTGGCCCCGGCGAGCACCGTCAGCGCGGGGCCGTTGACCGCCGCGACCGAGAGCCGCTCGTCCAGCAGCGCCGCCGGCTCCTCGGGCAGCGACACGGCGAGCATCGCGCCGCCGTCCAGCTCGTCGATCAGCAGCGCCCTCCTGGCGACCAGGAAGACGGCGTCCTCAAGGGTCAGGACCCCGGCGACGCAGGCCGCCACCCACTCGCCGATGCTGTAGCCGATCATGGCCTGCGGGCGGATGCCCCAGTCCATCCACAGCCGTGCCAGCGCCCACTCCACCATGAAGGTGACCGGCTGGGCGTGCACGGTCCGGTCCAGCTCCGCGGCCGCGGCGGACGGGCCGGCGCCGCGGGCGAGCATCGCGCGCAGGTCCATCCCGCCGCCGGCCGGCGCGGCGGTCTCGGGGTAGAGCAGGGTGCGCAGGTCCACGCCGAGGTGCGGCCGGAAGAGCGCCGCGCAGCGGTCGATCTCGGCGCGGAAGACCGGTTCCGACGCGTAGAGGTCCTTGGCCATGTGCGGGTACTGGTCGCCCAGGCCCGAGAACATGAACGCGACCTGCCGGGCGCCTGCCGGTCCCGCGGTCTGCCGCAGCAGCCGGCGCGGCGCCCGGGCCTCCAGCGCCTCGGCGGCGTCGTCCGGGTCGGCGCAGACCAGGGCCTGGCGGTGGGCGAAGACCTTGCGGCCGGCCTGCAAGGTGTAGGCGACGTCGGCCAGTTGCTGCCCCCCGTTGCCGCGCAGGTGCGCCGCGAGGCGGTCGGTGGCGGTCTCCAGGGCGGTGTCGGTGTGCGCCGACAGCGGCAGGAGCTGCCAGGGCCGGCGCGAGACGGTCGCGGGGCGGGCCGGTGCTTCCTCCAGTACGGCGTGCGCGTTGGTGCCGCCGGTGCCGAAGGAGCTGACGCCGGCGAGCCGGAGGGCGCCGTCGGTCTTCCACTCGGTGAGTTCGGTGTTCACATGGAAGGGCAGGCGGGCGAAGTCGATGTCGGGGTTGGGCTGTTCGTAGTGCAGGCTCGGCGGGATCTGCCGGTTGCGCAGGGCCAGCGCCGTCTTGATCAGCCCGGCGACTCCTGAGGCGGCGTGGGTGTGGCCGATGTTGGACTTGACCGACCCGATGGCGTGCGAGCCCGTACGGCCGCCCGCCGCGCGGAAGGCCCGGGCGAGCCCCTCGACCTCGATCGGGTCGCCCAGCGCGGTGCCGCTGCCGTGGGTCTCGACGTAGCCGACCGCGGCCGGGTCGATGCCGGCCATCAGGTGGGCCGCGCGGATCGCCCGGGCCTGACCGCTGACGCTGGGGGCGCTGAAGCCGACCTTGGCGGCGCCGTCGTTGTTGACGGCGGTGCCCTTGATCACCGCGTAGACGGTGTCCCGGTCCCGCAGCGCCTCGTCGAGCCGCTTGAGGACGACGATGCCGACGCCGCTGGAGCTGACGGTGCCGCGGGCCGCCGCGTCGAAGGAGCGGGTGAAGCCGTCCGGGGACAGGATGCCCTCCGGCTCGTAGAGGTAGCCCTCGGTCTGCCGGGCCCTGACCGTGCTGCCGCCGGCCAGCGCGAGGTCGCAGCCGCCGCTGAGCAGGGCCTGCGAGGCGAGGTGGACGGCCACCAGGGAGGTCGAGCAGGCGGTCTGCACGGTCAGGGACGGGCCGCGCAGGTCGAGTTTGTAGGACGTCCTGGTGGCCAGGTAGTCCCGCTCGCCGCTGAGGTGGGTCAGCAGCCACCCGGCGGATTCGACCGTCCCGGGGTCGGCGAGGACGTGCCGCCGGTAGGTGTTCTCGTACGCCCCCGCGAAGACGCCGGTGGCGGCGGGGCGCCGGTCCCCCGCGTAGCCGCTGCTCTCCAGCGCCTCCCAGGCGCATTCGAGGAAGAGCCGCTGCTGGGGGTCCATCAGCTCGGCTTCCCTGGGGGTGATGGTGAAGAACCCCGCGTCGAAGAGGGCGGGATCGCCGAGGATCCCGCGCGCCCGCACGTAGTCCGGGTCGCGCAGCAGCTCTTCCGGGACGCCGGCCGCCCGCAGCTCGTCCTCACCGAAGCGGGTGATGGACTCGACGCCGTCGCGCAGGTTCGCCCAGAACTCGTCCGGGTTCTCGGCGCCGGGATAGCGGCAGGCGATCCCGACGATGGCTATCTCAAGGCCCGTTGTCATATGTCGAAGTCCATCTGCTGTCGGCGCTGCTGAAGCTGTTGCGCCAGCCGTCGGTTTCCTTGCGCCGTGCCGAGTTCCTGCCCCGGGTCGCCCAGGTCGCCGGCGCTGGCGAGGTACGCGCCGAGCGCCTGGACGGTGGGGTGGGCGAACAGCTCCACGACGGGCACGTCCCGGCCGGTGACCTCCAGCAGCCGCACCTGGACCTGCCGGATGAGCAGCGAGTTGCCGCCCAGGTCGAAGAAGTGGTCGTGCGCGGTGACCTGTTCGAGGCCCAGCAGGTCGCACCAGATGCCCGCCACCGTGCTCTCCAGGGCCGTACCCGGCGCGGCCGAGGGCGCTCCCTGCGGCCGGACCAGGTGGGCGGCCAGCTCGGTGCGCTGGATCTTGCCGGTGCTGGTGCGCGGGATCTCCGCTACACGGAAGAGCCGCCGGGGGATCTTGGTCTCGGCGAGCCGGGCGGCGAGGAAGTCGCGGATGTCGTCGTCGGTGGCCTGCGCCCCGGGCGCGACGACGACGGCGGCGGCGACCTCCTCGCCCAGGGTCGCGTGCGGGAGGGCGAAGGCCGCGGCCTCCACGATCGCGGGGTGCGCGAGCAGTTCCTCGTCGACCTCGACCGGCGAGACCTTCGTACCGCCCCGGTTGATGATCTCCTTGATGCGGCCGGTGATGAAGAGGTAGCCGTCCTCGTCCAGGTGGCCGCTGTCGCCCGTACCGAACCAGCCGTCGGCGAAGGCGGCGGCGTCGGCGGCCGGGTTGTTGTCGTAGCGGCTGATGACCGTGGCGCCGCGCAGCACGATCTCCCCGGTCTCGCCCGGCGCCAGGAATTTCCCGTCCTCGCCGCGCACGGCCAGTTCGTTGCCGATCGAGACGCCGACGGAGCCCGGCTTGCGCTCGGCGGGCGGCAGCGGGTTGCTGGTGATGATCGAGCAGGCCTCCGTCATGCCGTAGGAGTCGATGACCGGGGCGCCGGTGGCGCGCTCCAGCGAATCCCGCAGCCGCGCGGGCAGCGGCGCCGAGGCCGAGCGGACGAAGCGCAGCGGGCGGGCCGGCGCGTCCTGGCGGTTCGCGAGGGTGCCCGCGACGGCCTGGTGGATGGCGGGTACCGCGGTGTACCAGGTCGGCTCGAACGACCGGAGCCAGCCGGGGAAGGCGGCGGCGTCGAAGCCCGGCGGGCACACGACGCTCGCGCCGGCCCACAGGGTCGCCAGCAGCGGGCTCATCAGGCCGTGCCCGTGGAAGAGCGGCAGGACGTTCAGGCACCGGTCCTGCTCGCCGAGGGCGAGGCTGGCCGCGATGTTGCGGGCGGAGGCGCAGACGATGTCGTGGGTCTGGGGGACGAGTTTGGGCCGGCCGGTCGTGCCCGAGGTGTGCATGAGGAAGGCGGTGTCGGCCCCGCTCCCGGCGGGGGAATCGACCGGGGTTGCCGGGGTTGCCGGGTCGTGGCCGGCCGGGAGGGCCGAGGTGCCGGGGACGAGGTCGAACTCGCCGGCCGCGCCGCCCGGCACCGGCACCAGTTCGATGACGAGGCGGCCCTGCGCCCTGGCGACGGCCGCCGCCAGGGTGTCGGCGCCGCGCCGGACGACGAGCGCCGTGATGTCCATGTCCGCGAAGAGGGCGTCGAACTCGCGGGCCTTCCCCGCGGGGTCGAGCGGGGCGACCACGGCCGCGCAGGCCACGGTGACGAGGGCGACCGCCGCGTCGGGACCGCCGGGCAGCGCGACGGCGACGCGGTCGTCGCGGCCGACGCCCGCCGACGCCAGCGCCTGCGCCGTGCGGTCGGCCTGCCGGCGCAGGGCGCCGTAGGTCAGCGCGGGCAGGCCGGGCGCGAGGATCGCCGGCGCTACGGGCCTGCGCTCGCCGTGCTCCCGCAGCAGCAGGTCGAGGTGCCGGATCTCGGTGGTGCTGGTCTGTCGTGCCGTCACGGCGTCACTCGCAGATGTCATCGCCGCTCCTCTCACGCGAACGGGGTGCCAATGGGCGGGGGGGGGTGAGTGTCAGCGGGCGGCCTGTGCGTCGGCGGGTCTCGCCGGGGCCGCGGCGGCCGGGCGGGTCGGGCCGCGCAGCTGGGTGGTGACGCGGGCCAGCCTGCCGCCCTGGAAGACGGCCGCCGCCAGGGTTTCGCGGCTCGGCAGCGGCCCGTCGGCAGCGGTGTGCGAGATCCCGTACGGGTTCCCGCCCGCCGTGGTGATCGACGGGTCCGTGTAGCCGGGGGGCACGATGACCGCTCCCCAGTGGTGCATGGCGTTGTAGAAGGCGAGCAGCGCGGATTCGCTGCCGCTGTGCGGGTGGGAGGTCGTGACGAATCCGGTGGCCGCCTTGCCGTCGAGCCTTCCCGACGCGCGCAGCGGCTCGCACTCCTCGATGAACTGCAGAAGCAGCGGCGAGACGGTCCCGATCCGTGCGTGCGCTCCCATGGCGACCGCGTCCGCCCACTCCACGTCCGCCGGGGTCGCGCCGCGGCTTCCCCAGTGCCTCGACGCGCCGACCGGGAGCAGCCTGACCTCGGCGCCCGCCGCCATGGCGCCCTCGGCGAGCGCGGCGGCCAGCGCGCGGGTGGCGCCCTCGCGCGGATCGCAGATGACCGCGATCCGCCCCGGACCGCCGGCCGGCGGGTCGTCGCGGCCCGCCGCCATCCGCGCGGCGGCCCGGCTGACCCGCACCCCGAGCGTCTGCGCGGCCCACAAGGGCGCGGCGCCGACCGCCCCTTCCTGGTCCGAGGGCGCGCAGACCCCGTAGGGGTTGGCGCCCGCGGCGGTGAACGCCTCGTCGGTGGTCCCGGCCGACAGGATCAGCGCGCCCCAGTGGTACATGCTCTGGTAGAGCGCCAGCAGGGTGGTCTCGCGCCCGCCGTGCGGGCTGTTGGAGGTGGTGATCGCGGTGACCACCCGGTCGGCGAGCGCGCCCTCGCGCCACAGCGCCGAGGCCGACTCGATGAACCGCTTGAGCGGGGACGAGATGTTGCCGTAGTAGGTGGGGGTGCCCAGCACCACCCCGTCCGCCCAGCGCAGGTCCTCGGGGGCGGCCACCGGGATCCCGTGCAGATCGGCCCGCTCCCCGCCCTGCGGGTCCCCCGGCACGCGCAGCAGGCGCACATGTGCGCCGCCCGTACCCGCACCGGCGGCTGCCGCCTGCGCGAGCGCGTGGACGGTTCCCTTCCTGCTGTAGTAGATGACGGCGATATTGGGCGCCCTGCGCATGATTCCCCGCCCTATGGCGATTCCGCGAGCCGGAAACCCACCGCGTAGTGGGACCGGTCGTACAGTCCGTGCCGGCGCCGGCAGCGCGCCAGATCTCCCCGGCGGGTGAAGCTGCCGCCCCGGACGATCCGGTAGCTGCTGAACGACCGCAGCCGCTCGTCGGCGGACTGCATGCCCGCCGGGTAGGCGACGAGGTCGTCGGCGATCAACTCGCCGCCCGGGTAGGGCCGGTAGTCGTCCGCCGTGTACTCCTCGACGTTCCCGGCCAGGTCGAGCACGCCGAAGGGCGACCGGCCCGCCGGGTAGATGCCGACCGGGGTGGTGGACAGCGGCCCGGCCTCCGAGGTGTTCGCGGCGTCCTCGCGGAAGGTGTCGCCCCACGGGTATTCGCGGGCCTCGCCGCCGGTCGCCGCGTACTCCCACTCGGCCTCGGTCGGCAGCCGGAAGGCGCGGCCGGTCCTGGCCGCCAGCCAGTCCGCGTAGGCGTCGGCGGCCAGCGGCGGGACCGTCCACACCGGGTGGTTGGCGAGCTGGTCCGGATAGCAGCCGAAGTGCCAGGAGGTGGGCAGCCACCGGGCGCGGGTGTCCTCCAGGAAGCGGCGGTATTCGAGGTTCGTCACCGGATAGCGCATGATCCGGAAGGCGCCGATCTCCACGTCGTGGGCCGGGCACTCCTTCCTGAGGTACGCCTCCTGGAGCCCGGAGTCCGACCACTGCCGCAGGACGTGGCCGATGCGCTCCTCCGCGAGCCCGATACGCACCCGCGCCGCCGGGATGTCCACCATGGCCGGGTCCTCGGGCCGTACCCGGGGATCCCCCGCGAGGCCGCACAGGGACGCGGCCATGTACCGCCGCCCGAACGGCGACCCGGGGTCCTCCGCGATCCGGGCGAGGCCGTCGGGGGACTCGCCCAGCAGCTCGGCCGCGTGCCCGCCGAGGTCCTCGGGCGACGAGCGCCCCTGGAACCACGGCGGCAGCCGCATGGCCTGCCGGTCGCCGATCATGTCCAGGTTGACGGCCATCGGCTCCCCGCTCGCGACCGTCACGGCGCCACCTCTTCGACCAGCCGGAAGCCGATGGCGTAGATCTTCCGGTCGAACCAGCCGTGGCGTCTGGCGCAGCGGGCCAGGTCCCCGAAGCGGGTGAAGCTGCCGCCGCGCGCCACCCGGTAGCTGCCGGTGGCGGTGAGGTCGTCGGCCACGTCGGCGCCGCCGGGGTAGGCCGCGTAGTCGTCGGCGACGAATTCCTCGACATTGCCGGCCATGTCGTCGGCGCCGAAGGGCGACCGGCCCGCCGGGTAGATGCCGACCGGGGTGGTGGTCAGCGGCCCTTCCTCGACCGTGTTCGCGTGGTCGCTGCGGAAGTCCGGCCCCCACGGGAATTCGCGGTCCGCCCCGCCTCCGCCGGCCGCGTACTCCCACTCGGCCTCGGTCGGGAGCCGGAAGGGGCGGCCGGTGCGCGCGGCCAGCCAGCCGGCGTAGGCGTCGGCGTGCTCAGGGCGCACCGTCCAGACCGGGTGGTTGGCGCGGTGGACGGGGTAGCAGCCCAGCTCCCAGGAGGTGGGCAGCGCGTCCAGGCCGGTGTCCTCGAGGAACACCCGGTATTCCAGGTTGGTCACCGGGTAGCGCATGATCCGGAAGGCCCCGATGGCGACCCGGTGGCGGGGGGTCTCCTTGCGGATCCAGGACTCCAGCACACCGACGTCGGCCCACTGGCGCACCACCTCCGCCACCCGCTCCGGCGGCAGCCCGATCTCGCACCGCGCCGCCGGGACCGGGACCGTCTCCGGGTCGCCCGGCCGGATACGGGGGTCGCCGGTGAGCGCCAGCAGCGAGCCCGCGGCATAGCGGCGGGCGAACTTCTGGTTCTCGTCGGCGCACACCGCGGCGAGGTCGGCGGGCGGCAGCGCGAACAGGTCGGCGTGGCCGGCGAACACGTCGTGCGGCACTCGTTCCACGAGCGAGTCGGGCAGCCCCATCGCCTGCCGGTCGTTCAGCCGGTTGGGATCCTTGACGATCGGTAGGGGCCGCCCGGACGGAGCGGTCACGCGGGCTCCCCCGGTATCTCGTAGACGTTGCTGTCGTAGGAGCCGGCCAGGAACAGCCCGCGGTCCGCGTCGTAGGCGAGCGAGGAGATGCCGGACGTGGTCGGCCGGTCCTCGACGACCCACTCCTGGCTCCGGCTGTCGTAGATCTTGACGTGGCCGTGGTAGGAGCCGGTCGCGATCAGCCGTCCCGAGGTGTCGGCGGCGACGCACTTGATCGAGTTGGGGTGGGTGGTGGGCACCACGCGCGAGGTGAAGTCGGGCTCCCACAGGCGCAGCTGGAGGTCGCGGCCCACGCTGGCGAAGCGTCCCCCGTCCAGGCCGACGCAGCCGTTGGCGATCCGGTCGTGCGCGGCCTCGATCCGGTGCACCAGCTTCAGCGTCCGCGCGTCGTGCCAGGCCACACCGGTGTCGGCGCAGACGGAGAAGAGCAGGTCGCCGGAGGCCGCGACGCCCTTCACCGCGTTCGGGTGCAGCGGTATGTCGACCACGTGGTGCAGCTCGCCGTCCGCGTCGAGCCGGAAGACCAGGCCCTCGCCGGTGTAGGCGCCGATCAGCACGTGGGCCACGCCGTCGATCTCGAAGCGGGCGCCGCAGTTGAGCGGGGAGCGGTGCTGGTGCAGGACCCGGCCGGTCCCGGCGTCGAGCACCTTGCCGAGCTGGCCGCCGGTCACCGTCAGGGTCGCGCTCACCGGGGTGAGGAAGTTGCACAGGCTGCCCATCCGGGCCTGCTCCACGCCGTCCCTGGCCACGATGCCGGCGTCGCCCACGGTGTAGACGCTGCCGCCGTGCGCGACGACCGCGTTGACGCCCGGGGTGGGGGCCACCTCGCTGGTGCTCCACTCGCCGCTGGAGTAGTCGAAGGAGCGGTAGGAAGCGCCGAAGGTGCCGAAGACCAGGACGGTGCCGGCCGCGAAGGCGCAGGAGCGGGGCCACACGTCGTCGGGGATCTCGGACTGGCCGACCTTGCGCAGGTCGCCGCCGGAGGTCTCCCACAGCAGCAGCTTGCGGTCGTAGCTGAGGCTGACCAGCAGATTGCGCCCGCTGCCGAGGACCAGGCGCTTGATGCCGGCGTCGTGTCCCTGGACCGCGGTGCGCTCCTCGCCGCGGATCACGATGATCTGGCCCTCGTCGTTGCCGGCGTAGATCGTGCCGTCGCCGTCGATGACGATCGTGTCGGTCTCGACGCCGCCGAGGTCGATGTCCTCCAGCAGCTCGCCCGTGTCGGAGGACCAGCGCTTCACGGTGCCGTCGTCGCTCGACGTGACGAGCTGCGACCCGTCCGCCGACCAGTCCACCGAGATGACGTCGGCGGTGTGGCCCGCGCAGGAGTGGACGAGATTCCCGCTGAAGTCGTAGACCCGCAGGCGGTGGTCGCGCGAGGCGGTGGCGACCAGTTCCCTGGTCGGGTGGAACGCCGACATCTCCACGTCGTCGACCTGGTCGTTCAGGACCGCGCGCAGGCGCAGGTCGGGCACCGACCACAGGCGCGCGGTGTAGTCGCTCGACGACGTCACCAGTAAGGTGCCGTCGGGGCTGAAAGCGCACTGGTTCGCCAAGTGGTCGTGCAGCACGCGGTTCACCGGGCGGTCGGTGCTCTGATCCCACAGGATCACCTGGTTGTCATAGCCGGCGCTCGCTATGTACTTGTCCTCATAGGCGGCGATTCCGCTGATCGGACTCTTGTGCTCGATCACGGTCCAGGCTCCTCGTCAGTCAATTTCGATGGAATGGCCGGCGTGCATGACTTTGGCCTTGAGGTACTTGCGATTCGAATCGGTGACATGCACACCGGTGAGCCGCTGACTGTGGACGACGACGCCGTTCTCGCGTAACTGCCGGATTTTTTCCGGATTGTTCGAGAGAATCTCGATCTCTTTGAGGCCCAGCGCGACAAGCATCTGCGCCGCAGAGGAATAGGTGCGCTGGTCGTCCAGGAAGTTCAGCGCCCGGTTCGCCTCGAAGGTGTCCATGCCGGTGTCCTGCAGCGCGTAGGCGTCCAGCTTGTTGTACAGCCCGATGTCGCGCCCCTCCTGGCGGAGGTAGAGCAGGATGCCGCCTCTCTCGTGCATCAGGAGCAGGGCCTCGCGCAACTGCGGACCGCAGTCGCAACGGGCCGATCCGAGCACGTCGCCGGTCAGGCACTCCGAGTGCAGCCGGACGATCGGGACGGCCTGCGACAAGGCGTCGCCGAACACCACGAGAAGGTGTTCGCGGCCGTCGGCGAGCCCGTCGAAAGTGATGATCTCGGTCACTGCGAACTCGCCGTCGGCGACCTGGAGCGGAACACTCACCCTGGCACGAATACGGGGAGGCCCTGGCTGGTTTTCAGCCGCCTGCTCGGGTACGTGAATTCCGTTGAGCGAGTGGGAAGAACGGTTATCTAATGACATCCCCCGCCACCTGAAGTCGGCTACTCGTCTAGCCGGAACCATTGTGACGCTGGTTGCGGCATTCGAATGCCGCAGGTCCGACTTGATCCAGGCGACACCCTGTCGCAGCAACGCGGACGTGTCAAGGGTGCCCAGCACAATCGCTTTGGGATGATCTTGAATTCCGAACTCGGTGCTTTGCCATTCACAGAGCACCCGCCGCGCAAAGAGTTCAGAACCGGCCACGGCGTGGATTATCAGCCACAACGGCGGGATGGAATTCAAGATTCCGAAGCGGTGTCCGGGCCGCCGGGAGGAGCGATTCGGCTGCTCAGAGCCGTCGGGACGGCGGGTCGGGCCGGACGCCCGCCGCGCGGGGAGGGCCGCGCGACAGGCGGAGAATCAGTCTCTGTGGCCCGTAATCGCGATGATGATGCCGAGTCCGATCATGGAAAGGCCGCCTATCGCGCCGACGAGGGCGAGGCGCCTGGGCGAACGCGCGAACCAGCTGCGCGCGGTCGCGGCCGCCAGTCCCCACACACTGTCGGAGACCACGGCGATGACATTGAAGACCAGACCGAGCACCAGCATCTGCACGGCGATGTGCCCGTGGTGGCGGTCGACGAACTGCGGCAGCACCGCGGCGAAGAACACGATGGTCTTGGGGTTGGCCACACCGACGGCGAACCCCTCCCACAGGGTGCGGGCGCCGCCGTAGGCGGGTCCTTCACCGCTGAACGAGGCCTGGAGCGCGCCGCGCTGGCGCATCGCCTTGACACCGAGGTAGACCAGATACGCGGCGCCCAGGAGCTTGAGCACCGTGAAGACGAGTTCGGAACGTTCCACGACCGTGCCGACGCCGAGTGCGACGGCGATGACGAGCAGATAGGCCCCCAGGGTATTGCCTGCGACGGTGGTCAGCGCGGCCCGGCGTCCCTGCGCCAGGGCTCGCCCGACCACGAACAGCACGCTCGGGCCGGGGATCACGATCAGCAGGAACGACACGGCCGCGAATGCCAGTAAGCGGTCTGTAGACAACATGAGCCACATACAAGCACGCACGCCCCTGGGACGTCAGAGATTTCCGGCACGCGGCCCGAAATACGATCAACGCGGCGCCGCGCGTACGCACCGCGCCGCATCGCCGCCGGTCACGGCGGGTGCCGCGGTCTCCGGCAGGCGGCTGAGGCGGCGCGTCCGTTCCGGCCGGGCCTCCGCGCCCGGCCGGGGCGGGCCGCCGCCGGGCCGTTTTGCGGCGCGGCACCGGATTCCGGGACGATAGCCCGCATGGCCTCATCGAAACAGTTTGAGCCCGCGTCCGGGACCCGGGATTTCCTCGCAGCAGAGTACGAGAAGCGTGAGCACGCCTTCGCCACGATCCGCGGCGTGTTCGCCCGCTACGGCCTCCAGCCGCTCCAGACCCCCGCGTTCGAGCGCTTGGACGTGCTCGCCGGCAAGTACGGCGACGAAGGCGACAAGCTGATCTTCAAGATCCTGCGCCGCGGGGAGCACGAAGCCAGCGGCGAGGCCGACCTCGCGCTGCGCTACGACCTCACCGTGCCGCTGGCCCGCGCGGTGGCCGCGTACGGCAGCCAGCTCCCCACGCCGTACAAGCGCTACACCATCGCCCCGGTGTGGCGGGCCGACCGCCCCGGCAAGGGCCGCTTCCGCGAGTTCGTCCAGTGCGACCTGGACATCGTGGGCTCCTCCTCGCCGCTGTGCGACGCCGAGATCGTGCTCGCCCTGCACGACGCGCTGGACTCGCTCGGGGTGCCGGAGTTCCGTTTCCTGCTGAACTCCCGGCAGGTGCTGTTCGGGCTGCTGGAGGCCTACGACGTCCCGGCGGAGCTGGGTTCCGGCGTCCTCATCACGCTCGACAAGCTGGACAAGCTCTCGCCCGAGGCGGTCGTCGCCGAACTGGTCGCCGGCCGCGGCCTGGCGGCCGATGTGGCCCAGGGCCTGGTGGACGACCTCACCGCGCCGGACGCCGCCGAGAGGATCAGGGAAGGGCTCAAGGCGAGCGAGACCGGGCAGACGGGCCTGGCCGAGGTCGACCGCCTGCTGGCACTCACCAAGGACACGATCCCCGCCGCGCGCATCGCCTTCACCCCGAATCTGGTCCGCGGCCTGGACTACTACACCGGCATCATCTTCGAGGTCGTCGCGCCCGGCGTGCCCGGGTCGATCGCGTCGGGGGGCCGCTACGACGGCCTGATCGGGCGGCTCGGCGGAAAGGACTCGCCGGCCTGCGGCGGCTCGCTCGGCATCGAGCGCATCCTGCCGCTGCTCGACCAGGGCGCGGAGGCGGACTACGCGCAGATCGACGTGGCCGTGACCGTCATGGACGAGGATCTGGCCGCCGAGAGCTTCCGGCTGGCCGACCGCGTCCGCCAGGCCGGGATCCGCACCGGCGTCTACCTCGGGTCGAGCCGGAAGTTCGCCAGCCAGATGAAGTGGGCCAGTGGCCAGGGAGCCCGCTTCTGCCTCATTTACGGAGCCGCGGAGCACGCCGACGGCGCGGTCACCGTGCGGGACATGGTCAGCGGTGAGCAGACCAGGGTCGCGTTCGACGAAGCCGCCGCGGACATCGCCCGGCGGTTCGCACCGGCCGGCTGACCCGCACCGGGACACCCCGTTCCGCTGCCGGCCCGTCCCGGGACAAACGGATGGGAACGCAAGGCGATCGGATCTTCGAGATCGCCGCGGAGCGGGGGTTTCCCGATCCCCGGCCGAGTTTCGGGGACTCCCTGTGCGAATGGGGGAGCACGGGTGTCCGCGACTTCTCCGCGATGATGCGCGGCAGTATCACGCGCCCCCGGGAGAACAGCGGACACCGGCGCAACGCAAGGAGCGGCGAAGTGGAGTCCGGCGCCGCGGACGGGATCTTGTCCGCCGAATGCGGCCCGGCCGCATCGAGGCACCGATGCCCCCCGGCGTCCGTGAGAAGACCGACACGGCCCTGCTTTATCCGGACGCGTGGCGTCCGTTGTTCCGGAGGCACGACTTCCGCCCGGTCGCACCGGCGAAAGGCCCTCGCCAATCCGCCCTCGCAGGGGCCGGACAGCCGCACGGGGGCCTTCCGGGCGTCTTACGGCGGGGGCGGTCGGGGGTGGCGTCAGCAGTCGGCCGGGGGGCCAGAAAATATGGCCGATTCCCGCTGGCGCGCCACGGAACCATTGAGATGATTTCCCGGTGAGGAACACGTACCGGCACCACGACCGATACGATCAAGCTCTCCGGCACGGCTTTCGCTTCACCAAAGGGATGACCCCTGGGTTTTTTGAAGGATTGCCGGCACGTATCCCCGTCCGCCCCCTGGGGGGCGCTTTTTCATGATCCTGCCGAACAGCGGCGGGCTACGCTGCCCCCGCTGTCTGGTGTGTACACCCCGTTATGACGGTCCCCGTACTACTCGTCCACTGCGCGCGGCATGAAATCCGCCATGTCCGACACCGGATACGAATGCCCGATCGACCGTCTCGGGTGGCCGGAATGCGACACCAGATCCAGCGAAAGCAGTTTGTCGGGCTGCTCGGGCGCCTCGATCGACGGATCGCAGGCAAGAATCGCCTGGTGCAGGTGGCGGATTCGCGGCGACGGTTCCAGGCCGAGTTCGTCGTGCAGCACCTTGCGGAGCCGCTGGACGACGCCGAGGGCCTGGATGCGCCGGCCCGAGCGGTACAGGGCGAGCATGAACTGCGCGTGCAGGTTCTCGTGGGTCGGGTACTGGGTGGTCAGCGAACTGAGTTCGCCGAGCAGGTCGTGGTGGCGGCCCAGCCGCAGATCGGCCTCGATCCGCTGCTCCTGCACGCTGATCCGGCTCTCCTCCAGGCCGACGAGGTGGGTGCGCAGGATGGGTCCCGCGGTCACGTCGGCCAGGGCCGCGCCGTTCCACATGGTCAGCGCCTGGCCCAGCAGACGGGAGGCGCGGGCGTCGTCCTTGCTCAGGGCGGCCCGCCCGTCGCGGACCAGGTCCGCGAACACGTTGACGTCGAGCGCGTCGCACCGCACGGAGAGCAGGTATCCCCCGCCGCGGGTCTCCAGGATGCGCCGTGCCGCCTGCAGGCTGCCGATTCGCGGCACTTGCCGCAGCTTGTGCCGTAATTGCAGAATGTACGACTGCAGCGTCGACATCGCAGTATTCGGCGGGTTGTCTTCCCAGAGTTCCTCGATGCAGGTGCTCGTGGACACAACCTGATTGGCGTTCAGCAGGAGCAGCGCCAGCAGCTGGCGCTGCTTCGGAGCCGTCGGAGCGTAGAAGCGATCCTGTTCGTACACCCGGAGCGGGCCGAGTATGGCGAATTCCATGAAGGCCTGGTACCACCTTTCCAAGTGACGCAGCGTACCGGGAGAAGGGATGGTGCAGTCGGAAGCCCCAAACGCGAGCCAGGTCTATCATTTTTTGGACACAACCAGTGGGGATTTTATGCGCCACCGGAGCCGAAATCAAGCATTTCCCGCAAAATACCCGACAGTACATTAGGATCGCATCTCCCCGACAATTGCAAATTGTCGTTAAATTAATTTACGGGAGCGACACCTCTGACGGGCACGGAGTGAGTGGTCGGCCGACCTGAGAGCGGAAGTAATACCAGTACACAGCTGTGATCTGTGCCCACTCTGGTGGTTCTCGATGGTGGCTGGATCTCAGGCACCTGGAGGCGGCCGACCTGCTGCGACGGGCGAAACTTGCCCGCCTACCCTTTGCAGAGCATACTGTTCCACAGATACGGGACAGATTGTTCCAGACATCTTCCTTCCCGCGGCTCACTGTCAGGAGTTCCCTCGTGACCGATCGAACCGTCCGGCCGGGGGTCATGCCCCTCCCGGGCGACACTGCTCAGGCCTCCTCCTCCCGCAAGGGGCTGGCTCTCACCCTGATCGCACTGGCCCAGATGATGGTCGTGCTGGACGTCTCGGTCGTGAACGTGGCCCTGCCGTCCATCCAGGGGGCGCTCGGCTTCTCCGCGTCGAACCTGGAATGGGTCGTCAACGCGTACGCCCTGACCTTCGGCGGCCTGCTGCTGCTCGGCGGGCGGATCGCCGACAAGTACGGCCAGCGCAGGACCTTCATGGCCGGCGCCGCCCTGCTCACCGTCTCCTCGCTGCTGGGCGGTCTCGCCCAGGACCAGGCGTGGCTGCTGAGCGCCCGCGCCGCCCAGGGCGTGTCGGGCGCGCTCATCGCCCCGGCCGCCCTCGCCCTGCTCACCAGCACCTTCGCCGAGGGCGCCGAGCGCAACAAGGCGATGGGCGTCTACGGCGCGGTCTCCGGTATCGGCGGCGCGCTGGGCAATGTGCTCGGCGGCGTCTTCACCGACGAACTCAGCTGGCGCTGGGTGCTGTTCATCAACGTCCCGATCGGCGCCTTCGTGCTGGCGGCCGCCACCCGGGCCTTCCGCGAGTCCCGTCCGGCCGGCGGCCGGCTGGACCTGCCGGGCGCCCTGTCGGTGACGGCCGGCATGTCGCTGGTCGTGTACGGGCTGATCAACGCGGCCAGCCACTCGTGGGGCAGCACCGGCACCGTCGTGCCGCTGGCCGTCGGCGGCGCGCTGCTGATCGCCTTCCTGCTGATCGAGGCCCGCTCCGCCTCCCCGCTGCTGCCGCTGCGGATCTTCCGCAACGGCAACCGGTCCAGCGCCTACGCCATCATGCTCGCGGTCGGCTCCGCGCTGATCGTGCTGTTCTACTTCCTGACCCTGTACATCCAGATCGTGCTGCGGTTCAGCCCGCTCAAGACCGGATTCGCCTTCCTCACCTTCGCGGTGGGCGCGGCGGTCTTCGCCACGCTGAGCAGCGCCGTGGTGGCCCGGGTCGGTCCGCGGCTGCTGCTGAGCGTGGGCACGCTGGTGTCCGCGGGCGGCATGTTCTGGCTGTCCCGCATCGACGCCGACAGCGCGTACTTCGGGTCCCTGTTCGGCCCGCTGCTGATCGCGGGCAGCGGTATCGGGCTGTGCTTCGTGCCGCTGACACTCGCGGCGGTGGCCGGGATCAGGGGCGAGGAGACCGGTATCTCCTCGGCACTGCTCAACGCCAGCCAGCAGGTGGGCGGCGCGCTCGGCCTCGCGGTGCTCGGCACGGTCGCCGCGACCGCGACCCGGCACCGGATGGAGAAGCTGCTGCCCGGCAGCGGGGGCGCCGGCAGCAAGAGCAGCGGCCCGGTCCCACCGCAGGTCCAGCACGCCGTCAACGACTCACTGGCGCACGGCTACAGCATCGGATTCCTGATCGCCGGCTTCGTCCTCATCGGGGCCGCGGTCATCGCGGCCACCGTGATCCGGGTCTCGTCCGAGGACGCGGCACGTACCGACGTCGCCGTCTGATCACCCGCTAGGAGACACTGATGAGCACCGACACCCGATACGACACGCAGTCCAAGCTGGACTTCGCCATGATGTACGCCGCCCACGACGCCTTCCGGCGCGACGTCGCGCGGCTGATCACGGCGGCCGACGCCCGCACCGGCGACCCGGCGGCCTTCCGGCACGGCTGGGCGGACTTCGCGCGCTACCTGACCATCCACCACACCGCCGAGGACAACAGCCTGTGGCCGCCGATCAGGGCCAGGGTGGGCGGCGACGCCGGCCGGGTGGCGCTGCTGGACGCCATGGAGGCCGAGCACGCCGTGCTCGACCCGCTGATGGACTCGGTCGGCGAGCAGCTCGAAACGGGCGACACCTCCCGGCTGCGGGCGACCCTGGAGGAGCTGGCGGCGGCGCTCACCGCGCACCTGGCGCACGAGGAGACCGAGGGCCTGCCGCTGGTGGACGCGGTCCTGACCGAGCAGGAGTGGGACGCCTTCGGCCAGGAGCAGCGGCGCACCATCGGCCTGCGGGGCGCCGCCCACTTCTTCCCCTGGATGCTGGAGGGCGCGTCGCCCCAGGTGGAGCAGCGGGTGCTGGCCATCGTCCCGCCGCCGGTCAGGTTCCTTTACCGTAGGCAATGGCGCCCCAGGTACGACAGGAAGTCACCGTGGGGGCCGTCCTCCCGCGCCTGAGGCACTGGCGCGGGGGCGGGAACGGATCGGAGTCGAGATGCCCACGTCAACCGGGGCGGGAGAATTCTCCAGCGCCCCGCAGCGCGGACCGGATCCGCGGGCGGCACGCAGCCGCGCCGCGGCGCTGGGCGCCGCGCAGCAGCTCCTGGTGGAGCAGGGCTGGTCGGCCGTGACGCATGTCGCCGTCGCCGCGCGCAGCGGGGTCGGGCGCACCACGCTCTACCGGCACTGGCCCGACGCGGCCGAGCTGATCAGGGACGTCATCGCGCAGCGGATAGCGGGGGCGCACACCACGCCGACCGGCGAGCTGCGCGATGACCTGGTGCAGGAGCTCGAGGGCCTGCGCGCCCTGCTGCACGACCCGGTCAGCGAGACCGGCCTGCGGGCGGTCATCGAGCGGGCCGGCGCCGACCCGGTGTTCACCGAGCTGAAGGAGTCGCTGTACCGCAACGGCTCGCAGGTCTTCCGCCTGGTGATCGACGACGCCAAATTCCGCGGCGAGCTGCCGGCGCACCTGGAGACCGACCGGGCGATCGACGAACTCGCCGGGCCGCTGGTGTACCGCAGGCTGCTGGCCGGCCGCACCTTCGACGCCGGCTACGTCGAGCTGGTCGTCGACGATTTCCTGGCCGCGCACGCGGTCCAGTGAGCCGCGGCGCCGCGGCGGTGAACCGCGGCCCCGCGGCACCCGGCCCGTGAGCCGCGGCGCCGCCCGCCGCGACCGGTGAAGCGGAGAGGGCCGGCCCGCCCCGATACGGGGTGGACCGGCCCTCTCCGCGCGCCGCGGCGGGACGCCCGGCGCTCAGCGGAAGGCGTGGGCGTGCTCGGTCGCCCATTGCCGGAACGTACGGCCGGGGGCGCCGAGCGCCTGCTCCACCCCGGGGAAGACCCGGCCGCGGAAGTCGTCGCCGGACTCCAGGGCGGTACGCAGCGCCTTGACCACGCCGTCCGCGGTCTCCTGCGAGTAGCGGGCGGCCAGCACGGCGTGGTGCTCCTCCAGGGAGATCTGCTCGAACCGCAGCGGGCGGCCCAGCACCTCCCCCAGTACCGCGACCTGCTGGCGTGTCGTCAGCGCCTCGGGGCCGGTCAGCGCGTAGGCCACGCCCTCGTGCCCGTCGGTGGTCAGGGCGCGCACCGCCACGTCCGCGATGTCCTCGGGCGCGACGAGGGCCTCGGCCAGGTCGGCGATCGGGCTGCGCACCACCGACTCGCCGCGGACGCCGGGCGCCCAGCCCAGCGCGTGCGTCATGAAGCCGTTCGGCCGCAGGATCGTCCAGCCGACCGCGGACTCGGTCAGCGCCCGCTCGGCCATCCGGTGCCAGCGGCCCAGCGGGGTGTCGTTCTCCTCGTCGACCTCCTCGACGCCCAGCGTGGACAGCTGCACGATGTGCGTGACGCCCGCCTGCTGCGCCGCGGCCACCAGGTGGGCGTCATGGCTGCTCTTGTTGTGGCCGAGCGACATCAGGAAGACCTTGTTCACCCCCTCGAGGGCGGCGGGCAGGGTGGCGGGGTCGCCGAGGTCGGCGGCCACCACGTCCACGCCCTCGGGCAGCCGGGCCCGCGACGGGTCGCGGGTCAGCGCCCGTACCTTGTGGCCGGCCGCGTACAGCCGGGTCAGCACCTTGCCGCCGATGTTGCCCGTTGCTCCGGTCACCAGAAACATGGTCATCCCTCCTCGTCGGTGGGGCGCCGCGGTCCGCGGGCGCCCGGGGTCACTCGGGCCGGTCGAGCACGGTACGCAGCGCGGCCTCCAGGCCGCCGGCCTCGTGGTGGTCCTGCGCCCGCCAGGCGATGAAGCGGTCCGGGCGGACCAGGGCGGCGCCGGCCGGCGTGACGCCGTACGCCTTCTCCCAGCCGTCGAGCCGGTGCACCGGCAGGTCGATGCCGAGCAGGGCCGCGGCCTCGGCGCCGGCCCGCCGCCACTGCTCGCCCTCGGGTCCTGTGCCGGCCAGCAGCACGAAGGAGCGGCCGAAGAGCGCGGTGGTGGACGGCACGCCGGCCGTGTCGAGCGGGACGTAGGGGGCGCGCGAGCCGGGCCGGCCGGTCGGGGCGGTCGGGTCCTCCAGCAGTTCCCCCGCCTCGCCGGGCTCGGGCACGACGGCGCCGCCGGCGTAGCGGTAGCCGAAGACCTGGGTGACCGGGTGGACGGGGGCCACGGCGGTGCTCGCGTCGAGGTCGGGGCCGAGCCGCTCGACGGTGTTGGTGTACTGCTGCTCGGCGATCATCTCCGAGACCGGCCGGCGCTCGGCGTCGTGGCTGTCCAGCAGCCGCGGGCCCGCCTGCCCCTTGACCACCATGGCCAGCTTCCAGGCCAGGTAGAAGCCGTCCATGACGGCGGTGTTGCCGCCGAGGCCGCCGGGCGCCGGCACCACCTTGGCCGCGTCGCCGATCAGATGGACCCGCCCCTGGCTGAAGCGGTCGGCGACCTCGCAGACGATCGTGGTCTCGCCGGTGCCGACGACCGTCATCTTCAGGTCGGGGATGCCGATCCCGGTGCGCACCAGTTCCTCGCACTGCCCGGTCGTCCAGTCCGTGTAGTCCGGCTGGTCGTCGGACATGCCGCGGATGTAGCCGTACCGGCCGGGCACGTCGGTGGTGTAGAACACGCCGGGCACCGGGTCGAGCAGGTGGAACAGGGCGAACCGGCCGCCTTCTGCGACGTCGCCCTCCAGGCCGGACACCGCGGCGCGCATGTCGGCGTCGAAGAACACCCGGAAGACGTTGCCGAGGAACCCCCGGCCGTGCATGGCGATGCCGAGCGCCGTGCGGACCGGGCTGTGCCGGCCGTCGGCGCCGACCAGATAGCGGGTGCGTACGGTGCGGCGGGAGCCGTCGGCGCGGTCGTGCAGCACGGCGGTGATCCCGTCCTGGTCCTCCTCGAAGGACACCAGCTCGGTGCCGAAGCGGAGCCGGGCGCCCAGCTCGGCGGCCCGCGCGGCGAGGATCTCCTCGGTGCGCTCCTGGCTGGCCATCGCCCAGTCCTCGGGCGAGACATGGCTCATGCTCATCTCGCCCTCGGTCATGATGCCGCGCAGCACCGGCCCCGACAGGGTCTTGGCCAGCGCCATGTAGAACTCGCCGGTGCCACCGGGCGACGCGGCGGTGATCGCGTCGGCGACCCCGCCGACCCGCAGCGCCTCCATGGTGTGCGGGTACTGGCCGCGGGCCTTCATCACCACCGAGGTGCCGGGGTGCTTCTCCACCAGCAGCGGCCGCACGCCGTACAGGCCGAGGAACAGCGCGGTGGTCAGGCCGGACAGGCCGCCGCCGGCGATGAGGACAGGTACCTCCTCCACCTCGCCTGACTCCTGGTCACGGGCATCTTCCGGATCCGACACGGCGGCGCCTCCCGGGGCTCGCGGGCTGGTTGGTCGTGCCGCCAGCTTGCGCACCGCTCTTGGTGGGGCGCTCGGGCCTCGCTGCTGCCCGGCCCGTATCCCGGTGTCGGCCCGGTAGCCCCGGCCGTCTCCCTTCCCCGGCCCCTGCCGGGTCTCACCGCCGCCCCACCCCGCCATCAGCGGGCGGTACGAGGGTGGTTGCCGCACCACGCAGCACAGTTGGCACCCGTCCCCTCACGCAGAGACAAGGAGCCGTCGTGTTCGTCTTCGTCAACAAGCTGACTCTCACCGGCGCGGCCGAGGACCTGGAGCGGATCTACGCCCATGTCGCCGAGTTCATGCGGACCCGGCCCGGCCTGATCCGGTACCAGCTCGTCCGTTCGCAGAACGACCCCGGCATCTACTTCAACGTCGCCGAGTGGGAGAGCCAGGAGACCTTCGACAAGGCGCTGGCCGAGCCGGAGTTCCGGCGCCGGCTCAAGGCGCTGGGCACCGTCATCAAGGGCGAACCGCATATGAGCGATGTCGTCGAGGAAGGCGTGGCCGAGCCCGTCGGGGGTGTGCGATGACGCAGACCGAGACCGAGACCGTACCGGTGACCGCGACGCCGGTCGGCGCGCAGACCTACGCCGAGATCGTCCAGTTCTACTCCCACCACATGCAGCTGCTCGACAACGCCGAGGCCGAGGAGTGGGCCGACGGCTTCACCGAGGACGGCGTCTTCGCGCAGAACGTCAAGCCGGCGCCGACCAGCGGCCGGTCCACCATCGCCGCCTCGATGCGGCGCGGGGTGGACCGGCTCAAGAACCGCAACGTGGTGCGCCGGCACTGGCTGAGCATGGTCGTCGCCGACCAGGTCGACGCGGCCCAGGTGCACACCCGCTACTACGCGGTGGTCTTCGAGACCCCGGTCGGCGGCAAGGCGTCGGTCTATCTGAGCACGACCGGCAAGGACGTCCTGGTCCGCGAGGACGGCCGCTGGCGGATCAAGTACCGCGAGATCAACCACGACGGTGCCTGAGGCCGCCCGCCCGGCCGGCACCGTCCCCGGCGCGGTCCGCTCGCCGTACGCCGACGGCGTGCTCTACGGCGAGGTGGAGCGCTTCTACGCCCGGCAGGTGCACCTCCTCGGCGAGGGCGACCTGGACCGGTGGGCGCTGACCTTCACCGAGGACGCGCTCTTCGAGCAGGAGGCGCAGGCGGGCCGGGTGTGGACCGGGAACGCCCCGTCCGAGCGCCGCGGGCGGGCGGCGATCGTCGCCGCGGCCCGCGGCGCGGTCGCCGCCCGCCGGGAGGCCGCGGCCGTCCGGCGCTACCTGATCGGGATGCTGGACCTCGCCCCGGCCGCCGACGGCTCGGTCCGCACCCGCTACCGGGCGGTGCTGCTCCAGACGCCCAGGGGCGGTACGCCCGAGGTCTATCTGAGCACCACCGGGCAGGACGTGCTGGTCCGGCAGGACGGCGACTGGCGGGTGCGGCACCGCATCAACTCCCACGACAACGCACCGGCGGGCAGCGCCGGTGCGCCGACACGGAAGGACCACACCCATGGCTGACCTGACCCGCGAGCGGGTGGACGCCGCGTACGGAGCCCTCATGACCGGCGACCGGGACAAGATCCTGGAGTTCTGGGACGAGAACCTGCGCTTCGAGATGCCCGGACACCACCAGTTCTCCGGCTGGTACAACGGCCTCGACGACTACCTGAGCAAGATGTCCAAGCTCGGCGAGGCGCACGGCGGCCGGTTCAGCGCGACGACCAAGCACGTGCTGATCCTGCCGGAGGCCGGCGTCTCCATCGACATCTACGAGCTGGACGGCTACCGGCCGGGCGCAGAGGAGGGCACCACCTCCCCCTACGACCGGCTCCAGGTGCAGGGCGTGCACATGCTGCGCTGGGAGAACGGCCGGATCGTCGAGGGCCGCAGCGCGCTGTTCGGGGACGGGGTGCCCCGCGCCGACATGTGGTGGTCCCCGGTGACCTCCGCCGGCGAGCGCATCGAGCTGTGACCGGCGACGCGCTGCGGGACCGCTCGGTCGTCGTGACGGGCGGGGGCACCGGCATCGGCCGGGCCACCGCCCTGGCCTTCGCCGACGAGGGCGCCCGGGTTCTGGTGGTCGGCCGCAGCGCGGACCGGCTGGCCGGGACGGCCGGCCTGCACCCGGCCATCAGGGCCTGCCCGGCCGACATCTCCGCCGCGGGCGCCGAGGACCTGATCGTGGACGCCGCGGTCCGCGAACTCGGCGGCATCGACGTCCTGGTGAACAACGCGGTCACCATGAATTCCGCGCCGCTGGGCCGGATCGGGCGGGACATCACCCGCGCCCAGGTGGAGACCAATCTGCTGGCCCCGCTCTTCCTCACCCAGCGGGCACTGCCGCTGCTGGAGGCCGCCAAGGGCCTGGTGATCAATGTGACCACGGCCGGCAACCAGCGCGGCTGGCCCGGCCATTCGGTGTACGGCGCCACGAAGGCGGGGCTGGACTTCTTCACCCGCACCTGGGCGCTGGAGCTGGCGCCGCGCGGCATCCGGGTGGCAGGGGTGTCGCCGGGGCCGGTGGAGACCCCGATCGGCGAGCACTCCGGGCTCGACGCCGCCGCGGTCGCGGTGATGCGCGACCGGCAGCGCGCCCGGGTGCCGCTGGGCCGGGTGGGCCAGCCGGAGGAGGTCGCCTGGTGGCTGGTGAACCTCGCGCGTCCCGAGGCGTCCTTCGCCACCGGGCTGATCGTGGCGGTGGACGGCGGTGCCGGAATCGTCTTCTGAGCCCCCGAGTGCCTGAACCCCTGAGCAGCCCATGAGCACCGACCCGACCGACCGGCCCCCCGCGGACCGTCCGACCAGGGAGCACTGCATGGAATTCGGTATCAACTTCTTCCCCACCGTGGGCCCGGACGACAAACCGGCCGCCACGTACTTCGAGGAGGCGCTGTGGCTGGCCGAGCTGGCCGAGGACCTCGGGTTCGACCATGTCAAAACCGTTGAGCACTACTTCTTCAAGTACGGCGGCTACAGCCCGGACCCGGTGACCTTCCTGGCCGCGGTGGCCGCCAGGACCCGGCGGATCAAGCTGGTGACGGGCGCGGTGATCCCGGCGTTCACCCACCCGCTCAAGCTCGCGGGCAAGCTGGCGATGCTGGACAACATCTCCAAGGGGCGGCTCCAGGTGGGCTTCGGCCGGGCCTTCCTGCCCGACGAGTTCGACGCCTTCGAGCTGTCCATGGACGAGAGCCGGCCGCGGTTCGCCGAGGGCCTGCGGGCCTGCCAGCGGCTGTGGGCGGAGGAGGACGTGGTCTGGGAGGGCGAGTTCTACAGGTTCGGCCCGGTGACGCTGCTGCCGCGCCCGTACCAGCGTCCGCACCCGCGGATCCTGGTGGCCGCGGCGATCACGCCTTCGTCGTGCGAGCAGGCGGGCCGTGACGGCCACGGGCTGCTGCTGGTGCCGTCGATCTCCAAGCGCGAGAAGGTCCAGGAGATGCTGACGCTGTACCGCAAGGCGTACGCCGAGGCCGGGCACCCGGCGGGCGGCGACGAGGTGCACATGAGCTACAACTGCTACCTCAGCGAGGACGCCGACGAGGCCCGCGCCAAGGGCAAGGAGTATTCGCAGCGCACCAACTCCGTGATGGTCGACGCGGTGGCGGCCTGGGGCAAGCGGCGCAGCGAGGGGTACGAGGGCTACGACCGGATCGTCGACAAGATCGCCAAGGCGGACTTCGACCGGTCGCTGTCGGAGAACAAGGTCCTGGTCGGTACGCCCGCCGAGGTCACCGAGCGGCTGCGGACGATCCGCGAGTGGTACGGGGACGTCACCGTCAGCCTCCAGGTGATCTCGGGCAATCCGCCGCTGGAGGAGTCGGTGCGCACCCTGCGGCTGTTCGCCGAGCAGGTGCTGCCGCACTTCCGCGGCGCGGCCTGACCCCCGCAGAAAAAGAAGCGCCACCAGCAGCGGCCCCCGGCTTCACGCCGGGGGCCGCTGCGGTGTGCGCTGCACGCCGTCCGCCGGTGTCGTGCGAGCGGCGGGCGCGGGTACGGGCTCAGCTCGCGGCGACCTGGGGCACCATCGCGGCCACCGTGCGGGCGGCCACCGCGGCCACGGTGAGGGCCGGCGGCACCCCGCCTGAGGAGCCGTGCAGCAGCGAGCTGTCCACCACGTACAGGCCCGGGTGGCCGTGCACACCGCCGTCGTGGCCGGTGACCAGGCCGAGCGGGACACCGCCGACCACATTGCCGCCGGTCGTGCCGACCCGGGCGAAGGCGGTGCTGCTGCCGGGGTTGGCGGCGTCGAGCCGGTCCAGGGTGTCCTGGACGGCCTTGGCCATCACGGTCACCCGCGGGTCGTCGACCGGCCAGCTGAGCACCACGTCGTCCTTGTCCCGGTCGAACCGGAAGCTGCCCAGCGCGGGCGACGGGCAGGCGCCGATGGTGGTGATCCAGCCCTGGCCGGCCGGGGCGTCCACCCAGGGGAAGTTGAGCAGGGACACCGGCGCGTGCGGGTTGTCCTCCCAGTCCTGCACGAGGATCGCCGAGGGGCCGCCCTGGGCCGGGTTGTTCTCCGGCATGCCGGTGCGGGCGGTGATCACCTCGCTGTTGCCGACCTTGGTGCCGAGCGCGTCCGACAGGCCCGGCAGTTCCCCGGTGGCCCGGGCGCGCATGAGCAGCCGGGTGGTGCCGAGGGTGCCGGCGGCCAGCACCAGGGTGCGGGCGCGCACCTCGTGCCGGGCCAGTACGGTGCCGCGCTCGTCGATCTCCTCGTAGGACACGGCGTAGCCGCCGACGCCGTCCTGGCGGATGGCGGTGACGGAGCTGAGCGGGCGCACCTCGGCCAGCCCGGTGGCCTCGGCCCTGGCGAGCAGCGTGACGTCGACGCTGCGCTGGGCGCCGCTGTTGACGCCGAAGAGGTTGAGGCCGGCCACCTCGGCGGCGACCCGCCGCCCGGCCATCTCCTCGCGCACCACGTCCCAGTCCACGGCCAGGTCGATCAGCCGGTACGGGATGCCGGCCCGGTCCAGCTGCTCGGCGAAGGAACGGGCCGAGCGGTAGAAGTCGGAGGCGTAGATGTCCTCGGGGATGGGGCTGCACCCGATGAGTTCGCGGGCGTGCGGGTACCAGCGGGTGGTCATCTCGGTGTGGTCGAGCACATCGCCGAAGGCCTGCCGGAACAGTTCGGGCGACGGTTCGACCATGGTGGCGTTGCTGAGCAGGGACGCACCGCCGACACCGGCCGCGGCGATCATGGTCAGTCCCTCGCCGTCCAGCGACTCCAGGACGCCGGTGTAGACGTCCAGCTTCTGGTCGGTGAGCGGCGAGCGCTCGCTGAGCCAGGCGGCGCGGCCGTCCAGATTCCGCTGGGTGGCGAAGGTGTCGCCCTGCGGGGTGACCGGCCAGCGCCGGCCGCGTTCCAGCACGAGGGTGCGCACGCCCGCCTCGGCGAGCTTCAGCGCGGCGATGGCTCCGGCGTATCCGCTGCCTATGACGAGGGCGTCGGTACGGTGCTGCTGGTCTTCCACGGGTCGGCCTCCAGGAGTTCTGTGGAACGTTCGGACGTACGGGTCGTGCCGCGGGGGGGAGCGGTGCGGCCGGTGCCGCGCGGCGGTCAGCCCGGCGACCGCAGGGCGCGGTCCAGGAGCCGGGCGGCGTTGCGGGCCAGCGGGACGTCGGCCTCGGACGCGACCAGGCCGTGCTCGACGATGAGCCGGCCCACCCGGTTGGCGATCAGCGCGAACCGGAAGCCGGCGAAGAGTTCGTACCAGTGCAGGTGGGCGCCGACCGGGCGGCCGGTGCCGGCCTCGTAGCGCGCCACGGTCTCGGACCTGCCGGGCAGTCCCGGCAGGCGGGTGGCGCCGACGCCTTCGCTGAGGTGCCGGTCGAACCACAGGTACCAGCCGAGGTCCGCCTCGCCGGGGCCGAGGAAGGCCATCTCCCAGTCCAGGACCGCCGCCGCCCCGGTGCCGGCGAACAGGATGTTCCCCAGCCGGGCGTCGCCCCAGACCAGTTGGCGGGCGGGCGGCTGCGGCGGCAGGCCCGCGCGCAGCACGCCGAGCGCCTCGACGGCCGCGCCGGTGCCGGGACCGGCGAAGTGGTCCAGGTGCCGCTCGTAGAAGTCGAGCTGCGCGGTCAGCCCGGCGGGGGCGCGCAGCCCGCCGAGGCCGAGGGCGTACGGGTCGAGCCGGTGCAGCCGCTCCAGGACGCCGACGCCGCTCCACCACACGGCGGCCTGCCCGGCGGGCGGCGAGTCGTGCAGCGGCCCGCCGCGGTGGTACGACGGCAGGTCGGACGGCACCCAGCCGGGGACGTGGGTCATCGCGTAGAAGGGGGCGCCCAGCAGGCCGGGGTCGGCCTCGTAGCCCAGGACGGCGGGCACGGGCACATCGGTGCCGGCCAGCGCCCGCAGGATCGTGTACTCGTCGTCCAGGTGGGAGACCGGCATCACCCGGTAGCGGATCGGGGCGACCCGGACCACGAACCGGCGCAGCCGCGGGATGCCGCGCTCGGTCCAGTCGGCGTGCACCAGCAGGCTCTCGTGCGAGAAGCCGAGGCCCTGCGGGAGGTCGACCACGATCCGCAGATCCGTGGCGTACGGCAGCCGGTCGGAGAGCCAGCCGGTGAGGCGCTTGCGGGTGAGTTCGAGGTCGCGTTGCAGGGGTACGGGCATGGGCCGGCTCCTCGGCGGACGTGAACGGACCTGCGGCGGTCGGGGGAGGGCGCGGGCCGCGTGGGGCGGGCCGCACCGGTGATCGTCGCCCAGCGCGCTGGGGACCTGCTGGGGCCGCGATGACGCGGCCGGGTACCGGCGCGGCCCCTGCGGCCCTTCACTGCACGCCCACCGGCTCCCCAAGTCCGGCTGCCAGCATCGGCGTCGGGCCGGCCGCACGTCGCGAGCCGGCCGCGAAGCCACGAAGAACCCGCCGCGAACCCACCATGCATCCCCAGGCAGGAGGCCGGAGATGGGCATGGCACCACCCGTCGGCACCCATGTGGAGCCGCAGTTGTTCCGGCAGGTGCTCGGCCATGTGCCGACCACCGTCACGGTGGTCACCGCGGCGACCGGCGACGGTCCCGCGGGCCTGGTCGTCGGATCGTTCGTCTCGGTCTCCCTCGAACCCCCGCTGATCGGGGTGTTCATCGACGAGCGGTCGGCGAGCTGGCCGCCGATGAGCAGCGCCGGCTCGTTCACGGTGAATGTCCTCGCCCACGACCAGCAGGAGTTGTGCGCCCGCTTCGCCCGCAGCGGCGACGACAAGTTCACCGACCTCACGTGGTGGGAGTCGCCGCACGGCAATCCGGTGCTGCCGGGGACCACGGCGTGGCTGGACTGCCTGGTGCAGCAGATCCAGAAGCTGGGCGACCACTTCTTCGCGGTGGCGGAGGTGGTCGGTCTCGGGGTCGCCGGGGCCGTCCCGCCGATGGTGTTCCACCGCGGCGCGCTGCGCACCGTCACCGGCCTCGCCCCGCACCCCCACCCGAATCCCGGAAAGGACCACTCATGACCACCGCACAGACGCAACCCCCCGCCGAGGGCCGGGTCGCACTGATCACCGGCGCCACCAGCGGCATCGGCCTGGCCATCGCGCACACCCTCGGCAGCGCCGGCATCCGGGTCTTCCTCACCGCCCGCACCGCCGAGAACGTCGAGGCGACCGTGAAGGCGCTGGACGCGGCCGGCATCACCGCCGACGGCGTCGCCGCCGACGTCCGCAAGGCGGAGGACGTCAGCCGCGCGGTGGCCGCGTGCGTGGACCGGTTCGGGCCGCTGGACATCCTGGTCAACAACGCCGGCCGCAGCGGCGGCGGGGTGACCTCGCAGATCACCGACGAGCTGTGGTTCGACGTGATCGACACCAATCTGCACAGCGTGTTCCGGATGACCAGGGAGGCGCTGACCGCCGGCGGTCTGGGCTCCAAGCCGTCCGGCCGGATCATCAACATCGCCTCCACGGGCGGCAAGCAGGGCGTCGTGCTCGGCGCACCCTACTCCGCGTCCAAGCACGCCGTGGTGGGCTTCACCAAGGCGCTCGGCCTGGAACTGGCGCAGTCCCGCAGCGGCATCACGGTGAACGCGGTCTGCCCCGGCTACGTGGAGACGCCGATGGCCCAGCGGGTCCGCGACGGCTACGCGGCGGCCTGGGAGACCACCGCCGACGACGTGCTCACCCGCTTCAACGCCAAGATCCCGCTGGGCCGTTACAGCGCGCCAGAGGAAGTGGCGGGCATGGTCGGCTACCTGGTCTCCGACACCGCGGCCCCGATCACCGCGCAGGCCATCAACGTCTGCGGCGGCCTGGGCAACTACTGACCCCGCCCGCCCCCGCCCCTGACCGCCGACACCGGAGGGATCCCCATGGCAACCGTGCACCACACACAGCACACCGTCACCGTCGCCGCACCGGCCGACACCGCCTACGACCTCATCGCCGACGCCGCGAACTGGCCCCGGGTCTTCCCGCCTTCGGTGCACGTCGAGCAGACCCCGCTCGGCGGCGGCGAGGAGACCATCCGGATCTGGGCGACCGCCAACGACGAGGTCAAGAACTGGACGTCACGGCGCAGGCTCGACCCCGCCGCGCGGACCGTCACCTTCCGCCAGCAGGTCTCGCAGCCGCCGGTGGCGTCGATGGGCGGCACCTGGACCATCCGGCCGCTGTCGGCGGCGTCCTGCGAGGTGGTGCTGGACCACGACTTCACCGCGGTGGGCGACACCCCGCAGAACGTGGCGTGGATCGGGCAGGCCGTCGACCGCAACAGCGGCGCCGAGCTGGAGCGGCTGCGGGCCACGGCCGAACAGACGGCCCTGATGCCGGAGTTGTCGCTCACCTTCGACGACGAGGTGACGATCCAGGGCTCGGCCGCCGACGTGCACGACTTCATCTGGCAGGCCGGGGCGTGGGAGGAGCGGCTGCCGCACGTCAAGCGGGTGGTGCTGACCGAACCCGGCGAGGGGATGCAGACACTGGAGATGGACACCCTCGCCAAGGACGGTTCGCAGCACACCACCAAGTCGGTGCGGGTGAGCTTCCGGCCCGGCCGGATCGTCTACAAGCAGCTGCTCGTCCCCGCGCTGCTCACCGTGCACACCGGCGAGTGGATCCTGCGCGACACCCCGGCCGGCCTGTCGGCGACCTCCCGGCACACCATCGTGGTGAACCCGGACGCGGTCACCCGCGTGCTGGGGGCGAAGGCGACCGTCGCCGACGCCCGCGACTTCGTCCGCACCGCGCTGGGCACCAACAGCCTGGCCACGCTGGGCCACGCCAAGCGCTACGCCGAGGAGCGGGCCGGGCTGTCGAAGGTCGGCTGACCAGGGGCGCCCGCGCGACGAGGGCGGTACCTCCGCTGACCCCGGAGGTGCCGCCCTCGGCCGTGCCCGCGGGGCCGTCAGGCCCGGCAGACCAGGGGACGGCCGCCGTTGAAGCGGGCCATCTCCTCGAAGACCGGCCCCGAGCGGATCTGGTGGTCGAGCGGCAGCCCCGCCGCCTCGGCGTACGCGCGGTGCAGATTGGCCACCAGCCGCTCCGGCTCGCGCAGTTCCGCGTACGGCGCCAGGTCCGCGCGCACCGCGGCCTCGTACGGGCTCAGGCCGTCGGCGAGACCGCGCACGGCGAGCCCCTGTACCCAGCGCAGATACGCCCCGGTGGCGTCCAGCACCTCGGGGCCCGCGACCGGCCCGTGCCCGCCGACCACCACCTCGGGGCGAAGGGCGCGCAGCCGGTCCAGGGCCGCCAGCGAACCGGACACCGAGCCCATCAGGACGAAGGGCGTGCAGCCGGGCAGCAGGACGTCGCCGGCGAAGAGCACCCGGCGCTCGGGCAGCCACGCCACGGTGTCGCTGACGGTGTGCGCGGTCCCGAGGTCGAACAGCTCGACCCGCAGCCCGCCGACGTGCAGCGTCAGCCGGTCCTCGAACGTGACGGTGGGCAGGGTGAGTGGGAGGTCGCCCCACGGGGTGTCGGGCCACACGTACCGCAGCGCGGTGCCCTTCTCCGCCATCACCTCCCGGGTCCGCGCCGAGGCCACGACGGCGGCGGTGGGCGCGAAGAGGGCGTTGCCGAAGTGGTGGTCGCCGTGGTGGTGGGT
The DNA here is from genome assembly GCF_036227245.1 of Streptomyces sp. NBC_01477. Taxonomy (GTDB): domain Bacteria; phylum Actinomycetota; class Actinomycetes; order Streptomycetales; family Streptomycetaceae; genus Actinacidiphila. The sequence continues at coordinate 853,375 of NZ_CP109445.1, forward strand.
GTTCACGACGATCGTCGGCTCGTGCGGGGTGAGCGCGGCCACGGCGTCACGCAATAGCCGGACCCGGGCCTCGGTGGCGGCGGTGTCGATCAGCGCGGTCACGCCGTCGCCGACGACGATCCCCGCATTGCCGAGGCACCAGCCGCCGTCCGGCTGCACGAAGGCGTGCACGCCGTCCGCGAGGCGCTGCGTGTACGGCGGATCCGGCGGCGGCCCCGGCGCGGGCGGTTCGGGAAGCGCCGCGGGCCGGCCCGGGGCCGGGGGCGGGGCGGGAGCCGCGTGCTGGGCGCGGGTCACAGGAGAAGTCATGGCTCCACGGTCCCCGCCCCCGCTGGGAGGACGTTCGTGGCGGGCTGAACGGCGGGCGGGCCGGACCGGGCGGCAGCCGTAAGCCGGCAGCCGGCAGTCAGCAGCCGGGAGTCAGCAGCCGGGAGTCAGCAGCCGGGAGCCGGGACGCCGACCGCCCGCCGGCCCCGGCACCGGTGCCGCCCCCCGACCCGGACGGCCGGGGCACGCGCCGAGCCGAGCAGCCGCGGGCGCCCGCCGGGCACGGCAGCCGGCACGGCGGCGAGCGCACCCGGTGGCAGCGGCACATGCGGCGGCCCCGGTCGCCGCGGTCCGCAGGGGGACCGCCGCGGCCGGGGCCGTCACACCGCCGCCCGCCCGCCAACACACGGGCGGGCGGCGGGCGTTCAGAGCGCCAGCACCAGTTTCCCGTCCACCTTCCGGTCCTGGAGCCGCTGGAAGGCCGCGGTCGGGTCGGTCCAGTCGGCGATCAGGGCGACCTGCGGGTCGATCCGCCCGTCGGCCACCGACCGGACGAGGAAGTCCAGGTCCCGGGCCACGTTCTGGCGGGTGATCTCCTCGAAGAGGTAGAGGTACCGCAGCCCGACCCCGGGCCGCAGCCGGCCCCAGTCCAGCGGCAGCCGCAGCTCGGCGCGCGCGGTGTTGCCGAAGCAGACCACGGACCCGCCGGGCACGACCGTCCGGAACGCCTGGGTGAGCACCTCGCCGCCGCAGCTGTCCAGCAGGACGTCGACGGGCTCGGTCTGCTCGGCGCCGTACAGCTCGACGGCGTCCGCGCCCAGCTCGGCGAGCCCCGCGGCCCGCTCGGCGGAACCCACCCAGGCGACGACCCGTGCGCCGGCCGCCGCGGCGAGCTGCACCGCGAGCCGCCCGACACCCCCGGCCGCGCCTGTGACCAGCACCGTGCGGCCCAGCAGCCGGCCGCCGTGCAGCAGCGCGTAGAGCGCGGTCAGGCCGGCCACGGGCAGCGCGGCGGCGGTCGGCAGGTCCACGGAGGCGGGCAGGACGGCGAGCCGGCCGGTGTCGACCGCGACCCGCTCGGCCCAGCCGTCCAGGTCGGCCAGGCCGAGCACGCGGGTGCCCGCGGCGGGCCCGGTGCCGTCGGCCGCGGCGCGCAGCACGGTGCCCGCCACGTCCCAGCCGAGCCGTGAGCCGGGCGGAAGCTGGCCGACCAGGGACAGTTCGCCGCGGTTGACGGCCACCGCGCCGACCGCCACCAGCGCCTGCCCCGGCCGGGGTTCGGGCTCGGCGACCGAGTCCAGCCGCAGGCCGAAGTCACCGCCGGCCGCCGTGACGAGTGCTTTCACGAGATACCCCGCTTTCTTCGCGGATCACGAATGAGGGAAGCCCGGGGGCGCCGCTGCGCCCGGGCTCAGGCCGCCGCGTTCAGCAGCCCGTTGACCAGATCCAGCATCTCCCGCGGAGTGGCCGCCGTCTGCGCCGCGTCGTCCTCGAGGCTGATGTCGTAGGCGAGTTCCACCATGCTGGTCACTTCGAGCATGGCGAGCGAGTCGTACCCGAGGTCGGTGAAGGGCGTGTCGACCGCGTCGCCGTCCAGGCTGGGTACGTCGGCGCCCTCGCCGCCCGCCTTGGTCAGCATGTCCTTGAGGTCGTCGAGGGTGATCAGGGGCATGGCTGCGTCTCCTCCTGTGTGGTCCTGTCCTGGGTGTTCCTGAACGGCCCCGGGCGGGGGCCCGGCGGTCGGCCGGTCATGCGGCCGCGCGGACGACGAGGGCGGCGGTGAACCCGCCGGTGCCGCGGGCGAGGACCAGCGCGCTGTGCAGGGCGGCCTGCCGGGGGGCGAGGACGAGGTCGAGGTCGGCCGCGGCGCCCGCCGGGTCCGTGACATGGGCGGTGGGCGGGATCACCTGGTCGCGCAGCGCCAGGAAGGCGGTGGCCGTGTCGAGCGCTGATCCGCCCGAGGCCAGCCGTCCCACCATGGTCTTGGGCGCGGTGACCGGGACCGCGCCGGCGCCGAAGACCTCGGTGATCGCCTCGGCCTCGGCCCGGTCGGGTTCGGGCAGTCCGACCGCGTCGGCGAACACCACGCCGATGTCGGCCGGCTCCAGCCCCGCGTCGGCCAGCGCCTGCCGGATCACCCGCGGCAGCGCCTGGGGGCGCCCGGTGTGCGGCGCCGGGTCGATGCCCGAGGAGTAGCCGGCGATCTCGCCGTAGATCTTGGCGGCGCCGCGGGCCCGCGCGGCCTCGGCCTCCTCGACCACGATGATCGCCCCGCCCTCCCCCGGCACCCAGCCGCCGGCCGCGGTGTCGAAGGGCAGATAGGCGCGTGCCGGGTCGTCGCCGGTGCTCAGCTGTCCGCTGGACAGGTACGCCACCCAGCCCCACGGCGACAGGGCGCCGTCGACCCCGCCGGTCACCACGAAGGGGGTGCCCTTGCGGATGTGGCGGCGGGCCTGGCCCGCCGCGTCCAGGCCGCCCGCCTGCTCCGAGACCAGGACGCCGCTGGGCCCGCGCATGCCGTGCCGGATGGAGATCTGGCCGGTGTTGACCGCGTAGAACCAGGCGAAGGACTGGTAGGCGCTGACGTGCCTGCTCCCCCGGCTCCAGAGCTTCTCCAGTTCCCGGTGGCCGAATTCGAAGCCGCCGTAGGCGTTGGCGGTCACCACGCTCATGCCGAATTCGTCCAGGTCGGTCGGGACGGCGCCCGCGTCGGACAGCGCCCAGTCGGTGGCGGCCAGCGCGAGCCGGGTCATGTGGTCGGTCTGCGGCATGAGCCGGCCGGGGATGTGCTCGGTGGGGTCGAAGTCGCCGATCTCACCGGCGAGCCGGCAGGGGTAGCCGGCGGGGTCGAAGCGGGTGATGCGGCCGATGCCGGACTCGCCGTTGAGGGTGGCCCGCCAGTAGTCCTCGATGCCGAGGCCGTTGGGGGCCGCGACGCCGAGTCCGGTCACCACCGCGGTCGCGGTCATGCGAGCCGCCGCTCGGGCCTGGCCAGCACCATGGCGCTCTGGAAGCCGCCGAAGCCGCTGCCGACGGTGAGGACGGCGTCGGTGCGGTGCTCGCGCGCGACCAGGGGTACGTAGTCCAGGTCGCACTCGGGGTCGGGCTCGTGCAGATTCGCGGTGGGCGGCACGATGCTGTGCTCCATGGCCAGCGCCGAGGCGGCGATCTCGATGGAGCCGACGGCGCCGAGCGAGTGCCCGATGACCGACTTGATGGAGCTCATCGGGGTCCGGTAGGCGTGGTCGCCGAGGACCCGCTTGACGGCCGCGGTCTCGTGCCGGTCGTTCTGCTTGGTGCCCGAGCCGTGGGCGTTGATGTAGTCGATGGCGTCGCCGTTCATCCGGGCCTCGTCCAGGGCGACCCTGATCGCCTCGGCCATCTCCCGTCCGTCGGGGCGCAGTCCGGTCATGTGGTAGGCGTTGCAGCGGGCCGCGAAGCCGGCGATCTCGGCGTAGATGCGGGCGCCGCGGGCGAGCGCGTGGGACAGCTCCTCCAGTACGAACATCGCGCAGCCCTCGCCGAGGACGAAGCCGTTACGGGTCCGGTCGAAGGGGCGCGAGGCGTGCTCGGGGTCGTCGTTGCGCGGCGAGGTGGCCTTGATGGCGTCGAAGCAGGCCACCGTGATCGGGGAGATCGGCGCGTCGGTGGCGCCGGTGATCATGACGTCGGCCGAGCCGTCCCTGATGAGTTCCGCGGCGTGCCCGACCGAGTCCAGGCCCGAGGTGCAGCCCGCGGAGACCACCACGGCCGGCCCCTCGGCGCCCACCTCGCGGGCGACCTCGGCCGCGAAGGAGGACGGCACGAACCAGTCGTAGAGGTGCCGGGCGCCGTAGGCGTGGTCCACGAGCCAGGACTGCCCGGCGTCGCTGACCACGGCGTACTCCCGGTCCAGGCTCATGGTGGCGCCGACCGCGCTGCCGATGGTGACGCCGGTCCTGTAGGGGTCGAGGGTGTCGAGGCCGCTGTCGGCGACGGCCTCCCGGGTGGCGACGACGGCGAACTGCGCGGCCCGGTCGAGCCGCCGGATCTGCTGATGGCCGAGCCCTTCCGCGGCCGGGTCGAAGTCGACCTCGCCGGCGATCCTGGACCGGAAGGGGGAGGCGTCGAAGAGGGAGATGCTCCGGGTCGCGGTGCGTCCCGAGGTGAGCGTCTCCCAGAAGGCCTTGGTGCCGGTCCCGCCGGGGGCGATCACCCCGATGCCGGTGATGACCACCCGTCGGCCCGGCGCCGGCCGGGCGGTGTCGGTCGTTGCCTTGTCCGTCATTCCGCTGACCTTCCACTGCTGGCTGTCGGGGATGGGTGCTGTGACGTGCGGGCTTGCGAACGAGCGTGTGAGAGAGGTCTGGTGGGTTGCTGGTGGCGCGGGCCACCGCTGCTGGTACGCGCGGGCTCGGCGGGCCGTGTCACCAGCTCAGGCCGCCGTTGACCTCCAGGACATGGCCGTTGACATAGCGGGAGCTGTCGGCGGCCAGGAAGACCGCGGCGTCCGCGACCTCGTCGGCGGCGCCTGCCCTGCCGACCGAGATCTTGCCGCTGAAGTGGCTCCACACCCGTTCGTTGCGGGCCAGTTCGCGGCCCATGCCCTCGTCGATGAAGCCGGGGCTGAGGCAGTTCACGGTGACGCCGCGGGCGGCGAACTCCACCGCGGCGACCCGGGTGAACATCTCGATGCCCGCCTTGGACGCGGCATAGGCGGCCGAGCCGCGGGCGACCCTGGTGGCCAGCGCGGACGACATGGTGATGACCCGCCCGCCGCCGCTCTTCTCCAGGTACGGCACGGCCTCGCGGGCGCACAGGAAGGTGCCGTTGAGGTTGGTGTCGATGACCTCGGCCCAGGCGTCCGGCTCCAGGTCCGCGCTCGGCCCCGGCCGGCTGACCCCGGCGTTGGCGACCAGGACGTCGAGCCGCCCGTAGGCGTCGTGGACCGTACGCATCAGGGCGCGCACGGACTCGGGGTCGCGGACGTCCGCCTGCTGGAAGGCGAGGTCGCCGCCGGGCGGAGGCAGTTCACCGGCCGGCCCGGCGCCGCGGGCCGCGCACACGACCCGGCAGCCCTCCTTGACGTAGGCCTCGGCGATGGCGCGTCCCAGGCCCTTGGTACCACCGGTGACGATGGCGACTTTCCCGGCGAGCCGCACGGTGTCCTCCTGAGGGGTTCGTGAACGGGAGGCCACCCACGCTACGAAGACCCGTCGAAGGGCCGCTCGACGCCCGATGGGAGCGCGCTGGGCGTTCGCTGCCTCCCGGGCACTGCCCTCAACCCCGCGGCGCGTCCGGGGCGTCCGGCCCGCCGGGCGGCCGGACGCCCCGGACGGGCCGCTTCACGGCCGCCCGGCGCTCCGCGTCACGGGGTGCGCCCGAAGTCGACCCGGGGGGTCGGCCGGAAGTCCCCGGGGCGCACCGGCTCCGAGCCCACCAGCCGCTTGGCGAAGGGCAGCGGGCCGCCCAGCGTCTCCGGGTCGGCCGCCACGTCGAACAGCGCGGTGTAACCGGTGGTCAGGTACAGCCCCTTGGCCTCCGGCTGGCGCGGCCCGGTGGTCAGATAGACCCGCAGATAGCCGGCCGCCGCCGCGGCCCGCTCCAGTTCCGCGACGATCCGCCGGGCCAGTCCCTGGCGGCGGTGCCCGCTGTGCGTCCAGATCCGCTTCAATTCCGCGGTCTGCTCGTCGTAGCGGCGGAAGGCCCCGCCGGCGACCGGCTCGCCGTCCCGCAGCAGCAGGATCAGCAGCCCGCCGCCGGCCGGTTCGAACTCCTCCGGCGGGTAGCGGACCAGTTCCCTGCTCGCGCCGGCCAGCGAGGGGTAGCGGGTGGTGTACTCGTACTCCAGCTCCTCCAGCAGCGGACGGACCAGCGGGTCGGCCATCGTCGCCGTGCGCACCTCGAAGTGCGGGGTGGTCGCTGTCACTTGCCGGTCCTTTCCGCGTCGCGCCCGGCGACTTCCTCGCGCACCAGCGGGATGACGTACCGGCCGAAGTCGATGGCGTCGTCCAGCAGGTCGTAGCCTCGTGCCGAGATGATGTCCACGCCCAGGTCGTAGTAGTCGAGCAGCGCCTGCGCGACCGTCTCCGGGGTGCCGACCAGGGCGTTGGAGTTGCCCGCGCCGCCGGTCGCGGCGGCGGTCGGCGTCCACAGCGCGCGGTCGTAGCGCTCGCCCTGCTCGGCGATGGCGATCAGCCGCTGCGAACCGGCGTTCTCGGGCGTGTCACCGCCGCGCCGCCGCCAGGCGCCCGCCGCGCGGCGGTCCTTGATGGCGGCGACCGTGCGGTGGGCCTTCTCCCAGGCCAGGTCCTCGGTGGGCGCGATGATCGGCCGGAAGGCGACCTGGATACGGGGCGGCTCGGCGCGGCCGGCGGCGGCAGCCGCCGCCTTCACCGCCTCGATCTGCCTGGCGGTCTCGGCCAGCGGCTCGCCCCACAGGGCGTAGATGTCGGCGACCGCGCCGCCCGCGGCGTAGGCGGCGTCGGACGAGCCGCCGAAGGAGACGTCGGGGTGCGGCTGCCGTACCGGGAAGACGTCGGAGACGAAGTCGTTGAAGCGGTAGTGCTCGCCGTCGTGGTCGAACGGCTCGTGCTCGGTCCAGATCCGCTTGACGATCTCGATGTACTCGCGGGTGCGGGCGTAGCGCTCGTCCTTGGTGAGGAAGTCGCCCTCGCGCTGCTGCTCGTGGTCGTTGCCGCCGGTGATGAAGTGGACGGCGAGCCGGCCGCCGCTGATCCGGTCCAGCGTCGCGAACTGCTTCGCGGCGAAGGTCGGGTAGGACACGTTCGGCCGGTGCGCGAGCAGGATCTGCAGCCGGTCCGTGTGGGCCGCGATGTACGCGGCGGCGGCGCCGGGCTCGGGCGATCCCGAGCCGTACGCGAACAGCACCCGGTCCCAGCCGTGGTCCTCGTGGGCGCGGGCGAGCCGCAGCGTGTAGTCCTTGTCGAAGGACGCCCCGCTGCGCGGGTTGGTCTCGGAGCCGTCGTTCGTGGCGGCTATCCCGAGGAATTCGACGGGCATGGTTCGGGCCTCTTTCGGTCGGTCGGCGTACGTGTACCGGTGTCACTCGCGGGCCGGTACGCCGGGTCCCGCGGTGGTCGGCGGTCCCCTGCGGGCCTGCCGCTCGGGGTCGGGCACCGGCAGCGAGGCGATCAGCCGCCGGGTGTAGTCGTCGCGGGGCGCGCCCAGCACGTCGGCGGTGGCGCCGGACTCGACGATCCGGCCGCGGTGCAGGACGGCCACCCGGTCGGCGACCTGCTCCACCACCGCGAGGTCGTGGCTGATGAACAGCGCGGCGAAGCCCTGCTCCCGCTGGAGTTCGGTGAACAGCGCCAGCACCTGCGCCTGCACCGAGACGTCCAGCGCCGAGGTGGGCTCGTCGGCGATCACCAGCCCGGGCCGCAGCGCCAGCGCGCGGGCCAGCCCGGCGCGCTGCCTTTCGCCGCCGCTCAGCTCGTGCGGATAGCGGTCGCCGTGGCCGCGCGGCAGCCGGACGGACTCCAGCAGCGCGTCGACCGCGGCACGCACCGCACGGGCGTCCAGGTCCCTGCGGTGCACCGCCAGCGGCTCGCCGACCGAGTCGGCGATGGTGAGCAGCGGGTTGAAGCTGGTCGCCGGGTCCTGGAAGACGAAGCCGACCTGCCCGGCCCTGCTGCCGGCCGTCGCCCGCCGCGACCGCCGCAGCCGCCCCCGGGCGGCCAGCGGCTCGCCGAGCACGTCGAGCACCCCCGCGGTGACACCGGTCAGGCCCGCGACCGCCCGGCCGATGGTGGTCTTGCCCGATCCGCTCTCCCCGACCAGGCCCAGCACCTCGCCCGGGGCGATCTCGAAGCCGACCCCGTCGAGGGCGCGGAAGGCCCGGCCGCCCAGCCGTCCCGGGTAGTCGACGACCAGGCCCTCGGCCCTGACCACCGGCGGCCGGCGGTCCTGCCCGGCCGGCCCCGGGGTGCGGCGTACGGTCGTCCGCCGTCCGAAATCGGGTACGGCCGCGAGCAGTTCACGGGTGTAGGGGTGGGCGGGCGCGGCGAACAGCTCGCGTACGGGAGCGCTCTCCACGATCCGGCCGCGGCGCATCACCGCGACCCGGTCGGCGAGGTCGGCGACCACCCCCATGTTGTGGGTGATCAGCAGCACCGCCGTACCGAGGTCGGTGCGGCAGCGGTGCAGCAGTTCCAGGATCTCGGCCTGCACGGTGACGTCCAGGGCGGTGGTCGGCTCGTCGGCGATGAGCAGGCCGGTGCCCAGCGCGAGGGCCATCGCGATGACCGCGCGCTGCTTCTGGCCGCCGGAGAGCTGGTGCGGGTAGTGGTCCACCCGGCGGTCGGGCTCGGGGATGCCGACCTGGCCGAGCATCTCGACGGCCCGCGCCCGGCGTTCGGCGCGGCTGCCGCCCGCGCCGTGCGCCCGCAGGCCCTCGGCGAGCTGCCACCCGATGGTGAACACCGGGTTCAGGGCGGTCGACGGCTCCTGGAATACCATCGCCGCCCGGGCGCCGCGCAGCGCCCGCAGCCGGGCCGGCGAGGCGGTCAGCACGTCCTCGGCCGGGTCGGCCGTGCCGTCGCCGAGCAGCACCCGGCCGCGGGTGGACGCGGTGGCCGGCAGCAGCCCGAGCACCGCCTTGGCGGTCACCGTCTTGCCGCTGCCGCTCTCCCCGACCAGCGCGAGCACCTCGCCGGGCGCCACGCCGAGGCTGACCCCGGCGACGGCGGGCGCCGTGCCGTGGTCGGTGTCGAAGCCGATGTGCAGGTCCTCGATCCGCAGCAGGTCAGGCATCGGCGCCTCCTTCGTCCTGAGCGAGGTCGAGGGCCGGACGTACGGTGTCCGCCGGGGTCTTCGTGCCTGCCGCCGTGGCTGTCCGGCCGCGGCGGCGCAGCCGGGGGTCGGCCAGGTCGGTGAGGCTCTCGCCGAGCAGCGTGGTGCCCAGGACGGTGAGCACGATCGCCAGGCCCGGCGGCAGCGCGGTCCACCAGATGCCCGAGGTGACGTCGGCGACCGAGCGGTTGAGGTCGTAGCCCCATTCCGCGGCCGAGGTCGGCTCGATGCCGAAGCCCAGGAAGCCGAGGCCGGCCAGGGTGAGGATCGCCTCGGACGCGTTGATCGTGAGGATCAGCGGCAGGGTGCGCACCGAATTGCGCAGCACATGGCGGAACATGATCCGCCAGGCGCCCGCGCCGATCACCCGGGCCGCCTCGACGAACGCCTCCGACTTCACCCGGGTCACCTCGGCCCGCACCACCCGGAAATACTGCGGGACGAAGGCCACCGCTACCGAGCAGGCCGCCGCGCCCAGGCCGCCGATCAGGCTGGACTGGCCGCCGCTGATGACGATCGACATGATGATCGCCAGCAGCAGCGCGGGGAAGGCGTACATCGCGTCGGCCACCCCCACCAGCAGCCGGTCGGGCCAGCCGCCGAGGTAGCCGGAGACCAGGCCGAGCAGGACCCCGGCGACCACCGAGAGCAGCAGCGCCGCGACGATGATCTCCAGCGCCGTCCTGCTCCCCCACAAGGTGCGCGACAGCACGTCGTAGCCGGCGATGGTGGTGCCCAGCGGATGCGACCCGCCGGGGTGCCGCTGCGACCCGAACAGCTTCCCGCCGCTGCTCAGTTGCGCGTAGCCGTACGGCGCGAGCAGCGGTGCGGACAGCGCGGCGAGCAGGAAGACGCCGGTCAGTGCCGCGCCGGTGAGCAGCATCGCGCGCTGGAGGCCCACGCTCGCGTCCAGCCGGCCGGGCAGCGGTATCCGCCGGCGGCGGGCCGCGCGGGCCGGCCGGTCGAGGGTGTCGTTGGCCACTCAGTACCTCACTCGGGGATCGATCAGCGCCGCCGCGACATCGACGAGGAAGTTGGTCACCGCGACCACCACCGCGAAGAGGGCCACGATGCCCTGCACCGCCGCGTAGTCGCGCACCGTCAGGTAGTGCGCCAGCTCGAAGCCGAGGCCCTTCCACTCGAAGGTGGTCTCGGTCAGCACCGCGCCGCCGAGCAGCCCCGCGACCTGGAGCCCGAGCACGGTGACGACCGGGATCAGCGCCGGGCGGGTCGCGTGCCGGGTGACCAGCCGGAAGGGGCCCACCCCGCGGGACCTGGCGGCCTCGACGTATTCGGCCGACAGCGTGCCGATCAGGTTGGTCCTGACCAGCCGCAGCAGCACCCCGGCCACGAGCAGCCCGAGCGCGACGCCGGGCAGCACCGCGTGCCGCAGGACGTCGGCCACCGCGGAGCCGTCGCCGCTGCGGACCGCGTCGAGCAGGTAGATCCCCGTGGTGCTGGTCTGGTTCTCCAGTTCCAGCTGGACGTCGATGCCGGACCGGCCGGAGGTGGGCAGCCAGCCCAGCCACACGGCGAAGACCAGTTTCAGCAGCAGCCCGAGGAAGAAGACCGGCGTCGCGTAGTTGAGGATCGCGAACAGCCGCAGCGCCACGTCGGGCGCCCGGTCCCGGTGGGCGGCCGCGACCATGCCCAGCGGCACACCGACGGCGAGCGCGACGGCCATCGCGTACGCGGCCAGCTCCGCGGTCGCGGCGCCGTACGTGCGCAGCATCCGCGAGACCGCCTGGTTGTCGGTGGCGGTCCTGCCGAAGTCGCCGTGCCCCAGCGACCGCAGGTAGTCCAGGTACTGGGTGAGCAGCGGCCGGTCGTAGCCGGCCTGGTGCAGCTTGGCGTGCAGCTGCTGCGGGGTGAGGCGGTCGCCGAAGGCGGTGGTGATGGGGTCGCCGCTGGCGTGCATGAGGAAGAACACGACGCTGACCAGGACCAGCACCGTGGGGATGATGAGGAGGAAGCGGATCACCAGGTAGCGGAGCAGCCCGCTCCCGGTGGCGCCGCCGGTCCTGCCGACGGCGCCGGGAGCCTCCTGGACCAGGGTGGTCACCGCTTGCCGAGTTCGGCCCAGCGGAACTGGTACGCGCTGTCCAGCTTCGCCGGTACGCCGGTCACCCCGGCGCGGGTGACGATCGCGGTGGAGCCCTGGAGCAGCGGCAGCAGGGGCACCGACGCGGCGACCTTGTCCTGCGCCTGCTGGATCAGCGCGGTGCGCGCGGCCGGGTCGGTCTCGGTCTCCTCGCGCTGGATCAGCGCCTTGACCGCCGGGTCGGAATAGCCGTTGTTGACCCAGCTGTTGGCGGCGTAGAAGGACGCGAGGTAGTCGTCGGCGTCGAGGTAGTCGGCGTACCAGCCGAGCTGGTAGAGCGGGTAGAGGTCGGCGACGCGGTCCTTGCCGTACTGCGCCCACTCGGTGGACTGGAGCTTGACCTTGAACAGCCCGGTGGCTTCCAGCTGCGACTTGATCAGGGCGTATTCGTCGGCCGACGACGAGCCGTAGTGGTCGGTGTTGTACTGGAGGTTGAGGGTGACGGGGGTGGGAACCCCGGCGTCGGACAGCGCCTTGGCCGCCGCGGCCTTGTCGGGGCCGCCCTTCTTGTCGCCGTAGAGGGCCTTCAGCGCCGGGGTGGCGCCGGTGATGCCGTCGGGGACCGAGCCGTACAGCGGCTGGAAGGTGTTCTTGTAGACCTGGTCGGCCAGTTGCGCCCGGTCCACGGAGTCGGCCACCGCCTGCCGCACCGCGAGCGCCTTCGCCGGGTCGGCCTGCTTGGTGGCGGAACCGTACGGCTGGGTCTTGAAGTTGAAGACGATGAAGCGGATGCCGTTGCCCGAGCCGGTGTGGACGGTGAGGTCCTTCTTGGTGGCCAGGTCCTGGAGGTCGGTCACGGTCAGCGTGCGGTAGACCGCGTCGATGGTGCCCTGCTGCACATCGAGCTTGAGGTTGCTGGCGTCGGTGTAGTACTTGAGCTGGACGTGGGAGGTCTTCGGGGTGCCGAGCAGGCCCTTGTAGCCGGAGTTGGCGGTGAAGGAGACCAGCGAGTTCTTCTGGTAGGTGCTGATCGCGTACGGGCCGTCCCACGGCTTGGCGGCGACCACGGCGGTGTCGTCCAGGATCGTGTCGGCGGGGAAGACCTGCTCGTCCGCGATGTAGCCGGCGGCGGTCGACAGCACCTGCGGGAAGAGCGTGTCGTTGGCCGACTTGAGGGTGAAGACGGCCGTGCCGGGGTTCGGGGCCGCCACCGAGGCGAGGTTGTACAGCAGCGACGACGGGCCGTTCTTGTCGGCGATCCTCAGCTGCCGGTTGAAGCTGAACACGACGTCGGAGGACGTCAGTTCGTGGCCGTTGGCGAAGGTCAGCCCCGGCTTGAGGGTGACGGTGTACTCCTTGGGGCCGGTCAGCCTGATCGCCGAGGCGAGGTTGGGCTTCACGTCGGACGAGCCGTTCCGCGGGCTGAGGAGGGTGGCGTACACCTCGTCCTCGATGGTGCCCGAGCCCGCGTCCCAGGAGCCGGCCGGGTCCAGGCTGGTCACCTGGTCGGTGGTGCCGATGGTGAGGGCCTTGGCCGGCGTTCCGCCGGTGCCGCCGCCCCCGCTGCCGTCGTCGTTCTTCGTGCTGGTGCAGGCGGTCAGGGCCATCAGGGCCGCCGCGCCGAGGGAAAGTGCGGCGCGGCCGTGCCGGGCCGCTCCGAGCTGACGTGACATGAGGAATCCCGTTTTCGCGTAGGGGTGGGCGCGGGCGGCCCGGGGCCGGGCGGCGCGTCGCGCGGAAGGATCACTCGGCCGGCCGGCGCGGGGGCCGGCCGGCGGTCAGCCGGTACAGAGGGAACTGCACACCAGCAGCAGATCGACGTGCCGGCGGCGGACCAGTACGGCCGCGGCACGCGTCCGCGGCGGCGCCGAAGCGGCGGGCACCCGCGGCGGGGCGGCGCTGTCGAACACCGTGCGTCCCCTCTCGTCGGGGTGTCCGGCCGTGCCCGTACGCGGGCAGGGCGGTGTCAGGGCACAGGGCGGTACGGGGGCGCGCCGGCGCTCGGCGGGATCTCGGCGGTGGCGGCGGGTCGGGGCGTCAGCGGGTCGGCTGCGAGCCCGGACACAGGGCGCTGCTCACCCGGAGCAGGTCGACATGGCGCCGCGCGGCACGCAGTTCGAAGGAGCCGTACGGGCGGAACACGCTGCCGGGCTGTCGGACCCGCACGTGATCACCTCGCACCCCTGCGGCCCCCTGCGGGCCTCGCGCTACGAGACGCTAACCGTTCGGAGGGCTTTGGGCAATGCCCCACCGCCCGGACCTGCGGATCAGGACCGGTAGTAGGCCTCGACGGGGGCGCGGGCCTGGTCGAAGAGGGCGGGGCCGTCCTGCGGCACCGTCGGCCAGGCGCCCGACTCCGGGTTGAGGGCGACCAGTTGCTCGGTGGACAGGGCGTGGACCACCCGGCCGAGCCCGGAGCGGGCGATGCCGCCCGCGCACATGCCGCACGGCTGGCAGCTGGTGTACATCGTGGTGGCCGCGGCCGTCCGCGCGTCGAGTTCGCGGGCCGCCCAGCGGGCGAGTTTCAGCTCCGGGTGGGCGCTGATGTCATTGTCGCGCCGGACCGTGTTGTGGGCCTCGGCCAGGACGGCGCCGTCCGGACCGGCCAGCAGCGAGCCGTAGGGCGCGTCGCCCAGGGTGACGGCGCGGGCGGCGAGGCCGATCGCGCGGCGCAGCAGTTCCTCGTCCGCGGAGGTGATCATGACGGTTCCTTCCACTGTGCGGCCACGGTGGCGAGCGCCTGCCAGGCGGTGTGCGGCCGGCGGGTCTCCTCGGGATCTCCGTGGTAGGGGTCGAGCACGACGGTGTGCGCGCCGAGCCGGCGCAGCTGGTCGAGGTCGTCCAGGACCTGCTCGACGGTGCCGGTGCCGGCGAGCCGTTCGGGGTCCTCGACACGTGCGGCGGTCAGCCGCAGCGCGATGCGCGGCGCCAGCGCCGGTACGGCGTGCTCGGCCAGGGCGGCGCGCAGCCACGGCAGGGTGATCCGCAGCGGGTGCCAGGCGTCGCCGAAGCGGTGGGCGCGGCGGATCGCCGCCGCGCTGTTGCCGCCGACCCAGACGGGCAGCGGCGCCGCGCCGTCGCCGGCCTCCGCGGGCCATGCCTCGCGCAGGGCGGCCAGGTGCTCGTCGGTGAGCCTGCCGCGCTCGGTGAACGGCACGCCCAGCGCCTCGAACTCCTGGCGCGCCCAGCCGGCGCCCACCCCGAGCACCAGCCGCCCGCCGCTGAGCTGCTGGAGGTTGGCGGCCGTCCGGGCCACCAGCAGCGGATGCCGGTACGGCAGGATCAGTACGGTGGTGCCCAGTCGCAGCCGGGTGGTGAGGCCGGCCAGCCAGGACAGCGTGGTGAACGGCTCGTAGAAGGGCGCCGGGTAGCGCTCGGCCACGTCGGGCGTGCCGGCCACATGGTCCGACACCATCAGCAGGCCGTAACCGAGACCCTCCACGACGTGCGCCCATTCGCGCAGCACTCCGGGGTCGGTCCCGGGGCCGAAGTTCGGCACGTTGACGCCAAGTTCCATGATCGGATGCTATCCCGGCGATCCGGCCGCCCGGAAGCGACTTCTCCCGGTCCTCGGCGGCCTTTTCCGTTGATCTGCCGGTAGAATCGCGCTATGACCGCGAATCTCGACGACGTCGACTGGGTGATCATCGAGCAGTTCCAGCGGGAGGCGCGCATCTCCGTCAGCGAGCTCGGGCGGCGGGTCAAGCTCAGCGCGTCGGCCACCACCGAAAGGGTGCGGCGGCTGGAGGCCATGGGCGTCATCGTCGGCTACCGGGCCGTGGTGGACCTGTCCAGGGTCGGCTATCCGGTGCTGGCCGTCGTCCGGCTGAAGTACCCCGGCAACCACCACCAGCCGCTGCGCCGGCTGCTCGCCGAGCGGCGGGAGATCCTGGAGTGCCTGCGCACCACCGGCGACGACTGCTACACCCTGAAGGTCGCCGCGACCTCGATGGCGCATCTGGAGGCGCTGATGGACGAGCTGGCCGGTTTCGGCAGCACGACGACCAGCGTCGTCTACAGCCAGACGCTGCCCTACCGGGGCCCGGCCCGGCCCGCCGCCGACACGGACTGAGCCGCCCGCCCGTCCCGGTCGGGGACGGGCGGGCGGTTCGGTCACCGCCGGTCAGTTCACTGGCTCAGCAGCTTCGCCGCGAGGGTGGCGGCGTTGTAGGAGCCCCAGCCGGTGGTGAAGTCCCAGCCCGCCGCCGCGGAGTAGGCGCCGTTGCTGCCACTGGTGATGTCGTGGAAGCCGGTGCCGTTCGCCTTGTAGAGCGCGGGGTTGGCGAAGCCGAGCCGGGCCTTGCCCGCGGCCGCCGCCTGCTGGTTGTAGACCGCGGCGAAGGCGGCCCACTCGGGCGCGGCGGCGCTGGTGCCGCCGACCTGGCCCCACTGGCCCTGCGAGTAGATGGACACCCCGGGCGAGGGGTTGGCGAGCGCCGAGACGTCAGGGACCTGGCGCTTGCCGCCGCCCTGGCTCTTCTGGACCGGCACCTGCCAGCTCGGGATGCTGAACACGCTGGACTTGCCGCCCCCGCCGCCGGACCAGGCGGTCTCCCGGCTCCAGGCGTTGGAGGAGGTCACGGTCAGCGTGGTGCCGCCGACGCCGGTGACGTTCGGGTCGCTGGCCGGGTAGTCGACGGAGGTGCCGCCGTTGCCCGCGTCGTCGGAGCCGCTGTCGCCGGAGGCCGCGAAGAAGCTCAGGCCCTCGGCGGCGCCCTGCGCGAAGACCGCGGAGACGGCGCTGATGTTGGAGCTGGTGCGCAGCGTCTCGGCCAGGCCCCAGCTGATGGACGTCACGGGGATGCCGCTGTCCACGATCGCCTGGTAGGTCTGGACCTCGCCCGCGTCGGAGTTGGGACCCTCGAAGACGGTGACCTTCGCGGCCGGGGCGACGGCGTTGACCACCTCGATGTCCAGCTCGACCTCGACCTGGCCGCCGCCGATCGGGCCCGAGCCGCCGCTCACCTTGTGCACGGTGGGAGCTGTCGAGGCGAGCCCGTAGTGGCTGTCGTACGTGGTGATGTTGGACTGCTGGAAGCCGTCGAATTCCAGCAGGGCGACCTGCTGGCCGCTGCCGGTGTTGCTGCTGGAGACGTTGTACCCGCCCTTGATCTGCGCCGGTGTGTAGCCGCCGCCGGGGCCGTTGTGCGGGGTGACGGCCGCGGGCGCCTGGTGGTGCAGCTGGTTGCGGCTGTTGAGGCCGGAGACGTCGCTGATGAGGGCGCCGACCGAGGCCGGCAGCGTGGGCGCGGCGTCGTTGGCGTAGAAGGTGCGGCCCGAGGCGTTGTCCTTCCACGTCGACAGGCCGGTGCCGAACGCCTTCTCCAGCTGGGCGGCGGTGCCGGTCGCGTCGATCAGCAGGTTGCCCGAGTGCACGGTGCCGACCTTGAGGCCCTGCGCGCGCAGGTAGTCGGTGACCTGCTTGACCTCGGCGTCGGTGCGGCCGAAGCGCGCCGTGAACTGGCTCTTGGTCAGGTAGTGGCCGTAGGAGGCCGACGCGGGGTCGCTGACCTGGGCGACGAAGGTGTCCAGCGCCCTGTTGTCGCGGGGCGCCAGGCTGACCGCCACGGATATGCGGTCGGTGGCGGCGACGGTGCCGGTGCGTACGGCGTGGGACTTGAGCCCGGTGAGCACGTCGCCGGTCAGCGTGGTGCGGGCGGCGTCCGGCTGCGCGGTGGCGGCGAACGCGGCCGGGACGGCTGCGAGCAGCAGGGCCGGGGTGGCGGCAGCGGCCAGCAGTTTCAGACGTAGGGTCACGAAGGTCCTCCATGGGGAATCCGGCTCCCCTGGTCGGGGCCGGACGGTTCGGGACCTGACCAACGCTAGGGAGCGGTGTGACGCCGCATAAGCGTGGGAACCCTTGCGCCTGTTGTTACGGATGCGTTTCGCGCGGGACCCGGGGCACGGATGCCAGTGCGTAGGCCAGCGCCGTGCGCGACCGCACCCCGAATCTGCGGTAGAGCCGCGACAGGGTGCCCTCGACGGTCTTGACGCTGATGAACAGCTCGGCGGCGACCTCGCGGTTGGTCGCTCCGACGCGCACCAGTTCGGCGATCCTGGCCTCGGCCGGGGTCAGTTCCGTGACTCCGGCGCCGTCCACCGTCCCGTCCACCCGGGCGAGTTCGGCCGCGGCCCGTTCGGCGAGCGGTACGGCGCCGGCGCGTTCCGCGAGCAGCCGCGCCTCGGAGAGCAGCGCCCGGGCGGTGCTGCGGTGCCGGGCCCGGCGCTCGACGGTGCCGAGCGCGGTGAGCGTACGCACCAGGTCCACCGGCAGATTCAGCGGGCGCAGCCGCTCCGCCGAGGACCGCAGCAGGGCCACGCCCTCCTTGGGGCGGCCGTCCGCCGCCTCCCGCAGCCCCTCGGCCCGCTCCAGCGAGGCCAGGACGCTGCCCGGCATCCGCCCGGCGTGCCCGCGGGCCTCCCGCAGCACCTCGCCGGCGGCGGCGGTCTCGCCGAGGCCCACCAGCGCCTCCGCGAGGTCGGCGTGCCAGCCCAGCAGCGGGGGGTCGGCCGCGCCCATCCGGTCCCCGATCCGCGCCACCTGGCGCAGCGACTCGACCGCTTCGGCCACCTGCATGCGGTCGCCGCTGAAAAGGCCCGCCTGGCCGAGCGCCGCGAGCGCCCGCAGCAGGAAGAGCTGGTCGCCGTCCGCCTCCGAGGCGCGTACGGCCCGTACGGCCAGCCGCCGCGCCTCGTCCGCGGTGCCGCCGAAGGTCTGGGCGAGGGCAGCGGCGTAGAGCGCGGGCGCCGACTCCATGCCCGCCGCCGCGGCGACCCGCGTGCAGCGGGCCGCGGTGCGCAGCGCCTCGCGGCAGGCGCCGGCCCGCACATGGGCGCGGGTGAGCGCCACCAAGGTGGCCACGGTCGACTCGACACCGTCCGACTCCCCTGCGGCGGGCAGGAGTTCGGCCAGTTCGCGGCGGGCGTCCTCGACCCGGTCGGAGTCCAGGGCGAGCACCGCGCGCATCCGGATCAGGCCCCAGCTCCGCGGGCCGCCGCCCGCGATCTCCACGGCCTGCGCCAGGGCGTCGGCGGCGCCCGCGGTCTCCCCGGCCAGCGACAGCACCCGGGCCAGCGTGGACAGCGCGGCGATCCGCGCCCCGCCGTCCCCGGCCTGCGCCGCGCACCGGGCGGAGTGCCGGGCGTGCCCGGCCGCTTCCGCCAGCGCGCCGGTCAGCAGGCCGCGCAGCGCCGCCCAGTGGTAGAGCGCCGCCTCCAGTTCGGGGGCGCCGGCCGCGTCGCGCAGCCCGTCCTCGATGAGTTCGGCGTGGTCGCGCAGCGCCTGGCCCGCGCCGCGCAGCAGCACCAGCCGGGCGCGGACCCGGTGCCGGGCCGAGTCGGAGCGGGCGAGCACCGTGCGGGCGGCCCGCCCGGACTCCTCCCAGCGGCCGGCGTCGCAGGCGAAGTCGCCCGCCTCCAGCAGGCGTTCGTCGCGTTCGCGCGGGCGGGCCTGCGGGGTCCTGCGGACGGCGAGTCCGGCGAGTTCGACGGCGGCGTCCGGCTCGCCGCGGCGGCGGGCCGCACGGGCGGCGGCCATCAGGGCGGCGGCGGTGCCCGCGTCCTCCTCCGGGTGGGCGAGGGCGGCGTGGCGTGCGGCCTCGGCGGGTTCGGCCACGGCGGCGGCCAACCGCTCGTGCACGCGGCGGCGTTCGGCGTCGGTGGCGTCGCCGTAGAGCGCCGCGCGCACCACGGGGTGCCGGATGCGTACCGACTGCTCGGCGTCCGCCGCGGCCACTCCGGCCCGCTCGGCCTCGTCCAGCGCGGCGGCCGGCTCGGCCACACCCGCGGCCCGCAGCAGCGGCAGGGTCGGCCGGGCGGCGGCGCACGCGACGAGCAGGGCGTACCGGGCGGCCGGCGAGAGGGCGGCGACCGGCGCCAGGACCAGGGAGCGCAGCTCCGCGGGCACCGGCAGGAGGCCGCCGCTCTCCGCTGGCAGCCCCGCCCGCGCCGCGGACCGGCCCAACTCGGCGGCGTAGAAGGGGTTTCCGCCCGCCGTGCGCAGGACGGCCCGCAGGACGGGCAGCGGCAGGACGATCCCGGCGGCGAGCAGCACGCGGACCATGTCGTCGTCGGCCAGCGGCGGCACGGCCAGCTCGGCGGCGCCGGGCGGGCACCAGTGGGTGTACTCGGGGCGCCGCCCCTCGGCCACCCGCTCCGCGACGGCGATCCGGATGCCGGCGTCGTCGATCCGCCTGCCCACGAAGGCCAGGACGTCGGCGCTGGGTTCGTCCAGCCACTGGACGCCGTCGACGACCAGCAGCACCGGCGCGGTCCCGGCCAGCCGGCGCAGCGCGTCGAGCACGGCGACGCGCACCGCGAGGGCGTCGGGCCTGCCGCCCGGTCCCGGGCGGTGCAGCAGCGCGGTCAGCAGCGCGGTGCGCGGCCCGGCCGGAAGGGCGGCGACCACCTCGCCGGGCACCCGGGCGAAGAGGTCGATCAGCCCGAGGTAGGGCAGCGCGGCGTCCTCGGGCGCGGGCGAGCAGCGCAGGACGGCGGTGCCGCGCTCCAGTGCGGCAGCCGCCACCCCGGCCAGCAGGGTCGACTTGCCGATACCGGCCGGCCCGTGGACCAGCAGCGCCTTGCGCTCCCCCAGCAGCCGCAGCGCGTCCCGCGCCGGCGCCCCGTGCCCGGACCCGGCGTCCGCCCCCTCCCGCCACGGGTCCTGCCGCGGGTCCGGCTGGCTCGGCGATACGTCGGCGACGACTCGCTCCGGCACGTTGCGGCCTCTCCTTCTGGTCCGGAGCCGCGGGGACGCGGCACCCGGCCACTCACCGTTTCATGTGCTCATGACAACCATCGGAATACCGTGTGTCAATGCCGCCGTGCGCGGGGCCGACCGGCGGGCCGCCGGAGGCGGCCGGGCGCCGGCGGGGAGGACGCGGGCCGACCGTGTGATCACGCACATCACCCGCGCGTCGAAACACCGCCCGGGAAACTGCTAGCGTGTCAGCCATGCGTGCGCCCCTGTTGACGAGCCGACGAGCGGTCGACTACGTCCAGGTCGCCAGCTCCCTGTGTTGCTGACACCGTCGCGACACCGCACTGCCTGAGGTCCGCACAGACCCTCCCTACGGCCGTGCCCGCTTCCCCCTCCGCGATCGCCGACTGATCGCCGCAGCCGCCTGTCCGGGTGCGCGTACTCCGGTACGCCCGCCGCGGTCGCGGCTGCCCTCTGACCGAACTGCCTTTCCCCGAACTGCTGGAGGTACGTGTCATGGCTGAGCCGTCCCCGTCGAACGGAACCCCGGAGCCGTCGCCCGACGAGCCGCAGCTGCCGTCGCGCGGTTCCGGCCGGCGCCGCCTCACGTGGATCGTGTCGGCCGCGGTGGTCGTCGTCGCCGCGCTGGTGGTCACCCTGGTCCTGACCCTGAGCGGCGGCTCCGACGGGTCCAGAACGATACGCGTCGGCGTCGTCGACGCCTCCCAGCCGTACTGGAAGACGTACGCGGCGCTGGCCAAGAAGCAGCTCGGCGTCACCGTGAAGTTCGTCAACTTCAACGACTACAGCCAGCCCAACCCGGCGCTGAAGCAGAAGCAGCTCGACCTCAACGAATTCCAGCACATCCAGTACCTGGCGAACTACAACGTCACCGCGCACGACGACCTCCAGCCGATCGGCGCCACCGCGGTCTACCCGCTGCCGCTGTACTCGCTGAAGTACGACAAGGCGTCCGACCTGCCGGACGGCGCGAAGGTGGCGATCCCCAACGACGCCATCAACGAGGCGCGCGGCCTGCTGGTGCTCCAGGCCGCCGGCCGGCTCACGCTCAAGGACGGCGGCAGCGCCTTCTCCACCACCGCCGACATCCTCACCCACACAGTCGACGTCACCGCGCTCGACGCCTCGCAGACCGCCGGCGCGCTGCAGAACGGCTCGGTGGCCGCCGCGATCGTCAACAACAACTACGCGACCAGCGCCAAACTGCCCACCTCGCGGGCGATCTTCCAGGACGACCCGTCCAGCTCCAGCGCCGCGCCCTACGTGAACATCTTCGTCGCCCGCAAGGCCGATGTGAACGACTCGCTCTACCTCAAGCTCGCCGCGCTCTACCACGACCCGTCCGTCGAGAAGGGCGTCCAGCAGGCCAACGGCGGCACCGCCGTCTTCCGCACCACCTCGGCCGCCGGCCTCCAGGCCGAGCTGACGACCGTGCAGCAGCAGGCCGAGGCCGCGAAGAAGTAGCCCGGCCGGCCATTGGCACACAGCAGTCCGACGCGCCCTCGGGCGCCCCAGCACACCGGCCCGGCGGCGGCACCGTCCTCCCGCCGCCGGGCCGGCCCCGAGTGAGGAGACCGATGCCCGCCGACAGCCGGCCGACCCCCGTGCCCGCACCGGTGCACGTACGCTTCGACCAGGTCGGGAAGTCCTTCCCCGGCAAGGACCGCAAGGCGGCGCCGCATGTGGCGCTCGCCGATGTGAGCCTGGAGATACGCCGCGGCGAGGTGTTCGGCGTCATCGGCCACTCCGGAGCCGGCAAGAGCACCCTGGTGCGGCTGATCAACGGCCTGGAGGTGCCGACCGCGGGCCGCGTCCACGTCGGCCCGCACGAGCTGACGGCGCTCAGCGAGCGCGGGCGGCGCGAGGTGCGGCGCGACATCGGCATGATCTTCCAGCAGTTCAACCTCTTCCGCTCGCGTACGGTCGCGGGCAATGTCGCCTACCCGCTGAAGGTCGGCGGGGTGCGCCAGCCCGAACGCGACCGCCGGGTGGCGCGGCTGCTGGACTTCGTCGGGCTGCTCGACCGCGCCCACGACCACCCGGAACGGCTGTCCGGCGGCCAGAAGCAGCGGGTGGGCATCGCCCGCGCGCTGGCCACCGAGCCCTCGCTGCTGCTGGCGGACGAGGCGACCAGCGCGCTCGACCCGGAGACCACCGGCGAGGTGCTCGCGCTGCTGCGCCGGGTCAACCGCGACCTCGGCGTCACCATCGTCATCATCACCCACGAACTGGACGTCATCCGCTCGGTCGCCGACCGGGTCGCGGTGCTCGACTCGGGCCGGGTGGTCGAGACCGGCAGCGTCTACGACGTCTTCGCCCGGCCGCGGACCGAGGCCGCCGCGCGCTTCGTCGGCGCGACGCTGCGCGACCGCCCGTCGCCGGAGACGCTGGCCCGGCTGCGCGCCCGGCACCCCGGCCGGCTGGTGACCTTCCGGCTGCGCGACCAGGCGGGCTTCCAGACCCGGCTGGCGCGGACCTTCCTGGACCACAAGGTGGCAGCCGACATCGTCTTCGGCGGCATCAGCGAACTCCAGGAGCGCCCGGTCGGCAGCCTGACCTTCGAACTCACCGGTACTGACGGCGCGGTGGACGCCGCGCTCACGGCGCTGCGCACGGACGGCGTCGACCTCGTCGAGGAGGAAGCCTGAGATGCACGAGTTCCTGGACAACCTGTCGGTCTACCGGGAGGCGATCCGGCAGACCTTCTCCATCGTCAGCGTCTCCCTGGTGGCCGGCGGCGTGCTGGGCCTGGCCCTCGGGCTGGTGCTGTACGCCACCCGGCCGGGCAGTCTGCTCGGCAACCGGGCGGTCTTCCTGGCCGTCAACGTGCTGGTCAACGTGGTGCGTCCGGTGCCGTTCGTCATCTTCATCACCGCGATCCAGCCGCTGATGCTGCACACCATCGGCACCACGATCGGCACGACCGCGGTCACCTTCGCGCTGTCGCTGTCGGCCGCGTTCGCGATCAGCCGGATCGTGGAGCAGAACCTGCTCACCGTCGACCCCGGGGTGGTGGAGGCCGCCCGCGCGACCGGCGCCCGGCCGGTCGGCATCCTGCTGACGGTGCTGATACCCGAGGCCCTCGGGCCGCTGATCCTCGGCTACACCTTCGTCTTCGTCGCGATCGTCGACATGTCCGCGCAGGCCGGGCTCTTCGGCGGCGGCGGCCTCGGCGACTTCGCGATCACCTACGGCTCGCAGCGCTACAACTGGCCGGTCGTCTACATCACCGTCGCCACGATCGTCGTCATCGTCCAGGCCGGGCAGTTCCTCGGCAACTGGCTGGCCCGCCGCGCCCTGCGCCGCTGACCCGTCCGCCCCCTCACGCCGCTCGGCAGCCGATGACGCTCCGCGACGACACAAACCTGTCACACACGGGCCGGAATGTGCCGCCGCCCGCCGGTGGTTCGCCCTGACATGACTGTAGGAGTTGCGCTCAACGCGACCGGTGCCGCCAACCAGATCGACGCCACGGTGGCGCTCGCGAGACAGGCCGCCGCCGCGGGGCTGCGGTCCGCGTGGTTCGGGCAGACCTTCGGCGCCGATTCGCCGCAGCTCGCGGCGATCGTCGGCCGCGAGGTGCCGGACCTCCAGGTGGGCACGTCCGCGATCCCGGTCTTCGGGCGCCACCCGCTGCTCGTCTCCAGCCAGGCCCAGACCGCGCAGGCGGCCACGCACGGCCGCTACCACCTCGGGCTCGCGCTCGGCACCAAGCTGCTCACCGAGGCCGGCTTCGGCATCCCTTACGAGCGGCCCATCGCCCGGCTGCGCGAATTCCTGCTCGCACTGCGCCAGTTGACCGAGACCGGCGCTGCCGACTTCCACGGCGAGCTGCTGACCGCGACCACTCCGGTACCCGCGCGGGTGCCGGGCGCCGAGGGCGGGGTGCCGCTGCTCGTCGCCGCCATGGGGCCGCAGGCGCTGCGGGCCAGCGGCGAACTCGCCGACGGGATCCTGCCGTATCTCGCCGGGCCGCGTGCCCTGGCCGAGCACATCGTCCCGGCCGTCACCGCGGCGGCGAAGGCCGCGGGCCGCCCCGCGCCCCGGATCGTGGCGCTCGTGTACGGGGTGGTGACCGACGACGTCGACGCGGTGCGGGAGAAGGCCACCGAGCAGCTCGCCTTCTACGAGCAGTTCCCGTCCTACGCACGGGTCATCGGGCTGTCCGGCGGCGAGCGGGCCGCCGATGTGGCCGTGATCGGCGACGAGGCGACGGTCGCCGCCGAGGTGCGGCGCTACCGGGACGCCGGGGCGACGGAAGTGGTCTTCTCGGGCACGGAGATCGCGGGCGAAGCCGATCAGCGCCGCACCTGGGCCCTGCTGGGGGAACTGGCCCGGGGCCGGTCGTAGGGATCCCGCGCGCGCCGGGCCGTACGCCCCCGCGACCGCCCGGCGCACGCGCCGTGCGCGCCGGCGTACTCGGCGTCCCGCGCGCCACAGCGTTGGCAAAGCGCGTGTATTACCTCTGCCAACTTTTCGCTTGACGCGGGCACGTCAGGCTACGGTCCTCCCATCACTCCGCTCACACCATGCAGCCGAGTGGTCACGCGTCACGCAAGCCCTCTGCCCCACCCCGACAGGAGGCACCAGTTGCGCACCTCTTCCACCCCCCGTACCAGCGGCCCGCTCTCGTTACGCCGCGCAGGCCTGGCACTCACCGCGGTGACCGGCCTGGTCCTGTCCGGCGCCGCCCTGGCCGCACCCTCGGCCGACGCGGCGGCGTCCACGACCTCGCACCGGCTCACCACCGCGCGATCCTGTGCGGTCGCCAGCAAGCCGGGCATGATGGCGTGTTCCGCCCTGAAGGTCACCAGCGGCGCCGACTCGCTGGCCCCGGCCGCCCGTTCGGCGTCGGGCGTGGTCAACCCCGCCGCCACGCCGTCCGGTTACGGCCCGGCCGACCTGCACAGCGCGTACGCGCTCCCCACCACCGGCGGTTCCGGCGCGACGATCGCCATCGTCGACGCGCAGGACGACCCCAACGCCGAGTCGAACCTCGCGACGTACCGGTCCACGTTCGGCCTGACCCCGTGCACCACGGCCAACGGGTGCTTCAAGAAGGTCGGCCAGAACGGCACCGGCTCGCTGCCGAGCCCGGACGCGGGCTGGGCCGAGGAGATCTCGCTCGACCTGGACATGGCCAGCGCGATCTGCCCGCAGTGCCACATCCTGCTCGTGGAGGCGAACTCGGCGTCCATGGCGAACCTGGGCACGTCCGTGAACACCGCGGTCTCGCTCGGCGCGAAGTACGTGTCCAACAGCTACGGCGGCGGCGAGTCGTCCTCGGACACCTCGTACGACAGCCTGTACTTCAACCACCCCGGCGTGGCGATCACGGTCAGCTCGGGCGATAACGGCTACGGCGTCGAATACCCGGCGGCCTCGCGCTACGTCACCGCGATCGGCGGCACCACGCTGAAGCGGTCGAGCACGCCCCGCGGCTGGACCGAGACCGCCTGGTCCGGCGCCGGCTCCGGCTGCTCGCGCTACGACGCCAAGCCGACCTGGCAGAAGGACACCGGCTGCACCCGCCGTACGGTCGCCGACGTCTCCGCGGTCGCCGACCCCGCCACCGGTGTCGCGGTCTACGACACCTACGGCGGCGACCCGGGCTGGGAGGTCTTCGGCGGCACCAGCGTCTCCTCGCCGATCATCGCCGCGGTCTACGCGCTCGCGGGCACCCCGTCCGCCGGCTCGTACCCCGCGTCCTTCCCGTACGCCCACCCGTCGGCGCTCAACGACGTCACCAGCGGCTCGAACGGCTCGTGCGGCGGCTCGTACCTGTGCACGGCAGGCCCGGGCTACGACGGACCGACCGGTCTGGGCACCCCGAACGGCGTGACGGCCTTCCAGGGCTGACCCGCGGCACCACCCGGCCCGGGCCGCCGTCCCCACGGCGACCCGGGCCGGCGCACGTCCCGCCGCCGGCCTCACCCCGCACACCCCCGGCCCCGGGGCTCGCGAACGGCCCGGCGGGATGCAGGAACCGGCACCGCATTGCACGGAATTTGCGGCTGATTGAACGAAGCGCGTAACACTTCCGCTACTTTTGACTTCCCGCGGATCCCGTCCGCCCGGGAAGACGACTCGCGCCACTGCGATACCCACGCGTACCAAAACGACCAAACAAACCCACCCGATCCACACCGGTCCCACCTGCTTACGGCGTGGGCCGGTGTGCCGCTATTCTCAGCTCCCGAGCGCTCGTTGAGCGACGCCAATAGGGAGACAAGACGCTATGACGCACGATGTACCGCCGCCACCCGGCTCGCCGCCCCCTCCGCCGCCGCAGACCGGCGGTCCTTCCGGGACCACTTTCGACCCGGCTTCGGTGAACCGCCTCGACTGGGCAATTCTCGGTATCGGGTTCATCGTGTTCATCTTCTCGTTCTTCGACTACTACTCGTGGGATTTCGGGAGCGGATACGGCCTCGACCTCGGCAGCGTGAGTTGGAGCGCCTGGCACTTCAGCCACGGGTTGTTCATAGCCTGGTTCGCGATGGTCATCACCGTGCTCGCCGCGGCCGTACTGGCGGTCAGCCTGTTCGCGCCGGCGATCGAACTGCCCGCGCCCGCCCGGCTGCTGACCTTCCTCGGCTTCGCGGTCGGCTTCGTGCTCTACCTCATCGCGATCTTCGCCCACTCCGACTTCGGTCCGGCCGGCGGTCACGGGTTCAGCTTCTGGGTCAGCCTGATCCTCGCGGGCGCCGGCGCGGTCGTCGCGCTCATGCGTGCCCAGCAGACCGACACCGCGCTGCCGGGACAGCTCGGCAAGCTCCCGCGCGTCGGCCGGTAGGACGGCAGGACGCGCCCTCGGCGCCGGCACAGGACCGCCGCCTCCACCTCGTGGTGGGGCGGCGGTCCTGTCGCGTGTACGGCACCGCGGGGCGGCCCGGCCACCGCTAGGCCGCGTGCCGGATGTGGCCGCCCACCGCGTGGGTGTCCGCGCGGTCCGCGGGTGTGGTGTCGGCCAGAGCGTCCCGCATCCGCTGCAAGCGGTGCAGCGTGGCGCCGCCGACCAGGTAGAGGTAGGCGAAGAACACCGCGCTGAAGACGCCGAAGCCGATGGTGTGCCACAGGCTCGACGTGAACGCGGACAGGACGACGACCGCGATGAGCAGCGCCGCCATGAACGCCAGCGCGCTCTTGCGGTGCCGGGTGCGGTTCAGCCGCTGGTCGACCAGTTCGCGCATCGCGTGGCGCCGCTCGGCGTCCTGCGGCACCTCGCCCCGGCGCAGCATGTGGTCCAGCACGACGAGTTCGTCGGCCGACCCGCCCGCCACGGCCCGCTCGCGCTGCCGGCGCCTGACGGTCATCCACACCGCGCCCAGCGAACAGGCCACCACCCGCACCAGCACGCCCAGCGGCGACCTTCCCGGATTGAGCAGCAGCACGAAGGCCGCGGCCAGCAGCCAGGCGGCCGTGAACTGGAGCCACAGGTGCCGGGCGAAGAGATCCTTGATCCTGCGCATCGGTCAATCCCCCTTGTTGTCAAGGCTGTTGGGATTCGCCTACCCGCGCCCGCGAAAGTCACCGCGGCCTTCTGCGGAAAGGCGCCGTATCGCGCCGGGGCGTGCCGCGCGGAGCCCGGTCGTGAGGTGGGCCGCGGGGGTTCCCCCAGGCCCGCGGCCTGCGGGGTGCGTCAGCGCGGCCTGCCGGGGCAGTCGAGACCGTGTGAAGACGCAAGCGGCACAATCGACAGGCCGACGCAACGCCGGACGCGTGGCCGACAGCAGGATGGTGGAAGTCTGCGGTCGCGCGGGCTTCGTGGCACGCGGGGTGATCTACGTCCTGATCGGCGTGCTGGCGGTACGGATCGCGTTCGCCGACAGCGGCGGCCAGCAGGCCGACCGCGGCGGCGCGCTCGCGGAGATCGCGCACAAGCCCTTCGGCGGCGTCATGCTGTGGCTGCTGGGCATCGCGCTGATCGGCATGGCGATATGGCGGCTGTCCGAGGCGGCCTTCGGGCAGCCGGGACCTGACGGCGACAAGGCGGGCAAGCGCGCCGCGGCGGCCGGCCGCTGTGTCTTCTACGGCTTCGTGTCGTATTCCGTGCTCGCCTACGCGGTCGGTGACAAGGGCAGCGGCAGCGGATCGACCGACAAGCGGACCGACGACGTGACCGCCAGGGTCCTGGACTGGCCGGGCGGCCAGTGGATCGTGGCGATCGCCGGTGTCGCCGTGGCCTGCACGGGCCTGTGGATCGCGGCACGCGCCGTCATGCACAAGTACCGCAAGCACCTGAAGATGTCGGAGATGTCCCCGGTGGAGCGCAAAGCGGTCGACGTGCTCGGGGTGTTCGGGGGATCGGCACGGGGCATCGTGTTCGCCACCGCGGGCGCCTTCGCCGTGGCGGCGGCCGTCCAGCACACACCGGGCAAGTCCAAGGGCATGGACGACACGCTCCGCTCCTTCACCGGCACCCCGGCGGGGCCGTGGCTGCTGGTCCTCATCGCCGTCGGCCTGATCGCCTTCGGCGTGTTCTCCTGGGCGAACGCCCGGTGGCGCAAGGTCTGACGCGCTCCGCTGCGCGCGCCGCCCGTCCGGTGGCGGGGCCGCCGGCGTACGACGCCGACCGCTCCTGTGGCCCCGCCACCGGGGCGGTCAGTGCGTGAAGGTGAACCAGTTGATGTTGACGAAGTCGGATGTGCTGCCCGCGAAGACCAGGTAGACGTCGTGGACGCCGGTGGTCTGGGCGGTGACGTTGGCGGGCACGCTCTGCCAGGTCTGCCAGCCGCCGCTGCTGCCGAAGTCGATCTCGGCGATCTTCGTCCCCGTGGTGCTGCCCAGCCGCACCTGGATCGCGCCGCTGACACCGCTCGCCGCGCCCGAGGCCAGCCGGGCGACGAACTGCGCGGGCGAGGCGGAGCCGAAGTCGACGCCGGTGTACTTCAGCCAGTCGCCGTTGGACAGATAGCCCACGTCCTGGCCGCCCCCGGAGTCGGTGCAGCTCTCCGTCTGGGCACCGCTCTGCGCGCTGAAGGACTCCGCCTGGATGGTGCCGTACGCCCCCGTTCCGCCGCTGGGCGGGGTCGTGGTGCCGGAACCGGCCCCCGGGCCCAGGGCGATGGTCCAGGAGGTCGGGGCGCCGTCCTGGAGGTGCCCGTCCACGGGCGCGGCGCCGGTGGGGCCGACGTCGTCGTACGGGAAGGCGTATCCGATGGTGGCGTACTGGTGGACGAGCCGGGCGTAGTGGTTGGTCGTCGCGCCCTGGTAGTACTGCGAGGGGGTGACGCCGTTGGGCTGGGAGGAGCCGCCGCTGACCAGCAGCGAGCTGCGGTTGAGGGCCGCGGCCAGCCGTGCGGCGACCGCCCCGCGCGCGTCCCCGCCGGAGTTGTAGAGCGGCCCGCTCGCGCAGCCGAAGATGTCGACGGCGCTGGGCTTGGTGAAGGGCACGCCGTTGGTGTTGAGCCCGGCGAAGGTGAGCACACCGCCGGAGACCGTGCCGTTGTAGGCGCCGATGCCGCCCTGCCCGTCGACGGTCAGCGTGTGGGTCTGGAAGTAGCTCCAGACCTGGTCCAGGTAGGAGTTCCAGTAGGACCCGAAGTCCGTCGGCGAGTGCGCGGGCGCCAGGATCCGCAGGGCGGCGCCCGAGGAGTCGGTGGCCACCAGCTTGTCCCAGGGCGCCCCGTCCGCGGAGTGCTGGGCCTTGAGGCCCGCGGCGATGGAGCCGAGCGCCCCGTTGGGCAGCGGGCTCACCGACTGGGCCCCGCCGCTGCCGGTCGACGCCATGGACACCGGCAGCGCGACCATGTCGACGTAGCTGATGTTGGCGTAGAGGTTGGCGCTGTTGTACGTGAACTCGCAGAAGGTCCAGTTGGTCAGCCAGTTGGGGTCGGTGCTGGTGAACCCGGGCTGCACCAGGCCGGGTACGCCGCCGTTGCCGCCGGGCGGGTTGACGAAGAACTGGATCTTCTTGCCGACCGAGAACCACACCCGGCCGCCGATGACGTAGTCCTGGAGGGTGAGGCGGGTGGCCGCCGAGCCGGAGGCGCCGAGCGCGATCGAGTAGTCGGCGGTCGGGGTGAGGACCGACGAGGGGCTGGGCAGCCGCTTGAAGTGCCCGTCGGCGCCGACGAATCCCGGCCAGCCCGAGGTGTCGGATCCGCTGATGTACGCGTAGACCGTGCCGCTGCCGGAGTTGTTCTGCAGGGAGATCGGCAGCGAAGCGGTCGCGGCCGACGCCCGGGAGGCGAGGCCCGGCGACCACAGCGGCGAGGTGCCCGCCGCTGTCAGGCCGGCGGCGGCGGTGATGAAGGAACGTCTGGAGACCATGTACTCCTCCTGGGGAGGCACGGGCGGGCGCGGCGGCTTCGGGCCGTCGCGCCCGCCCAGGGTGGGGGGATTCACAGGCGGAAAGGTGCTCGCTCAGGACGGCAGGCGCCACTGCTGGTCGGCCCCGCCGGTGCGGTCCCGGATCTCCGCCGGGTGCCGGGACAGCCGGGCGTCGCCGCTGCCGCCGCCCCGGCGCGGGGCGGGCGGCGGCCCCGGCCACCGGACCGGCCTGGCGTTGACATGTGATCGCTCTTGATTGAACCTGTGGACATGCCAAGTCGTCAAGGTGCGAGAGAGCGCTCTCATTCCGGATGACCGGCGGCCCCCGGGAATGAGGTCAGGTGGCGCCGCCGATGGCAGGATCAGTGGCATGAAGGTACTTGTGGTCGGGGCGACAGGAACGATCGGCGGCGCTGTCGCCGCCGCGCTGGAGGCTTCTCATCAGGTGGTCGGGGCGTCGCGCCGCGGGCCGGCGACGGCGGACCTGGAGGATCCCGCGTCCCTGGACGCCCTCTTCGGCCAGGTGACGGATCTCGACGCCGTGGTGTGCTGCGCCGCCAGTGGCCCGCTGGTGGACCTGGAGTCGGCGGCCGACGAGGACTTCGCGGCCGGACTGCGCGGAAAACTGCTGGGCCAGGTCGCGCTGGCCAGGCGAGCCGTACGCCATCTCCGCGACGGCGGCTCCATCACGCTGACCGGCGGGACCTTCTCCGCCCCGATGGCCGGCGGGTCGCTGGGAGCCCTCGTCAACAGCGGACTTGAGGGCTTCGTGCGCAATGCCGCGGGGGAGCTGCCGCGGGGGCTGCGGATCAACCTGGTCAGCCCCGGCTGGATCAGGGAGACGCTGGAGGGCATGGGCGCGGACGGGTCGGCGGGCACGCCGGCCGCCGAGGTGGCCCGCGCGTATGTGGCGGCGGTGGAAGGCGGCGCGCAGGGTCAGACCGTACGCCCGTAGGCCGGTGGACGGCGCCGGCCGTTCCCGGGTGCCGGGCGCGGTCACCTCCCGGTCATACGACGATGCAGGTCATGGCCGCCCACAGCAGGGGCGAGTGCTCGATCCGGCCGCCGGTGCGCCAGTGGTCGAGCTGCTCGCGCTGCCAGCGGCCGAGCCGGCGCACCG
Source organism: Streptomyces sp. NBC_01477 (assembly GCF_036227245.1). Taxonomy (GTDB): domain Bacteria; phylum Actinomycetota; class Actinomycetes; order Streptomycetales; family Streptomycetaceae; genus Actinacidiphila. The sequence goes on from NZ_CP109445.1 coordinate 884,590, forward strand.
GGTCGGGGTGCTCGTGTGCGGTGTCGACGGCGACGATCGCCTCCGTCAGCGGGCGTACGGAGTCGGGCAGGCCGGCCAGCCGGTGGAAGGCGAAGCTGGTCGGCAGTACCCAGCGGGTGGCGGTGACCAGTTCGGCGCCGTTGTGGAGCATCGCCGTCGCCAGGCCGAAGGATTCGGCGAACCGCAGATCGCCGCCGCTCTCGCAGCCGATCAGCGCGACCCGCGGCGGCGCGGGCCAGATCCGCGCACCCGGCTCGCCGTCGGCGCGCAGCGGGAGCGTACCCAGCAGGAGGTCCTTGGCCGACAGCGGCCGATGGGTGCGCACCGTCCCGGTCAGGCCCACGGTCCCCGGGCCGCAGCACAGATGGAGCGTGCCGTCCTCGCTCTGCCCGCCCTCGACCGGCGCGCCGCTCACGTGCCCGACGTACATCAGCCGGCGCGGCCTCTCGCGGAGCACACCGCCGAGCCAGTCCCGGTCCAGGTCGCTGCGGCGGAAGGCCTCCACCGGCGCGGCGACCGGCGGCAGGACCGCGCCCGCGTCGAGGCGGCGCCGGACGAGTGCCAGCAGCGCCGGGTCCGAGCCGGGCGGCCCCAGGACCGAGCCGAGCGGGGAGTCGGCCCGGAATCCGGGCACCCGGGGGTCGAGGACGAGCACGACCGCGTCCGTGGGCGCCGCCTGGGGCACGGCGGGACCCCGCGACCGCAATGACACCGGCGCGGTGGTCACGACGTCCGCCAGGTCGATGAGCCGCACCTCGCCGTCCACGGCGAGCAGTTCCCACGGGACCTGGGCGACCCGGGGCGACGGCTGGATCCGCACCAGCGGACGGCCCGCCCGCGCCGACACCTGGCGTATCTGCGCGGTGAGCCCCTGCGGCCACAGCGCCTCGGCGAGCGCCAGCGCGAGCAGGTGCTCGGCCCGGTGGCCGGCCATCGCGCCCGAGTCGAGCGCCCGGCGCATCCCCTCGGCCCCGCCGCCCGCCCCCGGCAGCGCGGCGGCCAGCGCGGCGACCGCCCGGTCGACCTCGGCGGCGGGCCCCTGCCCCGTGCCGAACCCCTGGGCCCCGGCCACCCACGTCCAGGCCATGAACAGGTCCCCGGCGTCGGCCAGCCGGACCTGGACCACCGGGCGGCCCCTCAGGCTGTCGGCGATGTCGGCGGCCAGAACGGCACCTCCTCCTCGCTCACGATCCGCCGGTGATAGCGGAATTCGGCCGCCGCGATGTACTGCTGGAGCGCGGTACGCCCGGTCTCCTGCGACATCCGCACCTTCGGTGGCGGCGCCACCCGCAGCCCGGCGGAAGCGGCGGCCTCCGCCGCCACTCCGCCGAGCGTCATCGGCCCTTCCGGGTGCCCGTACGTCTTCATGGCCGCGCTCGGGAAGACCGACGCGGGCTCCGCGGCGGGCGCGGCGGGTGCCGCCGGCCGCGGCGTACGGTCCAGTACCAGCGAGGCGCCCGCGCAGCGGTGCTCGACCAGCTCGAAGATCAGGCCCTGGTCCTGCCTGCGGACGGCGAGGCGGAAGACCAGCTGCATGGCGTCATCGGCCAGTTCCAGCCACTGGCTGCGCGCATGGGCGGTGGCGAAGTCGTAGCGCGCCGCTTCCAGGGCCAGGGCGGCGGGAAGGGCGAAGGAGAGCGCGGTGGCGACGGACTCCGCCTCGTGCTCGCCGTGGTCGGCCCGGTTCAGGTTGTCCTCGAGGGTTCGCGCGACCATCAGGTCGACCTGCGCGCACCGCTCGTACATCGCCCGTTCCTGGTAGACGTCACGGGCTTGCTGGGCCAGGTGCTTCATCCCGTCGATGTCGCCCCGCTCGTAGGCCTGCTGGGCGCCCAGCAGCATGCTGTCGGCGGCGGCGACCGAGGCGCCGAGCCGGGCGAACCGGGCCAGACTCGCCCCCAGCAGGTCCCGCGCGCCGGCGTCGTCGCCGCGCAGGCCGGCGAGGAAGCCGCGGGCCTGTTCGCAGACCGCCAGGTCACCGAACTGCCGCTGCCGCTCGAAGACCGCGGACGCCTCGGCGTACAGCCGCTCGGCGCGGTCGAGGTCGCGCCGGCACATCGCGGTGTACGCCCGGTGCGCGAGCAGCAGTTGCCGCTCCCCGGTGTCCCCCGTCGCCCGGAAGCCGTCCTCCGCGCGGGCGAACCAGTCCTCGGCCTGGTCGAACCGGCCCGTGGAGGCGCAGATCAGGCCGAGCGCGGTCAGTATCCGCGCGATGGCCGGCACCGCGGTCGCCGGTGTGGTGGACAGCAGCGCCGAGGCGTGCTCCTCCGCCGCTCCCCACTCGCCGCGCTCCATCAGCAGATGCACCCGGTTCATGCCGAGTTCGGCGGTCCGCAGTCCCTCGGGATCGGCGAACTCGGGCAGTGCCGCCGCCGCTTGGTCGAGACAGGCCAGCGCCTCGTCCAGGTGGCCGGTCCTGCGCAGCAGGTCGGCCTTGCCGAGCAGCGTCTTCAGCCGCACTTCCAGCCACACTTGACGGCCGTTCGGCCCCATCGGCGCCGACGCGACGCCGTCGATCAGACCGAGCGCCCGCTCGGTGGCCTCCGCCGCCGCGGCCAGGTCCGTCGCCTTGAGCTGCACGCTCGCGATGTTCGACAGCAGGTGCCCCCGCAGGAATCGCACATCGGGCGAGTCCTCGATCGACTCGGCCAGGGTGAGCGATTCCGCGTAGACGGCGTGCGCGGCGGCCAGGTCGGGGATCAGCTGGTGTTCCTCGGCCAGGGCGAAGGCGCTGTCGAACGGCTCCCCGTACAGCCGCGGGATCGCGCCGCCCGCGCCGCCCGCGTCATCAGCGCCGCCCGCGCCGTGCCCGTCGAGCCCGTGGTCCTTGTCGTCGTTGTCGTCCGGCATCCGTCAGTAGTCCTCACCGGTGGCAGCGGCGGCGATCTCGGCGAGGAAGAGCCCCGTGGAGGCGTCCTGCTCCGGCGCCTCGTGCGCCAGGGCCTGCGCCGCGCTCGCCAGCCGCCGCCGGGCCAGCGCGCGGACGGCATCGCGGTCGGCGCGGACGGCGGCTCCGCCTGCGAGACCGGCGACACCGGCACCCTCCGCGTCGCCGGACGTCCCGGGGCCGCCGTCCGGGTCGAAGCCGGGCAGCAGCACCCCGACCTCGATACGCGGCGCCGCGGCAGGCGGGTCCCCGTCCAGGTCCAGGTCGGCCCGGCCGGTCCATACGTCGTCCCGCCTGGCGAGCGGCACCCGATGGGGGCGGCCTCCATCCACCCGGACCTCCGCGACGAGGGCCGCGCCGGCGGTGGGCGCCGCGATGTGCGCGACGACCTCGACCTCGATCTGCCGTCGCGCGCCGAGGGCGCGGGCGGTCCAGGACACCGCGGTCTCGGCGGCGTCGACGAAGCCGGGCGGGTAGCGGCGCCAGTCGTTGGTCCCCGCGCCCCTGGCGATCACCCGGCCGCCCGCGAGGAGCGCTTCGCCCGCTGCCAGGGCGTAGCCGTCGTGCCGTGCGAACAGCGCGCCGAGGTCGAGCGGCGCACCGGCAGGGCAGCGCTGGTCCAGGGCCGACCGCAGGCGCCGCAGAGCCTCCCCGTCGAGCCCGGCGCTGTCGGCCGCGTCGTCGATGAGCCGCAGGACGCCGTCCAGTTGGTGTGCCGTGCCGGTCGACGGCGGTGCCGCGCGCCACCAGTGGACCAGCGGGTCGAGGGCGGCCCGGTGGTCCGCGATCAGGTCGGCCGCGCAGTCGTCGGGCTGGTCGCCGAGGCCGTCGAACAGCTGCTGGCACCCGTGGGTGAGCGCGGCCAACTCCAGTCCGAGCACATCGGGTTCGAGCGCCGGTATCGCGTCCGCGTACGACGCGGGCCACCACCGGGCCGCCCAGTGCCCGAAGCCGAGCCGGGCGGCGCTGCCGGCGAGCGCGGTCAGGTCCGCGGGCACGGGCGCGCCCGCCGGCTCCCCCTCCGCGCAGGCGTGGACGGCGGCGGCCGTACGCTCGCCGTAGACCCCCCACAGCCACTGCTGCGCCCGCTCCACGTCGTGGACCTCCGCGACCGGCGGACCGGGGTCCCCGAGGACGGGCCAGGTCAGTACGGCTCCGGCGACGTCGAGAACGGCCCGGGTGAAATCGGCGGCTCCGTCACGGCGGACGGCGTCCGCGCCGCCGCCGGCCCCGGGCAGCCCGGCGGGAGGACCGGCGGCGACCCGGATCGTGCCGTCCTCGTCCCGCGTGACGCGGACACCGGTCTGCGCCATCACGCGCTCCTCTGCCCGGCCGCTTGCGCGGCGGTCGCCGGAGCCGCGGAGGCGGGGGCGTGAACCGGGCCGGAAGCGGAGGCCGACAGCGTACGCAGCGCCGACCGGACCCTGGCGCGGTGGTCCATCATCACCGAGCGGGCGACCCCGTCGAGCACCGCCCAGGCGGACGCGGCGTCCCCCAGCGGCGCGTCGCGGACGTCCCGGCCGTGCAGCCGCACCCACAGCCGCCGCATGTAGGCGGCCCAGGGGGTGCGGAGGTCCTGCGCGAGGGCGTCGAGCACGCCGCCGTCCGGGTCGGGGCGGGGAGAGACCGTCATCCTGCGGGCGCGCAGGACCGAAGCCTCGCGCCGCCAGCGGCTGTTGACGGCCCGGTGCGCGGCGGTGTCCCCCGGGGCGGCTTCCCCGGTGCCCAGCGGGTCGAGGCCGGCCGCGAGCCGGCCGCCGAGGACCACGGCGACGCGCAGGCTCTCGTCGTACAGCCCGAGCGGGGCGCAACTGCGGCCCGCCTCGCGTGCGACCAGCTCCGGCACCGCCGGCAGTTCGTCGCGCCGGGCCGACGACTGGAGCACGACGAAAAGCCGTTCGAAGACCGTACGGTCCAGCGGCGCGGGAAGCGTGGCCGTCGAGGCGCCCCTGCCGGCCTCGGGGCGCGGCGGTACCTGCCGCCCGGTCAGCCCCAGATGCGCCGGCAGGTCGTCGCGGCCCCAGACACCGCCCGGCTGTGCCCACAGGGCCCGGCCGAGCAGGGACCCGTGTCCCGCTTCGACCATGGCCGCGTACTCCGGCGACGGCCGCGCTCCGGCGCAGGCTTCCAGCACGTCGGCCGCCGGCGCCACCGCCGTGGCCGCGTCGGCGGCCGGGGCGGGCCTGCGGCGCTCCCACCCGGCGGCCAGCTCCGCGTCCAGCCCGGCCCGCCGGGCGGCGTCCGCCAGGTGGTCCTTGAGCGCTTCCACCGTGCGCCCGCCGACCGCGTCCGCCACGTCCTCGACCGCGGCCCTGGCCAGCGCGTCGGCGCCGGCCGCAGGCGCTCCGTGCTCCGCGGCCAGCTCGAAGCACCGCTGGAAGTACAGGTCCTGGGGGTGGCCCGCCACGATGCCGAGCGCCCGGCGGGTCCGCTTGAGCAGGGTGAACCACCGTGCCGTCGCCTGAAGTCGCGTACCGGACGCGCTGATCAGCGCGTCGAGGCGCGCGGCCTGCGCGGGCAGCAGGAAATCCGCCGCGAGTTCGGGGTTCAGGGCCGGCCTGACGATCAGCGGCAGCACGATCAGCTTGACCGTCCGGGTCAGCGGGGCGCCGCCGGGGCCGCTCAGCGGTTCGAGACCGGGGCCGAGGCCGCGCCAGGCACCGTCGATGACCATGGCGCGCGGTCGGCGCGCGTCGGTCGGCTGGCTCGGCGGCGGCATGTCAGGAGAGTACGTCGTCAGGAAACGGGCGGGCGAACCTGGGATCGGTAGGTGCCGGCGGCCGCGTAGCGTCCGCATCGTCAGGCAGGGGCCGACGGCGGGATGTCCGCACCGGGCATCACGGGAAGGAGCAGCCGCCATGGGAATCTTCAGGAAGCGTCGCACGAGCCGCGAGGAGCGGGCCGCCGAGATCGCCGGCAAGGTGGCGAGCGGCAAGGGCTTCTACGGCCGCAGCACGCGCGCCTTCCTCGGCGCCGAGGACTTCGCCAGGGTCCAGCAGTCGATCGGCGCGTACAACTCGGGCCTCGACGTGCAGCAGTTGCTCGCCATGGGGGCGCCGACCGTGCCGGCCGTCGTGGTGTCGATCAGCGACACCGGCAAGCTGGTCAACTTCGACCCGGTCGTCGACCTGGTCCTCCAGCCGGCCGGGCCCGCCGACCGGATCGCGCTCCGGACCATCGTCTCGAAGCTGCGTATCCCGCGCACCGGCGACGAGGTGCTGCTGGTCGCCGACCCGGCCCGGCCGGGCGGCTATCTCTACGCGGGGGACGGTGTCACGCCGTGAGGCGGCCGCCGCACGAACCGCCGGCGGCCTGAGATGGCGGAGGACGAGGTCCGTCCCCGGCCGACGCACGTGTCGCGGCTCGGTCCGCTCGGGGCGGGGTATCTGTACGCCGCCTCCGCGGTGATGTGCCTGTGCGGACCGGTCGTGCTGGCCTGCACCGCGTTCGCCGGCGCCGGCCTCCTCGTGACGGGCATCCTGTTCACGGTCGTCCTCCTTCCGCTGGGCCTCGGAATCCGGGGCAGCGCTCGCGCCGACCGGGAGGACAACCGGCGGCTGGACACCGCCGGGGTGGCGGCGACGGCGGAAGTCACCGGCCTGACCGAATGGGACGACGGCGAGGAGGCCGGCCTGCTGGTCGACTTGCGGATCAGCGGGCCGGACTTCCGGACCTTCGAGGCGACCTGGAAGCGCTCGCGGCACCCCGCCCTGCGGGTGGGCCTCCGTCTGGCGGCCGTGGTCGATCCGGCGGGCGGGCTCTACCGCGTCGAATGGTGAACGGCCCCGGGACGGGCGGCAGCCGGCGTCTCCCGACCGACCGGTGAACGTGCCTCGGAAAATGGGGCCTCGGACAGGGCCTGGGCAAGGGCCCGGGAAAAGGCCTTGGTCCACGCGTCCCGCGGGCTGTCGCCCGCGGAGAAAGGCACGGCTGCGATGAGCTTTTCCGAGGCGGTGGCGCTGTGGTGGGTGGTGCCCGCGGGGCTGGCACTGCTCGGCTACGGGCTGTCGCTCGCCGGGCTGAGCCGGGCCCAGCGAGCGGAATGGGTGACGGCGCGGATCGTGGAAGTGCTGCCGCCGGCGCACGGCGACTCCAAACGGCCCGGGATACCGGTCACGGTCGCCTTCCAGGACCCGGCCGGCGGAGCGGAATTCACCCTGCCGAACGCCGGCAAGCACGGTGACGCGGTCCACCAGGCCTGGGTGGGCCGCGAGGTGGACGTGCGCTACCCGCCCGGGCGCCCGCACCGGTTCCGTATCGTGCTCGACGCCTCGGATGAGAAGCACGGCCGGGCCGGACCGAACTGCACGGTCTTCCTTCTCCTGCTCGGCGTCGCGATCCACGCCACCGTCGCCCGGGGCTACCCGTACGCGCTGATCGGCTTCGGCGGCCTCGTCACCTACTGCACGGCGTTCGGCCAGGACATCCGCCAGGCCCGCGCCCGCGACGCCCTGCTGGCCTCGGCCGTCGCCGTCCCCGGGCGCGTCGTGGCGGTCACCAGGGACGTCTACACCGACGGTGAGGGCGGCGAGGTCATCAACCACGCCCCCGTCGTCGCCTTCACCACTCTCGACGGCACCCGCGTCACCGCGCTGTCGCTCGACGGCATCCCCGCTCCGAGCCGATCGCTCGACCGCGACCTCACCATCCACTACTCCCCCGCCGACCCGGCCGTCTGGACGCACGACCTCGCGGCGGAGCGCCGCGGCAACGAGACCACCGTCGCCGTGGTCGTCATCGCGGCGGTCCTCGGCATCGCGGCGGTCGTGACCGGCGCGATCCTCCTCTGACGTCCGCGGCAGCCACGGCCGGCACCGGCCGGCCGCTGCGCCTCGGCATCCGGTGGGGTTGCGGAGCGGCGACGGTGTGGGAGACCGCCGGGACGGCGTGGCCGTGTGACGCTTCGGGAGGATGTCCAGGTGTCCGGCGCCGTCCCGTGCCGACGGGAAGCTCGGGGTGGCGGCCGGCTCGGTGTGCGGTCGGCCCGTGGGTGGCTCAGGGCCGGGGCAGGAAGGGACGGCTCGTGCTTTTCAGTGGCCGGCGGCGCGTCGCGGATCCGCGGGAGGACCGCTCGGAAGGGTTCGGCGAGCGGCTGCTCGGCGTGCTGCTCGACCGGGCCCATGAGATGCCGCCCCAGCTGATCGCCCCGCTGGTCGCCGAGGAGGTGGGCCGGATCGGCGGCCGGGAGGTGTCGATCCTCCTTCAGGACTACGAGCAGCTGCTGCTCGTACCGCTCCCGGGGCGGCGGCTGACGATCGCGGGGCCGGAACCGGTCGTGGGCTCCCCCGCCGGTGAATCCTTCCTGCACCGCAGGACCGTGGAGGTCGCCGAGGCCGGCGGGGTGCGGATGTACCTGCCGCTGCTGGACGGCAGCGACCAGATCGGCGTCATGGTCCTCACCCTCGACCGCGTCAACGACAACGACCGGCGGCTGCTGCGCCGCCTCGCCGCGCTGGTCGCCGACATGATCGTGACCAAGGACGCCTACACCGACGAGTTCTTCCAGGCCCGCCGCCGCGCGCCGATGTCGGTGGCCGCCGAGATCCAGTGGTCGCTGCTGCCCCCGCTGTCGATGACCGTTCCCCAGGTCGAGGTCGCCGGCATCCTGGAGCCCGCCTACCAGGTCGCGGGCGACAGCTTCGACTACGCGCTCAACGGGGACGAACTGCATGCCGCGATGATCGACGCGATGGGCCACGGCCTGGACGCCGCGACCATGGCCACCGTCGCGATCGGCGCCTACCGGCACACCCGGCGCGCGAAGACCGACCTGTCGCACATGTACGCCTTCATGGACCGGGCCATCGAGCAGCAGTTCAGCGCCGACCACTTCGTGACCGCGCAGATGCTGTGCCTGAACGTCGCCGTCGGCCACCTGAAGTGGGTCAACGCCGGCCACCCCGCGCCGGTCCTGATCCGCGGCGGCGCCGTCCACGAGCGGCTGGACAGCCCGACGACCCTGCCGCTGGGCTTCGGCGGTGAGCAGCCGCAGGTCAGCCAGCGCCTCCTCAAGCCCGGCGACCAGGTCCTGTGCTACACCGACGGGCTGGTCGAAGAACACCGCGACGGTCAGGCGCCGTTCGGCGAGGCGCAGTTCATCGACGCGATCAACCACACCCTCAAGGCCGAGGGAAGCGGCGGGGTACGCGCGATCGCCCGCACCCTGTCGCACGAGCTCAAGCGCAGGCGGGGCGGCATCACCACCGATGACGCCTCCCTCTTCCTCATCGAATGGCGCGGCGGCGCCGCCGACCACCTCGCCGTCCTCACGTAAGGCGGCACCGGGGGCGGGACGGCGGGGCGTGGACCTCCGGTCGTCCGGTGCGGCTCACCCGGCGCAGCGGTAGCTGAAGGTCGTGGCGGCCGACCGCTGCTGCGGGCCGAGCACGTCGAGGGTCGCGGTCGCGGTGAGCGAGCCGGGGCCGTCGAAGGACCACAGCAGGGTCACAGCCGTGCTGCGGGCGCCCTTGGCCACGTGCTGCCGCAATTCGTCGGACACCGTGCCGTCGCTGGCTGCCGCACTCGCCGCGTCGGCGCCGTCCCTGCACCTGTGCGCCAGCACCGGCGCGGGATGGCCGGCAACGGCGGACGCGGCCGGCCGATCAGCATCGGACTGCAGGCCGCCGGCACCCTCGGGCCTGCTCGACACCTCGGCCTGCCGAGGGGACGGGGGCTCGCTGAGATGCGAGGTCCGCGCGGGGGGAGGACGGTGGAAGGACGGGGGCCGCCGTTCGACGGCGGCACCACCCCTTTTGCGGTGCCGGGCGAATTCTCCGCACGGTGTTCCTCCGCTGCGGGTCAGTTCCGCCCGCCATGGCGCCGGGGTGCGTCGGGACCCCGTCCGAGTTCTATCCCTAGGGGACATTCGTATGGACAAGAACACCAAGGCGACTCTCGCTGCCGCAGCCGCGGCAGGTTATGTGGTCGGACGGACGAAAAAGGGAAAATTGGCCCTGAGTGTGCTGTCTCTTGTCGCGGGCCGAAGTCTTGATCCCATGGCGCTGATCGGCCAGGGCGTCAGGAAACTCGCCGACAGTCCCCCGTTCGACCAGCTGGGAGACCAAATCGGCGGGCAACTGCTCGACTCCGGGCGCTCCGCCGTGTCCGGCATGACCAGCCGGGGTGTCGAATCGCTGACCAGCGCGCTCCAGGAGCGGACGCGGTCCCTGCTGGACACCGAGGAGGACGCGGACGAGGACGAGGCGGAAGCAGACGAGACAGACGAAGCGAACGAAGCGGACGACGAAGAAGTAGACGAAGCGGCCGAAGAAGACGAGGCCGAAAACGGGGATGAGGAGCAGGACGAGGCTACGGGCGAGGAGGAGGAGGAGGAGGAAGAAGAAGAGGCGGAGGAAGAGGAACCGTCGAAGCCGCGCCGGCGTCCCGCCGGCAAGAAGGCGGCAGGGCGGAAGGCCCCGTCCAGGAAACCGGGGCCGAAGAATCCTCCGGCCAGGAAGGCCGTCAAGACGGCGGCAGCGAAAAAGGCCGCTTCCAAGAAGCCCCCCGCCCGCAGCACGAAGCGGAGGTGACCGGCCATGACGAAGAGCGCAGAGCGCGAAGCGGATGGACAAGTGGACAACAGCACCTCCCCGCTGGAGGAGTTGCGCGGGGAACTCGGCAATTACGTCGGAGCGCGTGCCCAGCATCTCGCGGACTCGGTGGGCGACAAGCTCACGAGCTTCAGCATGCCGTCCACGAACGGCGACGGCAGCGGCATACTGTCTCTCGGCAAACGCGTCCTGAGCGGTGAGAACCCCGTGAAGGCGGTCGTCAGCGAGAAGGCCAAGGGCGCGAAGGACAAGGTCGTCGGAGGCGTCAAGGACGCCATCGGCGGCGGCGACGGGACAGCGGGCGACACCAAGGTCACCAACATGGTCGAGGTCATCGACATCGGGCGGCCACTGCGTTTCGTCTACGACCACTGGACGCAGTTCGAGGAGTTCGGCTCTTTCGCCAAGGGCGTCAGCGACGTCACCATGTCGGACGAGGTCGAATCGGACTGGAAGCTCAAGGTCGCCTTCTCCAACCGGAATTGGAAGGCCACCGTCCAGGAGCAGGTGCCCGACGAACGCATTGTCTGGGACTCGGAAGGGGACCGCGCCACCACGCACGGCGCTATCAGCTTCCATGAGCTGACCCCTGACCTGACCCGGGTCGTCGTCGTGGTCGAGTACCGGCCGTCCGGATTCTTCGAGAAGACGGGCAATCTGTGGCGCGCACAGGGCCGCCGGCTGCGCCTGGACCTGAAGCACTTCCAGCGCTACGTCACCCTGACCGACGAGGAGCCCGAAGGCTGGCGGGGCGAGATCCGCGACAGCGAAGTCGTCAGGACCCACGAGGAGGCCCTGGAGGACGAGGACGCCGACGCGGGAGCGGACGCCGACACGGACGACGAGTACGACGACGACGAGGAGGAGGCGGGCGAGGACGCGGCGGACGAGGACGAGGAGTACGCCGAGGACGACGAGGACGACACGTGACAAGCCGTGACGTGGCGTGACTCACCTCTCCACAGTGAGGCGAAGGACCCGATGGACGAGGACCCGGAGATCAGGGACGGCCAGGAGGAGTTCGACGAACAGGAGGAGCCGTACGAGGCGGAGGAGATCGAACCCGGCGTCGCGGCGTCGACCGATCCGGACGTCCTGCTGGACGTCCCCACCCTCAAGGTCGACGAGGTCGATCTGGAGGTGGAGGACCTGCGGGCGCGGGTGTCGCTCCAGGCGGAGGTGCTCGATCTGCTCAAGCTCAACGTCGGCGCGGATGTGGCGCTGGGGCGGGTGCACCTCGACATCAAGGGGGTCGAGGCGCAGGCGCTGCTCAAGGTCCGGCTCGACAATGTGGTGGACCTCGTCGGCCGTGTGCTGACGATGATCGACCACAACCCGCAGATCATCGAGCACCTCACGGAGTCCCTCGGCTCCGCGGTCGGCGAGGTCGGCCGGGGCACGGGACTGGCCGTCGGCGAACTGGGCCGCGGCGCCGGGAGCGCTGTCGAGGACGTCGGCCACGGCGCGGGGAGCGCCGTCGAGGACGTCGGTGCGGGCGCCGGAAGCGCCGTGGAAGACGTCGGCGAAGGCGCGGGCGAGGCCGTCGAGGATGTCGGCGAGGGCACGAGGCACGCGGTCAAGGACGTCGGCGGCAGCGCCGGCCGGACCCTCGAAGGGGTCGGCGAGGACGCGGGGAACGCCGTCGAGGACATCAGCGGCAGCGCCGGGCGGACGGTCGAGAACGCGGCCGGGGAAACCACGCGGGCCGCCGGTGACGCGGCCGGTGAAGCCACCGAGGCCGCTGGTGACGCGGTCGAGGACGTGGAGGAGACGGCCGGGGAAGCACAGGACGACCTCGGTGAGGAGGTCGCCGACACCGTGGACGACGCCGACGACGAGGTCGCCGACACCGTGGACGAGGCCGGCGACGAGGTCGCCGACACGGCCGGCGCGACCGCTGCGGCCGGCCCGGGCAAGCGCAAGGTCCGCCGCAGCACGGCCGACCGGCCGAAGAAGGCCAGGTCCAGGGGAACCGGCCCCGCGAAGGCCACGGGCTCGCGCGGCAGGAGCAGCCCCCGTTCGCGCCGGGAGGCCGGCGACAGGGAGGAGCGGGAGGCCGCCATCGCGTCGCGGGAACGGGAGCGGGACCGCGAGCGCGAGTCGCGCCGGCGCGGCAGACGGCGTTAGGGCCTGTCGCCACGGCCCCGGTTCACGGCCGCTGCGGCTCCGTCGCTGCGGCCCAGGACCGGAGGTCGCCGCGGCGGCGGGGGATCAGCGGTTCCCGCGGTCGGCGGCGGAGGACTCCGCCGTCCCGCCGGATCCGGACTCGCCGGGGACGTACTTGCGCAGCCGCGGGACGGGGGCGGCGGCCGGCGCGGTGTCGTCGGCGAGTTCCCTGATGCCCTGGAGTTCGCTGTCCCCCTCGGGCACCGGCGACTTGGGCCGCTGATCGCCGACACCGGGTGCGCCGGACGCCTCCTCCTGGGGCGTGGAGAGCCCGTAGTGCACGTACAGCTCCTGCTCCTGGACGAGGTCGAGGTGCTGTTCCGCCTCCATCCGGGGCGCGCTGCGCACACCTTCCAGCGTGCAGGCCAGGTCGAGTACGCCTTCCCGGGTGTGCGTGGCCCCCTCCAGCGGGACGAAGGTGTCGCCCTCGCCCGCGCCCTGCGCGTCCGTCCGTACCGTCACCCACTCCGGGCGGCGCCCCATGTCCTCCACGTACACATGGTCGACGGAGCCGATCCGCTCGCCGTCCCGGTCATAGGCGGTCAGGTGCCTGAGCGCTTCCGGGCTGTCGAAGACGTCCTCGGTCATGAAGGGTCACTCCTCCGGTAATGGGGCACGGCCGACTGCTTCCATCGAGCCTCCTGTCCCGTTCTGCGGCAACCAGGCGCGTCGGCGCGCACCGGCCGTCCCACCCGGTCAGCCGTCCGGGGGCGCCCGCACACCGGCCGGGGCTGTCGTCAGGAGGGCGTCAAGGTGCGGCACCGGGCGTCAAGCGCGCGTCAAGCGCATGGGGGCCGGCTGCCCCACCGGGCGTAGCGTCATGAGTGCCGCGGGGCTCGTACGCCCGCGGCGACCGACGTCACAAGGAGTCCGCCATGTCGGCACCCGTCTCCCCGGAGTCAGCAGAACCCCTTGAACGGGGCCCGGCCGGACACGCGCTGTTCGTTCCCGTCCGGCCGGGACCCACAGGCTGCACCACCCGCTTCTTCCGCAACGCCCTGGGCGGGCGTACCGCGGTCGCCTTCACCAGCGAACGCACGCTGGTCATGGCACTCGGACCGGCCCAGCGCTGGACGCGCCTGTCGGAGCCGGCCCTGCGGGCGCTGGCCGCCCCCCTCGGCATCACCGAGGTCCGCGTCGATCCGCGCCTGTCCGCTCCGGCACCGCACCCGGGCCCGGTCGTCCCGGAGCCCCCGCGCCGGCTGCTCGTCGGTTAGGAGGCCCACTCGTGTCCGTATCCCTGACCACGGTCCCGCTGCCCGCGGCCGAACCGGACTCCCTGTCCGTGTGGCCGGCCTCGACCCGGCGTGCCCGCAAGGGTGATCTGACGGTTTCCGGCGTGTCGCTGGCGGAGGCCGCCGACCGCTTCGGGACCCCGCTGTACGTGCTGGACGAGGCCGAGCTGCGGGGCCGCTGCCGTACGTACACCGCCGCCTTCCCCGAGGCCGACGTCGTGTACGCCGCCAAGGCGTTCCTGTGCCGCGCGGTCGCCACGTGGGTGCGCGGCGAAGGCCTCGGCCTCGACGTCTGCTCGGCCGGCGAACTGGAGCTGGCCGTCGCCACCGGCTTCCCCGCGGACCGCATCGTGCTGCACGGCAACGCCAAGACCCCGGAGGACCTGCGCACCGCGGTCCGGCTCGGCGTCGGGCGGATCGTGATCGACAACGCCACGGAGATCGCCCGGCTGGCCACCCTCGTCGCACCGCACGACCGGCAGAAGGTGCTGCTGCGGGTGGTGCCCGGTGTGGTCGCCGGCGGGCACAAGGCGGTCCGCACCGGCACCGACGACCAGAAGTTCGGCGTGTCCATCGCCGACGGCTCCGCGCAGCACACGGTGGAGCGGATCCTGGGCCAGCCGCGCCTCGAACTGGTCGGCCTGCACTGCCACATCGGCTCCCAGGTGACCGAGGTCAAGCCGTATCTGGCCGCGCTGCGGCGGCTGATCGGCCTGCTGGCGCGCATCCGCGACCAGCACGGCGTCGTCCTGCCCCAGCTCGACCTGGGCGGCGGCCACGCCGTGGCCTACCGGCCGGGCGACCGGGCGCTCGACATCACCGCGCTGGCCGCCCGCACCAGGACGGAGCTCGCCGACGGCTGCCGCAGCATCGGCCTGCCCGTGCCGCGGCTGACCATCGAGCCGGGCCGGGCCATCGTCGGACCCGCCGCGGTCGCCCTCTACCGCGTCCTGGCCGTCAAGCACACCGGCGGCCGTACCCTCGTCGCCGTGGACGGCGGCATGAGCGACAACCCGCGGCCCGCGCTCTACGGGGTCAGGTACGCCCCCCGGCTCGTCGGCCGCGCCAGCGCCGCGGGCCGGGCGCCGGCCACCGTGGTCGGCCGGTACTGCGAGGCCGGTGACATCCTCGCCGAGGATGTGCCGCTGCCCGCGGACGTACGGCCGGGCGACCTGCTGGCGGTGCCCGTCGCGGGCGCCTACCAGCTGTCGATGGCGTCCAGCTACAACATGGTCGGCCGCCCCCCGCTGATCGCGGTCGCGGACGGCAGGGCCCGGGTGCTGATACGCCGTGAGTCCCCGGCCGATCTGCGCCTGCGCGACGTGGGGGTCTGAGCCCTGGCAGCCCACCGGACGGGCCGGCCTCTCACGGGGGGCCGGCCCTGGGCAGCGCCCGCGCAGAACACCGTTTCCACGCGTGTCAGCAGCACGCGAAAATACCCCGGAGAACAGGTATTTCCGGTGAGGTCAACGGCATTCCCTGATTGGTTTTTCCGCGTGGCGCGTGATATTCACTGGGGCACCGGTCAGCACCAGTTCGCGTGGGGGATTCACGTCATGAACAATCTTTCGGCCGACGCCGATTGGCGGGTCGATCAGCGCTGCACCAACTGCGACGCGGCCCGGCAGTTCGCGCCGGGCCTGGTCACCGAGACCGCGGGCCGTTCCTCGATCGTCCGGCAGCCGCGTGACGAAGCGGAGGAAAAGGCGCTGCACGCCGCGGCGTTCGCCTGCCACACCCGCTCGATCCGGCACGGCGGGCGGGGGCCGGATCCCGCTCTCGATCCGTTCCCGCTGCGCCTCACCGAGCACGTACATATGTGCGGGCACAATTCCCGGCTCACCGCGGGCGCGAACTCCTATCTGCTGCGCAGGCCCGCCGGAAATCTGATGATGATCGACACACCGCGCTGGAGTCCGGATCTTGCCGAGAAATACGCGGCCGTCGGCCCGGTGACCGATGTCCTGCTCACCCATCGCGACCATGCCGCGCACGGCCGCGAATACGCCGACCGGTTCGGCGCCCGGCTCTGGATCCACGAGGGCGACCTGGCAGCGGCGCCGGACGCCGACGGGATCCTGCGCGGCACCGAGCCGGTCGAGATCGCCGACGGGGTGAGCGCGCACCCGCTGCCCGGGCACACCGAGGGCAGTGTGCTGTATCTCGCCGACGACACGTACTGCTTCAGCGGCGACAGCTTCTACTGGTCCCGGTCCGCCGGCGACCTCGCCGTCGTCGAGGCGGTCACCTGGTACTCCATCACCGAACTGGCCGCGTCGCTGGCCCGTGCGGCGCCGGGGCTGCGCTTCGAGTGGCTGCTGCCGGGACACGGCGACCGCAAGCACCTGCCGGCCGGCGATTTCGCCCGCCGCATGCGCGACCTGGCCGACCGTACCGGCGAACTCTCGCCCCGGCCGGTCGACTTCACGGCGCTGCGCTGGTGACGCGGGCGTGCCCGGTGTTCCCGGTGTTCCCGGCGCCCCGGGCCGGGCGGCGCTGGGGCCTGTCCGGCGGGATGCGCCGGACAGGCCCCGGGCGTGCGGAGTGGTTCGGCCGCGCCGGAGCGGGCGGCCCCGCAGCGGGGCGCCGGTCCGCGCGGGTGTGCGGCGGATCCGCCGCACCCGGCTGTCAGCGCAGAGCCGGGTGCGGACGGGATCCCCTGCCGCCCGCACCCGGGCCGGACGCCCGGCGCGGTGTGGTGTCAGACGCCCGGCTTGCTGGGCTTCTTGCAGCAGTCGCTGCTGCTGCTGGTGGTGCTGAGGACGGCGACGGCGCTCTCCACCGCGATCGGCTCCATGGTCTGCAGGTTCAGCACGCTCATGCGGATCATCTCCTGGGGTTGTCGGGAGCGCGCGGACGCGCTCGGGGCGCTGGGACCGGCGAGGGCCGATCGGCAGGCCAAGCGTGCAGCGTCGGCCGAGGCGCGCGCATCAGCGGAAGGCCCCCATAATCCGCCGCCCCCGGTCCCCCATGAGGACGGCCGCGGGGGAAGGCGAATGGTGGTGTTCACCACCCGGACCCCTGCCGCACCGGGCCGGCCCGACCGGGGTGCGCCGGTCCTGCCCCACCGCCGGTCGGCATTACTCTTCCGGGCATGACGCGCACCCGCCTGTACCGCCACGGCACCCTGGAGCTCGAAAACTTTCCCGTCCAGGACATCTCCGACTACGTCGGCGACCCGGACTGCATGGTGTGGCTGGACGTACGCGATCCCGACTCCGCGGACTTCGACATGATCGCCGAGGAGTTCGGGCTGCACTCCCTGGCCATCGAGGACGCGCGGCACGAGCACCAGCGGCCCAAGCTCGACACCTACCGCACCCATCTGTTCATGAGCGCCTACGCGGTCACCGTGGCTCCAGACACCGGCGCGATCGAGGCCAGCGAGGTGTCGGCGTTCATCACCGCCAACGCGCTGATCACGATCCGCCAGGGCGAGCACTGCCGCATCGACCGGATCGTGGAGCGCTGGGACGACTCGCCCGACCTCGCCAAGCACGGCGTGGGCTTCCTCGTGCACGGCCTGCTGGACTACCTGGTCGACGGCCACTTCACCGCCGTGCAGGATCTGGACGACCGCATCGAGCAGCTGGAGGACCTCCTCTTCGAGGACAGCCCCAAGGAGATCCAGGTGGTCCAGCGCCGCTCCTTCGAGCTGCGCAAGAACCTGGTGCGGCTGCGCCGGGTGGTCCTGCCGATGCGGGAGGTCGTCAACTCGCTGCTGCGCCGCGACCTGCACGTCGTCAGCGAGCCGATGATGCCGTACTTCCAGGACGTCTACGACCACGTGCTGCGCGCCACCGAGTGGACCGAGTCCCTGCGCGACCTGGTCACCACCGTCATGGAGACCAACCTGACCGTCCAGGGCAACCGCATGAACCTGATAATGAAGAAGGTCACCAGCTGGGCGGCGATCATCGCGGTGCCCACCGCCGTCACCGGCTTCTACGGCCAGAACGTGCCCTATCCCGGATTCAGCGCGCACTCCGGCTTCTGGACGTCGACGGGCGTCATGATCGGCCTGTCCGTCCTGCTCTACACGACCTTCAAGCACAAGGACTGGATCTGAAGCCCCCGCGGCCCACCGGGGCCGACAGTCCCGCGGGGGCACGCGGCGTATGTGGCCGCCGGGCCGGGTGACCGAGCAGGCGGCGGCCCGCGCCCGGGCCGGTGCGCGGCGGCGGGCGCGGGCCGCGGCGCGCTAGTCGGCCGAGGGCTCGGGGTCCGCGTCCTGCGGCTTGGCGGCGGCGACGGTGGCCGCGCGCCGGTTGACCACGACGGTCGCCGCCGCCGCGCTGACGGCGAAGGCCAGCAGTACGGTGGCGGGCCGGTTCAGGCGGTGGCCGGTGAGCTGGTCCAACGAGTAGCGGCCCGGGCCGACGAGGCCGAGGCCCGCCGCGGCGAAACCGAGGAAGGCCGGGTATTCGAAGCCGCCCTTGTGGGCGAAGAACCCGGCGGGCGCGTGCACGGACACCGCGCCGGCCATGGCGCCCGCGGCAGCCGCGCCCGCCACCGGGGTGGCGAGGCCGAGCGCCAGGAGCGCACCGCCGCCGGCCTCACCGAGGCCCGCGGCGACCGCGCTCTCCCGCCCGGGGGTGAAGCCCATGCTCTCCATGGCCGCGGACGTGCCCTTGACGCCGCCCCCGCCGAACCAGCCGAGGAGCTTCTGCGAACCGTGGGCGAACAGCACTCCGCCGGTCCCCAGGCGCAGGGCGAGCAGACCGAGGTCCTTGCGATGGCTGAAGGGCATGAGGGCAGACCTTCCACAGACGTAGGCAGCACGATCCGCTGCCTATCCTGCCGTGGCCGGGCCGCTCGCGCACCCGGTCCCGGAATTCCGCGGCACCCGGGGCACCCGGGTCCCGTCCGGTCCGCGGACCAGGCCGCGGACCGGCTCGCGGACCGCGGCCGTAGAGTGGGGGTGTGGCGGCTTACCCGGAGATACCCGGCCTCGGCGCGATACGGCGCCGGCTGGGAGCAGAACTGCTCGCGCGGGTGGCGGGGCCCGACGGTCCCGCGCAGCGGGACCGTATCCACGGCAGCCCCGGACCCCGCTGGTTCGGGCCCGACCGGCCGATCCGGGCGGTGCACGGCGACGCCTCGATGTTCGTCGGCGGCCTGCGCGCGCTGCTGCTCCAGTCGCTGCACCCGCTGGCGATGGCGGCCGTCGCCGGCCACTCCGGCTACCGCGGCGACCCCTGGGGCCGGCTCCAGCGGACCAGCGCCTTCCTCGCCGTGACGACCTTCGGCACCGCGCGGGACGCGGAGCAGGCCGTGGCGCACGTGCGGGAGATCCACGCACGGGTGTCGGGCACCACCGACGACGGCGAGCCGTACCGTGCCTCGGACCCGCACCTGCTGGGGTGGGTGCACGCGGCCGAGGTGGACAGCTTCCTGCGGGCGCACCGGCGCTACGGCGCCGAGCCGCTGGACGACGACGGGTACGACGCGTACGTCGCGGACGCCGCCCGGGTGGCGGCCGGGCTCGGGGTCCAGGACCCGCCCCGCGACCAGGCGGAGCTCGCGGCGGTGCTCGACGCCTACCGCCCCGAGCTGCGGGCGACCCCGCAGGCCAGGGAAGCGGCCCGCTTCATGCTGCTCGACCCGCCGCTGCCATGGGCGGCCAGGCCGCCCTACGCGGTGCTCGCCGCCAGCGCGGTCGCCCTGCTGCCGCTGTGGAGCCGGGTGCCGCTGGGCGTGCCGTACCTGCCGGTGGTGGAGGAGACCGGGATTAGGCTGGCCGGCCACGGGCTGACCCGGGTGATCCGCTGGGCGATCCCGAAGCCGGAGCCGGTGCCGCGTTCGGAGCCGGGGCCTTCGGAGCCGGAGCCCGAACCGGAACCTGGGCCGCGGAAGAAGTGACGGCTGGCCGGCGGCAGGCAGCGGCGGGTCAGCGGACGACCCGGAAGCCGATGTTCCCCGTCGAGCTGTCCGGCGTGTTGGAGCTGCGGGCGCCGACCCGGTAGCGGTTGCAGTAGGAGGCGTGGCACAGGTGGGAGCCGCCGCGCATCACCCGTGCGGTGCCGGTCGGCGGCCCGGCGGGGAAGCGGCGCGGGCCGCCGCGGTGGAAGTCGGGGCTGAACCAGTCGGCGCACCACTCCCAGACATTGCCCACGGTGTTGTACAGGCCGTAGCCGTTGGGCCGGTGCGCGCGGACCGGCACCGTGCCCTGGTGCACGCCGGGCTCGGACCGGGGGAAGTCGCCCTGCCAGATCGCGAGCATCTTCCGCCCGCCGGGGGCGAGTTCGTCGCCCCACGGGTAGCGCTTGCGGGCCAGTCCGCCGCGGGCGGCGTACTCCCACTCGGCCTCGGTGGGCAGCCGGGTGCCCGACCAGGCGCAGTAGGCGACCGCGTCGTGCCAGGACACGTGCACCACCGGGTGGTTCTGCCGGTCGTGCACATCGGAGCCCGGGCCGGAGGGCGCCCGCCAGCAGGCGCCCTCCACCGCGCGCCACCAGGGCGTACCGGCGACGGAGGGCGAGGTGGTCCGCAGCCGCTGCGGCAGGAACGCCTCGAAGACGTAGGAGAAGCCGAACCGCTCCGCCTCCGTCACGTGGCCGGTCTCCTTGACGAAGGAGGCGAAGGCGGTGGTGGTGACGGTGGTCGGGGACACCGCGAAGGGGCCGACCTCGACCTCGCGGACCGGGCCCTCGCCGTCGGCCGGTACCCGGTCGGAATCGTTGGAGCCCATCAGGAAGGTGCCGCCGGGCAGCGCGACCAGGCCTCGCGCGGCCCGTACGGCGGCAGGCCGCGCCACCGGGGCGGTGCGCGGCGCATCGAGCCGGAGGCCGGCGGGGCCGTGCCCGGGGGTGCAGCACGAGGGGATCGGGGTGCGCTCCATCAGGACCTGCGCCTCCTGGGATACGGAAGAAGAGCGGGTGCCGGCGCGACGCGGAGAGGCCTGCGCGCCGGCACCCGCGCGGTCACGCGGTGCGGTCGGCCGCCAACTGCGCCGCGGAGGCCACGGCTGCGGCGCCGGCGAGGAAACCTCGCCGGCCGAGGTCCTGCTGGTCGTGACGGCTCACGGTGGTACCCCTCCTGAAACGGGGGGAGCGGGGCGTGGAAGAGCAGGCCCGGGCGCTCTGGGGGCGTCGCATCTGTCGCGGTGACGCTACGGTCGGCCCCGAGGGCGGGGCAACGGCGGACCCGCTGTTGACACGTCCATTTCATGTTTCCGTCGTGTTGCCACATCACCGCAACACCGTGTTGACGAGGGCGCCCGTCACGCCGAGGACGACGCGGGGACCCGGGCCGTGGTGCTCCTCGCCGTCGATGATCTCGCCGAGTCGGCAACGGCGTCAGAGGGTACGTTCCTGCCGCGGGCCACCTTCGGAGCGGCCGACCGGAGCCATGACGTCCCGCACGATCGGAGAGGTGAGTCGACCGATGCCTGAACCACCGGTGATCCTGCTGCTGTCCGGAAGCGTCCGAGCGGGTTCCAGCAACGAGTCCGTGCTGCGCACCGCGCAGGCCGTGGCGCCCCCGACGGTGCGCACCGTCCTTTACGACGGCCTGGCCGCCCTGCCGCACTTCAACCCCGACGACGACACCGACAGGCCGCCGGCTCCCGTCGCCGGGCTCCGCGCGGCGATCGCCGGGGCCACCGCCGTCCTGATCTGCGCACCGGAGTACGCCGGCACCCTGCCGGGCTCGTTCAAGAACCTGCTGGACTGGACGGTCGGGGGCGTCGAGATCAGCGACAAGCCCGTGGCGTGGGTCAATGCCGCCGCCCCCGGAAGGGGCGGCGGCGCGGAGGCCACGCTGCGTACCGTCCTCACCTACACCGGCGCGGCCATCGTGGAGTCGGCCTGCGCGCGGCTGCCGGTGGACCGCGGGATCATCGGCGAGGACGGCACCGTCACCAGTCCCCCGGTGCGCGAGCGCCTCGCCGAGATCGTCCAGCAGCTGGCAGCGGCCGTCGCCGGCCCGGTGGACACCGCGGGCGCCTGAACCAGGGGCGGGATCAGCGCTGGGTGAGCCGGTGGTAGAGCCCGGTCCAGGCGGTGTCCTGGGCGGTGGCCGGCCGGTGGTCGCAGAAGGGCAGCGCGCGCTGGGACGTGTAGTAGCGGAGCATGTCGAGCACGGCCAGCGGGGCGCTGTCCTTGCCGCCGGTGTAGTCGGAGCCGGGCAGCACGTGCTGGTGCACCCGGCAGGTGGGGTGGGCGTCGGGCGAGCCCCTGTCGAGGGCGCCGGTACGGGGGCCGGAGGCGCCGCAGGCCGTCAGCGCGACGGCGGCGAACAGCAGGGCCGCGGTAAGGGCGGGGCGGGAAGGCGAGGCCATGGAGCCCTCCTCGGGGCTGGTGGTCGGGGACGCGGGGGTACGTACGGCTGCCGCCGTCACATCGGTAGGGCCCGCAGCGCGGTGCCGACGCCGACGGCCAGGATGAGCAGCGCGGTGCCCAGCGGGGTGAGCCGGCTGCCCCAGCCGGCCAGCGCGTGCCAGCGGCCCCCTTCGAGCGCCGGAATCCGGTCGCGGAGCTTGAGCAGCACGAGCCCGGCGGCGGCCAGTGTGGCGGCCATGCCGAGGCCGTAGCAGACCACGAGCAGGACGCCGAAGCCGGTGCGGCCCAGGGCGATGGAGCCGAGCAGCACCACGAGGGCGGAGGGGCTGGGGACCAGGCCGCCGGCGATACCGATGCCGACCAGCCCGCCCCTCCCCCGGCCCGGTCCGTGGCTGTGGCTGTGCCGCCCGAGCCACCCGTGGCTGTGGGAGTGGTCCGCGTGGGTGTGGTCCCCGTGGTCTCCGTGGCCGTGGTGGTCGTGGTGGTCGTGCGTGTGACCGTGGGTGTGGTGCCCTCGGCCGTGCTGGCCGTCGTGGCCGTGGTCGTGCCGGTGGCCGTGGTCATGGCCCTGCGCGTGAACGTGCCCGGGGGCGTCCCCGTGGGAGTGGCCGCCCGGCGGTCCCTCCTCGTCCAGGACCGCTGTCACCGTCGCCGACACCGCCGCCGCGGGCTGGTGCGGCTGCGCGTGGACGTGCGGCGCCGGACCGTGGTCGTGGTCGTGCTCGTGGTCGTGGTGGACGTGGTCGTGATCCGGGTGCCGCGGCTCCGCCGCCCGTTCCGGCGTGCGGAAGGCGCGCAGCGCGGCGGGCAGCAGCCACAGCCCGGCCGCGGTGATGACGATGCCGCTGACCGTACCCAGCCAGGCGAGCGCGTCCTCGCCGACCAGCGCGGAGGAGACGCTGAGCGCCACCCCGAGGGCGAGCACCGAGGCGGTGTGGGTGAGGGTGACCGTGCCCGCGACGGTGACCGCGTCGCGCGGGCGGCCCCGGCGGCCGGCCAGGTAGGCGGCCATGATGGTCTTCCCGTGGCCGGGCAGCGCGGCGTGGCCGGCCCCGAGGACCAGGGACATCAGCACCGCGAGCAGGCCGACGGGCAGCGTGAGCCGGCGCTGGTCCGTGAGCGCGCCGAGGTGCCGGTCGAGTGCCGCGTACCAGTCCGCCGCCCACCCGGAGTCCGGCGCGCTCGCGGCGGTGGCGGCGCCGCCGCCCGCGCCCAGCGACAGGGCCGCCTGCCGCGTGTCGAGCGGGCTGGACAGCAGGTCCGCGGGATAGGTGCGCAGCTCGTGCGACACGGATCGCCCGGGTACGTCCGAGGTGCCGACACGGACGCCGTCCCCGCGTGCGGTGATCTCGTGCCAGCCGATACGGGAGTCGTCCACGCCGGAGGTGAACCGCACGCGGGCGCCGCTGCCGAGGGCGGCCGGGGCGGTCAGCCGGCACTCCAGCCGTCCGGTGTCCAGACCGGCCTGGCCGCGGACCAGGCGGTAGGAACCGGTCGTCAGCCGGAACGCGAGGGTGCGCGCCGCCGCGTTCCCGTCCGAGACGGTCGCGTGGACCCGCGCGGTCAGCGCCGCGCAGGCCCGCCGGGCCTCGGCGGCGGCTTCGGCAGGGCCGAGGGTGCCGTCGTGGTCGGTGTCCATGGCCGGCTCGGCCTGGAGGGTGGGGATCTCGGCGGTGTCGACGACCGCGAGGTCGTCCACCCGGTCGGGGCGCAGGGTGAGGCCGTCGTAGCGGTTGACGGTGAAATTGCCGAGCGGGTGGGCGGCGGCCGGAACGCTCGCCGCCCACAGCAGGGCCGGGACGGCGGCCAGCAGCAGGGCCGCGCGGTGGAGTCGCCGGTTCGGGGTGCCGGGGGCGCCAGCGGGAGGGGTCATCGCTGTCCTTGGAGCCGGGCCAGACGCGTACGGGCGTCGGGCGCGTAGAGCGGGGAGAAGTGCGGGTTGGCGGCGAGTGCGCCCGCGAGGTCGGTACGCGCCGGGGCGAGGTCGCCGAGGGACTGCTCGATGACCCCGCGGTGGTAGCGCAGCAGGGCGTCGCGCCAGCCGAGCCGGTCGGCCTGCCGGGCCAGCGGCAGCGCTTCGGCGTCCCGTCCCGCCCGGTGCATCGCCCAGCCCAGGGCGTCGGCGACCAGCACATTGTGCCGCCGGTTCCATTCGGCGGTCAGGAGGGTCACGGCGAGCTCCGGGTCGCCGTGGTCGGCCTGGTACTGGCCGAGGTTGAGGTCGTCCACGACGCCGTTGGCGGCGAAGAGCTTCTGCTCGGCCCGGAGCACGCCGTATTCCGTACGGGCCTCGCCGTCCCGGCCGAGCGACTGGAGCAGTTCGCCGAACTCCAGGACGTACTGCGGCTGCGGCACCCGCGCGATGGCGGTGCGGTAGTCGGTGACGGCGCGGTCGGACTGCCCGAGCGCGGCTTCCGCGCGTGCCGAGCCGGCCAGCGAGGCGGTGTAGGTGGGGTCGGCCGCCAGCGCCCGCCGGTAGTGGTCGAGGGCCTGCTGCGGGTGGCCGGTGTTGAAGGCGAGTTCGCCCAGGTAGTGCTGGCAGAAGGCCACGTCGGCCGGTGAGGAGGCGTCCTCCAGGGCGCGTTGCAGCGCCTGGGCGGCCTCGGCGGTATGCCCGTGCAGCTCCAGGGTGTAGGAGGCGCGGGTGAAGGACTCGGTGGAGGGGTGGAGGTCGAGCATGTGCTGGACGGCGTCCTGCGCTGCCGGGTCGTCGCCGAGCTGGGTCAGCGCGTCGTTGAGCGCGCCGTAGGGCGCCCAGGCGTACGGGTCGTCGGCGACGGCCTTGTCCGCCCAGGTGCGCGCCTGCGCGAACCGGTGCCGGGCGTTGGCGAGTCCGGCCATGCCGGTGAGCGCGGCGGTGTTGTGCTGCGGCTGGAGTGCGAGGGAGCGGCGCAGCGCGGACTCGGACTTGGGGTAGAGCGTCGGATCGACGGTGAGCCGGGCCTGCTCGACGTAGGCGGAGCCGAGCTGTGCCCAGCCGGACGCGTCGGCCGGCTGCTGCCGCAGGCCCGTCTGGAGCTTGGTGATCACCGTGCCCATGTCCGGCGGGCCGCCCCGGTCGCCGCCGCCGGGTGCGGACAGCGGGGCCGGCGGGCCGGGCGGGTCGGCGGAATCCTCCAGCGCAGCGAAGCCGGCCAGGCCGGCACACAGCGCGGCGGCGGTGGCGATCAGTGCAAGGCGGCGCATGGAGTTCGTGTCCTCGGCTCGACGGTGGTTCGGCGGGGGCGGCGGTCCGGGGGGTCCGGGGCGACGGCGCTCGGGCCGGTCGCGGCAGCGGGTGCCCGGTGCGGGCCGACGGCTTCGGCCCGCACCGGGCACCCCCGGGGTCATCCGGCCTGGTTCACCGCGTTGGTGAAGGGCAGCGCGATGTACGGGAAGCTGCCCGTGTAGGGGCGGCCGGGTCCGTTGACGCCGTCACCGGCGGCCAGGGCCTGGATGAGGTGGCCCGGAGTGGCGCCTTCCAGTGCCTGGAGGGCGATGTCCACCACGTCGTCAGCCATGCGCCGCCCGTTCGGGAAGCCCTGGAAGTCGCCGCCCAGCACGCCGAGCCGGTTCGGCTTCGCCGTCACCGGGGTCGACATGTTCAGCCGCAGTTCCTCGGCGGGGACGAAGCGGCGCTTGTCGATGTCCTTGTTGAGCAGCTGCGAGTTGAGGTCGACGGCCAGCGGGCCGCCCGTCGCCTTCGCGATGCCCGTCAGGAAGATCTCCTGGAGGTCGGTGCGCGGGGTGGCGGGCGCGGGGATGCCGTAGATCGCCTGGACGAGCTTGGGCACCTCGGGGTCGAGGACCTTCGCGACCAGCTTGGGCTGGTTGTGGTCCTGCGACGGCGGCAGGGCGTTGAAGGCGTTCTTCAGGCCCGCGGGGACGACCGCCTCGTTGACCAGCGGATTGCCGAGCCGGGAGACCTGCACGTACGGGCCTGTCGGGGTGGACTTGCCCGGGCTGAGCTGCATGGTGCGCCGCTCGGTGGAGCTCCACACGCCGACGACCGGGTTGCGGGTGGCGTTGCCGCGGTAGGCCAGCGCCGACTTGGGCACCTGGATGGCCAGGGTGTTGACGTTGTAGCCGTTGAGCGTGTTGTGCCCGGTCTCGCTCAGATTCCCGCCGTAGAGCAGGTCGAAGATCCTCAGGTCGAGGAAGAACGGGTCGGCCGCCTGGCTGGCCACGGTCTGCCCGCCGCCGGGCAGTCTGCGGGTCGCCTGGCTGCGCAGCCTCCCGTAGTCCGGCATGGACGCCTTGCCCACGTTCGACGGGGCGGCGATGGCGTCGTCGACGAGCGTCACGGGGCGGTGCCCGGTCCTGATCTCCTGCAGCGTGTAGTGCTGGCGGAACAGCAGGGTGGGGTCGGTGAGGTTGTTGACGACCCCGTTGTTGTACAGGAACGTCTTGTCGCCGCGGCGGTCCTCGTTGCGGAACGTCCACCGGTAGGTCAGGTCCGGCGTGCCGGTGCCCTGGCTGTCGATGTTGATGTCGTAGTGGGCGTCCGTGGCGAACGGGTAGAAGTTCGGCCCGCCGTTCGGCTCCTGGAAGGGGTACCAGTTCGCGACCAGCGTCACCGTGTCGGACTTGTCCGGGCTGGAGAACGCGTACAGGTCGGTGTTGTCGACCTGCGGGTCCGAGGCGATCAGCGGTGCCTCGCGGTGGCTGGACGCCTGGCCGACACCGGCGCCGGGACCGGCCAGCGCCGCGCCCGCGACAGCGGTGCTCAGCGTCAGCAGGAGGGCGGCCGACCGGCGCCGGCCGATGCGGGCCGGTTTTCTGCGAAGGGTCATGGAGGGGCTTTCTCTCGGGCGGAGGACGCGGCCTCGCTGGGCCGCGTCACACGTTCCTGCCCGGTTCGTCCCCATGCCCCCGGCGGACTGCCCGACCCGGCCGACTCCACCCGGGTGGCCGATATTTTTCCCGTCCGGTGGCCGAAGGGCAGGGGCGGCTGCTCCGGCGTACGCGGGAATCCGTTCGGCTCAGTCGCGTTGCGGGCGGAAAGCGGTCATGGTGACGTGACCGTAGCTTAAGTCACATTATGGACATGCGGTTCGAGGTGGCAGCACCCACGACGGGCGCCGCCGCCGGGTTCGTATGGGACTTCGAGCGTCCCCCGCCAGCGGCCGTCACCCCGGAAGGCGTCGGCCCACCTCGGAAACGGATGGCCCATGCGTTCCTCCCGCCTGCCACGCCGCATGCCCGCGCTCCGCCCGGCCGAGCGCGCGCTCGCCGGCGCCGGCATCCTCGCCCTGCTGGGCGCCGCCGCCCTGACCGGTCTGACGCCCGGTGTCAGCTCCGCCTCCAGCCACCGCGAGGCGCCGCTGATCGCGGGCGACCCGAAGGCCGACAACACCGACGTCTACGCCTTCACCAGCCCCGACAACCCGGACACCGTGACGATGGTGGCCGACTGGATTCCGTTCGAGGAGCCCAACGGCGGCCCGAACTTCTACCCGTTCGCCAATGACGCGCACTACAACATCAAGATCGACAGCAACGGCGACGGCAAGGCCGACACCACCTACACCTGGTCCTTCACCGACCACCTGCGCGACGGCGACAACCAGTTCCTCTACAACACCGGGGTCGTGAACAACCTCACCGACCCGACCCTGAACTTCCGCCAGACCTACACGCTCACCAGGACCGACGCCCGCGGCAATGTCACGACGCTGCTCAATGACGCGCCCGCCGCGCCCTCGAACGTCGGCAAGGCCTCGATGCCCGACTACGCCTCGCTGCGCAAGCAGGCCATCACACCGCTGCCGGGCGGCGGCCAGACCCTCGCAGGCCAGAGCGCCGACCCGTTCTTCCTCGACCTGCGGATCTTCGACCTGCTCTACGGCGGCAACCTCAAGGAGACCGGCCACAACACCTTGGCGGGCTACAACGTCAACACCATCGCCCTCCAGGTCCCCAAGAAGGACCTCGCCCTGAACGGCGACACCACCCGCAACCCCGTCGTCGGGATCTGGTCCACCACCGACCGCCAGGGCGCGGCGGTCGGCGCGCCGGCCGCCAAGGGCGGCGAGACCGGCTCGGGCTCGCACGGCAGCAGCGGTGACACCCAGGGCAAGGACGTCGCGCAGGCCCAGGGCAAGGACGGGCAGAGCGGCTGGCACCAGGTCTCCCGGCTCGGCAATCCGCTGGTCAACGAGGTCGTCGTACCGCTGAACTACAAGGACGCCTTCAACTCGATCAGCCCCGACGTCGACCACACCGTCACCCCGGTCGTGAACGCGGTCAAGAATCCGATCGTGCCCAAGCTCATCCAGAGCATCTACGGCGTCCCGGCGCCCGCGACCCCGCGCAACGACCTGGTGGAGATCTTCCTCACCGGCATCTGCAAGGCCTGCGGCCCCATCAAGGCCGACCTCAACTCGCAGCAGCTCAACGCGGACGTGGACAAGAGCGCCTTCACCGCCTCCGAGGAACTCCGGCTCAACCTGACGACCCCGGTGACCGCGAGCCCCAACCGGCTCGGCGTCCTCGGCGGCGACCTCCAGGGCTTCCCCAACGGCCGCCGGCTCGATGACGACGTCGTCGACATCGAGCTGCAGGCCCTCGAAGGCGCCGCCCAGACCGGCACGATCGTGCCCGCGCTCGCCGCCGGCGACGCGGTGAACACCCCCTACCGCCAGCCCGGCGCGACCTTCCCCTACGTGGCGCTGCCCAACACCGCCGCGGTCAACCAGGCCGACTCCCTCCAGCCCGACGGCGGCGTCGGCGCCGGTCTCGGCGGCACCGCCGGCACGGGCGGCTCCCCCGTCGTGCCCGCGGTCGCGGCCGGCGGCGGCGCGCTGCTGGCCTGCGCGGGCGTCATGGCCCTGCGCCGGCGGCGCGCGAGCCGGGTGTGACCGTCTCCGCCCCGCCCGGCCGCCCGTCCTCCGCACCGGAGGGCGGGCGGCCGCGGCCGCACCGCCGCCCTGTCGCCGCTGTCGCGGTGGCCGTGGGCATGGCACTGGCGACCGCCGGGAGCTGCGCGCTGGTCGCCAGGCCCGGGCCGCGCGCGCGGGCCGACATAGGGGCGCTGCCCGCCGCCCGGCCCACCGTGTCCGCCCCGGCCCCCGCGCCCTCCGCACCGCCGCCGGCCCGGATACGCATCTCGCGTATCGCGCTCAGCGACCCGCTCGTCGGGCTCGGCGTGCAGCAGGACGGCCACCTCGCCGCCCCGCAGGACCCGGCCCAGGTCGGCTGGTGGAGCGACGGCCCCCGGCCGGGGGATCCGGGCGCCGCGATAGTCGTCGGCCACGTCGACTCCCTGACCGGGCCGGCCGCCTTCTACCAGGTCTCCTCGCTGCGCCCCGGCGACCCGATAACCATCGACCGCACCGACGGCTCGCACGTCACCTTCACCGTCAAGGCGCTGCGCCAGTACGACAAGGACGCCTTCCCCGACGCCGAGGTGTACGCGCCGGCCGGCCCCCCGTCCCTGCGACTGATCACCTGCGGCGGCCCGTACGACCACGAGCACGGCGGTTACCGCGACAACGTCGTCGTCTACGCCGCCCTCGCCGCGCCGCGTCCCCCGACCGTCCCCACCCGGAGCGGAAATTGACCCTGCACCTCCGCCGGCGCCCCCTGCGCCGACGCACCCTTCTGTCCGCGAGCGTCACCACCGTCCTGGGCGTCGGGCTCTTCCTCGCCGGCGGCCTCGGCCTCGCGCCCTGGCCGGCCGCACCGGCCGCCCCCGGTCCTGAGAGGAGCGCCCCGGCCGCCCCCGCCGATCCGCTCGCCGCGGACATCAGCGGCGTCCAGGCCCACCTGCGCGAGACACCCGGCGACGCCGTCGCGCTGGCCACCCTCGGCCTCGACTACGTCCAGCAGGCCAAGGCCACCGCGGACCCGACGTATTACCCCAAGGCCGAGGGAGTCCTCACGCGCTCGCTGGCCCTGGACCCGGCGGGCAACTTCACCGCGATGGGCGGGATGGCGGCGCTTGAAGCGGGCCGCCACCACTTCGCGGAGGCCCTGACCTGGGCGAAGCGCGCCACCGCCGCCAACCCCTACAACGCGTCCCTCTACGGCACCCTCGCCGACGCCTACACCCAGCTCGGCCGCTACGGCGAAGCCGCCGGCGCCGTCCAGCACATGGTCGACCTGCGGCCGGGCTCGCCGTCGCTGTCCCGTGCCTCCTACGTCGCAGAACTGCGCGGCGACATCCCCACCGCCCGGGCCGACATGCGGCGCGCCCTCAACGACGCGGCCGGTCCCGCCGACCAGGCCTTCGCCTCCTACTACCTCGGCGAACTCGCCTTCAACAGCGGCGACCCCGCCACCGAGCTGACCGAGGCAGAAGCCGGCCTGCGCGTCGCCCCCACCTACACCGCGCTGCTCCAGGCCAAGGCCCGCGCGGAAGCCGCCCTCGGCAGGACCGGGGCCGCGATCACCGACCTGACCCGGGCCGTCCAGCGCGTCCCGCAGCCCGAATACGTCCTCCAGCTCGGCGAGTTGTACCAGTCGCTCGGCCGCACCAAGGAGGCCGACCAGCAATACCGGGTCTTCCGCGCGGAACAGCGGCTCTTCACCGCCAACGGTGTCGCGCTCGACTCCGACGCCGCCCTCTTCGAAGCCGACCACGGGAATGCCGGGCAGGCGCTGGCCATCGCCCGCCAGGGCCTCGCCACCCGCCCCTTCATGGACAGCCACGACGCCCTGGCCTGGGCACTGCACGCAGCCGGCCAGGACCGAGAGGCGCTGGCGGAATCCGACCGCGCGCTGGCCCAGGGCACCCGCAACGCCCTCTTCCACTACCACCGGGCGATGATCGAGCAGGCCCTCGGCGACACCTCCGCGGCCCGCACCGACCTGACCGGGGCGCTCGCGATCAACCCGCACTTCAGCCCGCTGCACGCGCCCCGGGCACGGGCGGCGCTCGCGGCGCTGCGATAGGACGAGCGGTGCGGCAGGCGGTGTGCCCCGACGGGCGTCAGAGGTCGAGCAGTTGCTCGAAGAAGCCGCCGAAATTCCGCTCGCGGTCGATCAGATGGACCTCCAGGATCCAGTGCAGGAGCCGGCCCGCCTCGTCGGTGCGCCGCATCGGCTTGTCGTTCGCGGGCACGACGTGGGTGTCGACGGCCTCCCAGTCGTTGTACTCGGGCGGGAATTCCCCGACCAGGTGGCCCGCGTGCCAGCCGCCCAGCTGCCAGCCCGCTTCCGCCGCCGCCCGCTCGACCTCGGCGTAGAGCTGCTTGCCGGTGATGTCCTGGTCCGCCTCGAAGGCGCGGCGCCCGGCGGCGAAGACCACCGGCAGGTCGTCGCGCAGCCGGTGCTTGACGGGGTCGTCGCCGAGGACGAAGGTCCGCCCGAAGTCGGCCTCGTACTCCTCGAAGACCGGCCCGAAGTCGGCGAAGGCGATGTCGTCGGCGCCGATGGTCCGGTCCGGCGGATTCTCGCGGTAGGGCAGCAGGGTGTTGGGTCCCGAGCGCACGATCCGCTTGTGCCAGTAGTGCGTGGTCCCGAACATCTCGTTCGCCAGATCGCGGACGCGGTCGCTGACCGCGCGTTCGCCCACGCCCGCCGCCACCAGGCCCCGCGCCTCGATCTCGCCGAACAGCAGCGCCGCCTTGGCCTGGGCGTCCAGCAAGCGTGCCGCCCGGCTGGATTCGTCCGTCACCGAATCAGCCTAGGTGTCCGGGGACGGCCGCGGCAAGCGTGATGGAGCGGCGCGGGAAGGCCGGGCCGTCCGCGTACGGCCCGGCCCCGCGCGGACCCTACTTCGGGTGGGTGTCGGTGACCTTGCCCCGGGGAGTGGCGCTGAGGTAGCCGCTGCCGTAGTCGTCGGAGAAGTAGACGCTGATCTGCGGGGTCCCGTCGATGATGTCGCTGCCGATGATGAGGTAGCGGGACGTCGGATGCGGCACGTTGAGCTTCTGCTCGGCCTGGTCCATCAGCCCGGTGATCACGTCCCAGTTGTAGGGGGACAGGCTCGCCGGCGGTTCCATGGCGTCCTTGACGGTGCCGCCCGGCTCCGCGGTCACCCGGCCGTCGCGGTAGAGCAGCCGGTCGTAGACGCTCGGGTCCTTCGGCGTCGGGGCCTCGGCGACGGCGTAGTCCTCGTAGACGGTCAGCGAGATGACCTTGTTGCCCGCGATGTGCGGGGTGAAGGCGGCGACGACCGTCCGCACACCCGCCGGGGTGAGCAGGCCGCCCTGCCCGGACGTGCCGCCCTGCCCGGCGGAGGTGCCCGACCCGGCCGCGGTGACGGAGGGACCGGCCGCGGTGCCGGTCGGGCCGGCCGTCCTCCGGTCGGCGGACGCGGTCGAGGAGGCTGCCGGGGCGCCCACCGCGGAGGGCGACCCGCCCGTGTCGCCGGCCGCGGCCTTGCCCGGGTCGTCCGGCAGCGCGATCCACACCAGCACGCCGACGGCCGCCGCCGACCCGGCGCCGATCAGCGCGGTGACCGGCCCGCGGCGGCGGCCGGTCCTGGCGGGCGGCGCGGGCCGCACGTGCGCCGGCGGTGTCCAGCCGCCGTAGGCCGACGGGGGCAGGCCGTCCCCGTACGGCGCCGGCGTGGACTGCGGGGGACGCAGGTCCTGCGGGGTGTGCGTCGGGGGCGGGGTCGCCGGGTGCGGGCCGGGCACGGGGGCGGCGGGGAAGCCGTAGGCGGGGGTGGCCTGCGCCGCCGCCGCGAGCATCCGGTCGAAGGCCTCGGCGCCGGGCCGCGCCGCGGGGTCCTTGGCGAGGATCGCCGACAGCGCGGGGCCCAGCGCGCCCGCGCGCACCGGTGGCGGCAGCGGCTCGTCCAGGACGGCGGCGAGCGTCGCCAGCGAGGTGCCCCGGCGCAGCGGGTGGGTTCCCTCGACCGCCACGTAGAGCATCATGCCCAGGGACCACAGGTCGGAGGAGGGGTTGCCCTCCACCCCGCGGATCCGCTCGGGCGCGATGTACTCGGGCGAGCCGATCAGCGCGCCGGTCGCGGTGAGCGCGGTGGCGCCGTGCACGGCCGCGATGCCGAAGTCGGTGAGTACCGGTGTGCCGTCCGGCCGCAGCAGCACATTGCCGGGCTTGACGTCCCGGTGCTGGACGCCCGCCTCGTGCGCGGCCCGCAGCGCGCCGAGCACCCCGCGGCCGACCCGGGCCGCCTCGGGCACCGGCAGCGGCCCCCGGTTCAGCCGGTCGGCGAGGCTGCCGCCGCGTACCAGCTCCATCACCAGCCAGGGATAGGCGTGCTCGGGGCTGTCCACGATGTGGTGGATGATCACCACGTTGGGGTGCTGGAGCCTTGCCAGCGCCTTGGCCTCGCGCAGCACCCGGTCGCGCATCAGCCGCGTGCCGTCCGGATCGGCCTCGGCCATGGCGGCGTCGGGCGGCCGTACCTCCTTCAGCGCGACCTCGCGGTCCAGCGCCGTGTCGCGGGCCCGCCAGACCAGGCCCATGCCGCCGCCACCGAGCCGGTCCAGCAGTTCGAACCGGCCGTCTACGAGCCGTATCCGCGGCCCCCCAGGATTCATGCCCGTCATCGTAGAAGACCCGGCGGGGTGCCCCGCCGCACTCCGGCGGGCGGCGTCGTAACGGCCGTGCGCGGGCCATGGGGCGGTTGGCCTCCCGCTCGCAGGGAGTGACACACTGTGCCGAGTCGTACGGTCGGGGTCGGGCGAGGAGGGCTGTGTGAGGATCACCCGCAGCGTGGCGAGCCTCTCCCAGGTCGAGGTCGGTGACCATGTGTGCTGGGCGGTGCCGCCGCAGGACGACTTCAAGCGGACCGCCCGGGGATACCTCTCGGACGGCACCGACCTCGGCGACAAGATCATGGTCGTCGGATCGCGGTCCCCGGTGTGGCCGGAGCTGGGTCCCGCGCGGGGTCTGCTGGTCGATCCCGGCTCCGCCCGCCCGGGCGTACGCTGGGACGCGGACGCATTGGTGTCCCTGGTGCGGCAGGAGGCCGAGACGGCCGGCCGACAGGGCTTTCGGGCGTTGCGGGTGTTGGCACACATGGACAGGATCTGGCCTTCGGGGATCACCCCGGAGCAGGTGGCGGACCAGGAGCTGCGGCTGGACGCCTTGATCGGCGGCAGCGCGGCGATGGTGGTGTGCGCGTACACGGCGTCGGAGTTTGCGCCGGACGTACTGGAGCAGGCGGCGAGCGTGCATCCGCATTTCGTCGGACGGTCCTCCCTGATGCCCTCCTTCCGCATGTTCAGCGCCGCGGAGGACCGCTGGAATCTGAGCGGTGTGGTGGACGCGGACGGCGCCGGGGCCTTCCTGACCGCGGTGACCGGGCTGCTGCGGACCACCCCGACGCTGCGGCTGTGCTGCGACGGACTGGAGCTGATGGACGCGGTGGGCATGCAGATGCTGGCCAAGGCCGCCGGCGCCTTCCCCGGCCGCAGGATCCTCCTGGAGCGCGCCAATTCCACCGTGCGACGGTGCTGGACACTGCTCGGTTACGACGACCCCTCCGTCCCCGCGGAGCTGGTGCCATGACCCCGCAGGCCACGGCCGGCGCGCCCGGAATCGCCGGGGCGCCCGCCTTCCGACACGAGCTGTACCCCTACGAGGGCGACGCCTCCTTCCTCCAGGGCGCCCTGTCCTTCATCGAGGACGCGCTGGCCGCTGACGAGACGGTGCTCGTCGCGGTCGGGGAGGACAAGCAGGACATGCTGCGCGAGGCGCTGGACGCGACCGGGACGGACCGGCAGGTGTCGTTCGTGGACACCGGCGCGCTGGGCCGCAATCCCGGGCGGCTGATCCCGGCCTGGCAGGACTGGATCGCCAAGACCGCGGGCGGCGGCCTGCCGGTGCGCGGCATCAGCGAGAGCCCGTGGGGCACGGCCACTCCCGCCGAGCGCGGTGAGCTGCGCTACCACGAGTGGCTGCTGAACCTCACCTTCGCCAACTCCCCCGCCTGGTGGCTGCTGTGTCCGTACGACGTCACCACCGTGGAGCCGGCCGCGCTGGAGTCCGCGCGCCGGTGCCACCCGTACCGGCTCACCGACGCCCTGCACGGCGACAACCCGGACTTCTCCGACCAGCCGTTCAGCTTCGAGGAACTGTCCGCCGCCTGCGACCCCCAGCAGACCCTGGTCTACGGCGCGGGCGCGCTCGCGGCGGTCCGTGCCGCGGTGACCGCGTGCGCCACGCAGCACGGGCTGCAGGGCGCGCGGCTGAAGGAACTGCTGGTGGCCGCGACGGAGGTGGCCGCCAACAGCGTCCGGCACGGCGGCGGCTCGGGCCGCCTGCGGATCTGGGTGGATGGCGACGTCCTCATCTGCGAATTCCACGACTCCGGGCACATCCGCGACCCGCTGGCGGGCCGCTCGCGCCCGACGCCCGACCAGTTCGGCGGCCGGGGGCTGTGGCTGGTCCACCAGTTGTGCGACCTGGTGCAGATCCGCTCCACCGCCGAGAGCGGCACCACGGTACGGCTGAGCACCGCGCTGCGCTGACCGGCCCGCGGGGCGCCGCCGCCGGGCTCATCGGCCCGCGGGCCGCCGCCGGCGGGACACGGGTGCGTCCGTGCCGCCGGCGGAGGCGATCGGTCCGCCGGTGACCGGCGGCGCGTCCCCGCCGCTCAGCGCGCGGCGTCCGCCGCCGACCGCGGCGCCGGAATGGAGCCGGTCCCCGCCGGTTCGGGCGCGGGCGGTGCGACCAGGTCCAGCACGGCGTCCAGCCCCTGGTCGCGGTGGGCACGGCGCTGCCGGGCGGCGCCGGTGCCGTCGGTCAGCAGGCGGTCGAGGCCGGCTTGGACCCGGTCGAGGTCGCCCATCTCCCGCAGGCTCGGCGCGCAGTGGTCGAGGAGCGCTTCCACGACCTGGGCGGCCGGGGCCGGCGTGCCGTGGCGTACGTCGACGAGGTCGGCGCCGAGCCCGTACCGGGCCGCGTGCCAGCCCGCCGCGTGCAGGATGCTGCCGGGCGGGTCGAGCGCCTTCCTCCCGCGCCGGGTCTCGCGCAGCGCCGTGGCCACGAGCCCGCGGGCGAGGCCGGCGAGGGTGACGGCGCTGTCCACGTCCACCTGGACGTCGGGGGCCCGGATCTCCAGCGTCGGATACGTCTCGGACAGCCGGGCGTGCCAGTAGAGCTGGCGGCGGTCGGGGATCACACCGGTGGCAAGCAGCGCCGCCACGCGTTCCTCGTAACCGGCCGCGTCGCTGATGAACGGGGGTGTGCCGCTGACCGGCCAGCGCCCGAAGACCACCGTGCGCCAGCTGGCGAAGCCCGTGTCGCGCCCCTCCCAGAAGGGGGAGTTCGCGCCGAGCGCGACGAGGACCGGCAGCCAGGGCCGCAGCCTGCCGAGCGCCGCCGCGCCCGACGAGCGGTCGGGCACGGCCACATGGACGTGCATGCCGCAGATCAGCTGCTCGTCGACCAGTTGGGCGGCGTCGACGCGCATCTCCTCGTAGCGCCGTTCGGGGGTGACGGGCACGATGC
Source organism: Streptomyces sp. NBC_01477 (assembly GCF_036227245.1). GTDB lineage: Bacteria > Actinomycetota > Actinomycetes > Streptomycetales > Streptomycetaceae > Actinacidiphila. The sequence goes on from NZ_CP109445.1 coordinate 921,062, forward strand.
CGCGGGCGGAGAGCGGTGCGGCGCCCGTCGCGGCGGGGCGGCAGCCGGTGCGTGCGGCCACACCGATCACGGTCTCCCGCAGTCGCCGCAGGTGGGCGGTGACCTCGTCCAGTCCCGTGCACACGGGCGTCGCGATCTCCACCTGGGCCTGGAGCAGTTCGCTGTCCACCTGGTGCGGGGCGAGTTCCGGGTCGTGGTCGGCGAGGGCCTGCACCCGGCCGGCCCGCGGGCAGGGGGCGCCGGTCGCGCTGTCCAGGAGCAGATATTCCTCTTCCACACCCAGGGTCGGGGTCGTTTCCATGGCGCCCGCCTGCCCCCGATCCGCCGGAACACCGCCAGGACGCGGCGGCTTGCGCCGAACGGGGCACGACGTGTCAGCCGTCGCACCACGGGCACGCGGACAGAACCGCGCCCGCCGGCAGCCCCGGCCGGCGCACCGCACCCGCCCGGAGCAAAGGAGTTGTCGATGACCGCATCCGCATCCGACGCCGAACGAGCCGCCGCGGACCTGCTGCCCGACGGCGATGTCGTGGCCCTGCTGCTGGAGCAGCACGCCAGGATCCGCGAGCTGTTCACGCAGGTCGCCAGGGCCACGGGTCCCAGCAGGCAGCGCGCCTTCGACGACCTGCGCTCCCTGCTGGCCGTGCACGAGGCCGCGGAGGAGCTGATCGTCCGGCCGGTGGCGGAGAAGACCGCCGGGACGGAGGAGGCCGAGGCACGCAACGCCGAGGAGAAGGAGGCCGGCGAGGTCCTGAAGAAGCTGGAGGGCATGGATGTCTCCAGCCCCGGCTTCGAGACGGTGCTGGCCGAGTTCGAGAAGGCGGTGAGCGAGCACGCCGGGCACGAGGAGCGCGAGGAGTTCCCCGCCATCGTCGCCCAGTGCTCGGTGGACCAGCGCCGGACCATGGGCGCCCGGCTGCGGCGGGCCGAGCACCTCGCGCCCACGCACCCGCACCCGACCGCCGCGGGCTCTCCGGCCCGGCTGGTCCTGACGGGTCCGTTCGCCGCCATGATGGACGAGGCGCGCGACGCGATCGGCCGCTGAGGCGCCGCTCTCAGCGACGCCATCGGCCGCCGGGGCCCCCGCCCCGCGATCGCCCGCCGAGGCACCGTACCGACCGGCCCGCACCCGCCCCGCGTGGACGGGCGCGGGCCGGTACGCGTGCTGCGGCCCGGAGCCGGTCCGGCGGCGCGGCGGCGCACCGCGCGGGCGCTCCTGCGTACCCGAGACGGGCCGTGTCAGGCGGCCCGAGCCCGCGGGGGCGCCCCAACTGTTAGCGTAAGAGGTGGTCAGGAAGCGGCCGTGTCCTTGTTGTGCACGAAGAACGGACCGCCGCTTTGCCCCCTGTGGACATCCTGGCCTACCGGGAGGAATCGCACGTCACCGTCGAGGTGAACGGCGTCATCGACGCGATGGACCACGAGGCCGTCTCGTGTGCCCTGCGCTCGCATGTCGAGACGTGCGAGGAATCCGAGCTGGTCGTACGCCTGCACGATTCCATTGTCACCACCGCCGCGCTGCGCACCCTGTGCGAGACGTACGCGGCGGCCCGCGCCCGCGGCATCGCCCTGCGGGTCGTCGTCCCGCCGATAGCGGTCAGGATCTTCCACATGGCCGGCGTGGAATTCCTGCTCGCCCCAGAGGCGTACCGCGGACGGTGACGCCGCCGGGAGCACGGGGCGGGCAGCCCGTGGCGCCCGGGAAACAGGCATAATGGCTTCGCTGAGGTCAGGAAGAGGCCTTCCCAAGGGATGTTCCTGCTTCCGTGGAGTTCGCCGTGCCCTCTGCCTGCCGCCGCGTCGGCCCGTCCGTGACCACACCGCCGGGCGCCGCTGTCGGCCCGCGCCCCGCTCGCGTGCCGGATCGCCCGGCCCGCGCCCGGCCCGCCACCGCAGGCGAGCCGCCCCGGACCGGCCGGCGAGCGTACCGGCGCCTGGTGCGTCCCGGCCCCTCGCGCTGACGTCCCGGCGCTCCGCGATCCTTTCCACCCGCGCGGGGATGCCCTACGCGTACGGCCCATGGCGGCGGTCACCCTCGCCGGCTGACTGCCGCCTGCCCGCGCTTGCGCACCCCACCCCACTCAGATCGAGATGACCATGACAGACAGGCCAGAGTCCGCCGCGGTGGATCTGACCGCGTTGCTGCTGGAAACCGACACACTTGGAGCGTTTCTGCAGACCCTCGCCAAGGCCGCGCTGCGGTACGCACCGGCAGCGCACGGGTGCGGTGTGACGCTGGAGCGGCAGGGCCGGCCGGTGACGGTGTCCAGTTCGGGAGAGGCGGCCACCCAGCTCGACGAGGCGCAGTACGGCCAGGACGACGGCCCGTGCCTCCAGGCGATGCGCACCGGCGAGACGGTCAGCGTGCCCGACACGCTGCGGGAGCAGCGCTGGGGCGGGTACCCGGCCTACGCCGCCGCCTGCGGGGCGCGCTCCTCGCTCTCGCTGCCGATCGCCCCGCACACCCACACCGCGGGCGCGCTGAACATCTACGCCGCTGTGCCGCACGCGTTCGCCGACGCCGACATGACCGCGCTGCGGTCGCTGGCCTCCCAGGCGACGGGGGCCATCGCGCTGGCGCAGCGGATCGCCGACGCGGAGGAATTCGCGGCCGACATCCAGGCCGCCCTCCAGTCACGTACGGTCATCGACCAGGCGATCGGCATCATCATGGGCCAGCAGCGCTGCACCGCGGAGAAGGCCTTCGAGGTGCTGAGGACCGCCTCCCAGCACCGCAACGTCAAGCTCCGCGATCTGTGCGCGGAGCTGGTCACCAGCATCACCGGGCAGCCGGCGGCCGGCGACGCGATACAGCCGCGCCGCTAGGGCGGCGCACGGCCGTCGCGCAGGCCGCAGGCCCCTGGCCGGCGGCCTGCGCGCCGCGGCCCGGGGCCGGTGTCACACGCGGGGCCGCAGCGCCTGGTCGTGGTCGGGGTCGCCGTAGCGGGCGACCAGTTCCGCGCACACATCGCGGAGCTTGACGTTGCGGTGCTGGGAGGCCGCGCGCAGCAGCTCGAACGCGCTGCCGGGGCCGCACCGCTGCTGCGCCATGAGCACCCCGATCGCCTGGTCTATCACCGTACGTGACTGGAGGGCGGCCTGGAGGTCCGCGGCGAGCTCCTGGGCGTCGGCGGTCCGCTGGGCCAGCGCGATGGCCCCCGTCGCCTGGGAGGCCAGCGACCGCAGCGCGGTCATGTCGGCGTCGGCGAACGCGTGCGGCTGGGGCGCGTAGAGGTTCAGCGCGCCCGCCGTATGGGTGTGCGGGGCGATCGGCAGGGACTGGGACGAGTGCGTGCCCAGGGCCGCCGCGTAGGCCGGATAGGCGCCCCACCGCCGCTCGGCCAGCATGTCGGCCACCGCGACCTCCTCGCCGGTGCGCAGCGCCTCCAGGCACGGACCGTTGTCGAGCGCGTACTGCTTCTCGTCCAGCCGCGGCGCGGTGTCACCCACACTGGTGACCGTCACCGGGCGGCGCTGGCGCTCCAGCGTGATGCCGCAGCCGTCGCTCTCCGGCGCGAGGCCGACGGCCATCTCGGCCAGCGCGGTCAGGAAGCCCTCCAGACTCTGCGTGGTCAGCAGCAGGGCCGTGACATCGGGGATGTGGCGCCCGTCCGACGTGTCCATGATCGTCTCCTCTCGGCGGCCCACCGGCCCGCCGCTCGCGTCGGCATCTGCCGCTGGAGACCGCGGGCACCCGACCCGGAGGGCGACGACCAGCCGGGCGGCCACCCCGTCCCGAACGGGACGGCAGGGTGCGGCCCACCCGCTTCCAGCGTCTGCCCTCCCGGCCACCGGCGGCAAGTCCCGGCCGCGCGCGTCACGCCGGCTCCCGCGCCACCGGTGTCACCACCGTCCCGCCCGGACCGGGGTATGTCATCAACTCACCAGCTGTGCGTAAACCGTTGACAAAGGCGATACATGATTGGAACCTTTGACTCGCAAAAACCCGGCCAAGACATCCACATTTATTTGCTGCTGTTTGCAAGTTCGTGGCAGGAGCTGCTGTCCTGCCACGCCCAGTGCTGCGCGAACCGCTGCCGATGCGGCCCGGGGTCCTCCCCCCACCCGCTCTCTCGTTCCGGACAGAACAGAGGAGAACATGAAACGCAAGCAGCTCAGACGCCTGGTCACCGGCGTCCTGTCGGTCGGCCTGATCGCCCTCGGCCTCTCCCCCCTCGCCGCCTCCGCCGGGGCCGCCGACCGTCCCAACCTGGCGCTGGGCAAGGCCGCCTCGGCCGGCGGGTCCACCGGGGGCTACCCCGCCGCCAACGTCACCGACGGGAACCAGGGCTCGTACTGGGAAGGCCCGACGAACGTCTTCCCGCAGGGACTCCAGGTGGACCTCGGGCACAGTGCCGCCGTCGACCAGGTGGTGCTCAAGCTGCCGGCCTCGTGGGAGGCGCGGTCCGAGACGCTCAGCGTGCAGGGCAGCGCGGACGGGACCACGTTCAGCACGCTGGCCGCCTCGCAGGCACGGGCGTTCGCGCCGGGCTCGGCCAACACCGTGACCATCAACTTCACCGCGGCCAGCGCCCGTTACCTGAAGCTGAACATCACCGGCAACACCGGCTGGCCCGCGGCCCAGCTCTCGGAGTTCGAGATCTACGGCACGGACACCACCGACCCCGGCGGCGGCCCCGGTGACCCGGGCGACGGGACCGGCACCGACCTCGCGCGCGGCAAGCCGATCGAGGCGTCCTCCACGACCCAGTCCTTCGTCGCGGCCAACGCCAACGACGGGCAGGCCGCCACCTACTGGGAGTCCAACGGCTTCCCGTCGACCCTGACCGCGAAGCTCGGCGCCGACGCCGACCTCACCTCCGTGGTGGTCAAGCTCAACCCCGACGGCGCCTGGGGCACCCGGACGCAGAAGATCCAGGTCCTCGGCCGGGGCCAGGCCGGCGGCAGCTTCACCTCGCTGTCAGCCGCGGCCACCTACACCTTCAGCCCGTCCGGCAACCAGAACTCGGTACGGATCCCGGTCAGCGGCCGGGCCGCCGACGTGCAGCTGGCGATCACCAGCAACTCCGGCGCGCCCGGCGCCCAGGTCGCCGAGTTCCAGGCCATCGGGATACCGGCGCCCAACCCGGACCTGACCGTCACCGCGCTGTCCTGGACCCCCACCGCTCCGGTGGAGACCGACACCACCACGGTGAGCGCGACGGTACGCAACATCGGCTCGGCGGCCTCCGCCGCCACCACGGTGAACGTCAGCGTGGGCGGTGTCGTCGCGGGCACCGCCCCGGTCGGCGCCCTGGCGGCGGGAGCCTCCACCACGGTCTCGGTCGCCGTCGGCAAGCGGGCGGTGGGCAGTTACACCGTCACGGCCGCGGTGGACCCGTCCGACACGATCATCGAGCAGAACAACGCCAACAACAGCCTGACCGCGCCCACCCAGCTGGTGGTCGCCCAGAGCCCCGGGCCGGACCTCCAGGTGCTCGGCATCACCTCCAGCCCGTCGAACCCGGCGGTCGGCGCGGCGGTCTCCTTCACCGTCTCGGTGCACAACCGCGGCACCACCGCCTCCGGCGCCACCACGGTGACCCGGCTGACGGTGGCCGGCACCACGCTGAACACCAACACGCCGTCGATCGCGGCCGGCGCGACGACGACCGTGAACGTCACCGGCACCTGGACCGCCACCAGCGGCGGCGCCACCATCGTGGCCACGGCCGACGCGACCGGCGTCGTCGCCGAGACCAACGAGAGCAACAACATCTTCTCGCAGGCGATCGTCGTCGGCCGCGGGGCGGCCGTGCCGTTCACCGAGTACGAGGCCGAGGCCGGCACGTACCAGGGCACACTGCTGACCACCGACCAGGTGCGCACCTTCGGCCACACCAACTTCGCCACCGAGTCCTCGGGCCGCAAGTCGGTGCGGCTGGACTCCACCGGCCAGTACGTGCAGTTCACCTCGACCACCCCGACCAACTCCATCGTGGTGCGCAACTCCATCCCCGACGCGGCGGCCGGCGGCGGCATCGACGCCACCATCAGCCTCTACGTCAACAACAGCTTCGTGCGCAAGCTCACCCTCTCCTCGAAGCACAGCTGGCTGTACGGCAACACCGACGGCCCCGAGTCGCTGACCAACACCCCGCAGACCGACGCCCGTCGGCTGTTCGACGAGTCCAACGCGCTGCTGACCCAGACCTATCCGGCGGGCACCACCTTCCGGCTGCAGCGCGACGCCACCGACACCGCGTCGTTCTACATCATCGACCTGGTCGACCTGGAGCAGGTGGCCCCGCCGGCCGCCAAGCCGGCCGAGTGCACCTCGATCACCGAGTACGGCGCGGTGCCGGACGACGGGATCGACGACACGGCCGCCATCCAGCGCGCGGTGACCGCCGACCAGAACGGCACCATCACCTGCGTGTGGATCCCGCCGGGCCAGTGGCGGCAGGAGCAGAAGATCCTGACCGACGACCCGCTGAACCGGGGCCAGTACAACCAGGTGGGCATCAGCAACGTCACGATCCGCGGCGCGGGCATGTGGTACTCCCAGCTGTACACCCTGACCGAGCCGCAGGACGCGGGCGGCATCAACCACCCGCACGAGGGCAACTTCGGCTTCGACATCGACAACAACACGCAGATCTCCGACATCGCCATCTTCGGCTCCGGCCGGATCCGCGGCGGTGACGGCAACGACGAGGGCGGCGTGGGCCTCAACGGCCGGTTCGGCCGCGACACCAAGATCAGCAACGTGTGGATCGAGCACGCCAACGTGGGCGTCTGGGTCGGCCGCGACTACGACAACATCCCCGACCTGTGGGGTCCGGCGGACGGGCTCCAGTTCAGCGGCATGCGCATCCGCGACACCTACGCCGACGGCATCAACTTCACCAACGGCACCCGTAATTCGCGGGTCTTCAACTCCTCCTTCCGCACCACGGGCGACGACTCGCTGGCGGTCTGGGCGAGCCGGTACGTGAAGGACCCCTCGGTCGACATCGCGCACGACAACCACTTCGTCAACAACACCATCCAGCTGCCGTGGCGGGCCAACGGCATCGCGATCTACGGCGGTTACGGCAACAGCGTCGAGAACAACCTGGTCTACGACACGATGAACTACCCGGGCATCATGCTGGCGACCGACCACGACCCGCTGCCCTTCTCCGGGCAGACGCTGGTCGCCAACAACGCCCTCTACCGGACGGGCGGCGCCTTCTGGGGCGAGGCCCAGAAGTTCGGCGCCATCACGCTGTTCGGGTCGAGCCGCGACATCACCGGTGTCACCATCAAGGACACCGACATCTACGACTCGACCTACGACGGCATCCAGTTCAAGAACGGCGGCGGCAGCATGCCGGGCGTCGTGATCAGCAACGTGAAGATCGACAAGTCCAACAACGGCGCCGGCATCAGGGCCCAGGGCGGTGCCCGCGGCAGCGCGACGCTGACGAACGTGACCATCACCAACTCGGCCGAGGGCAGCATCCTGATCGAACCCGGCTCACAGTTCACGGTCACGGGAGGCGCCAGCTCCTGATATCCGCCAGGACCGCTGAGCGGCGGCAGGCCTGATTCCGCCGCGGGGCCCCGGACTTCGGTCCGGGGCCCCAAGCGGCCATCGGCGGTTCACCTTCGCGTCGCCCTGCGGTCGCCGGACGCTGCGAGATTGCGCCGCATGGACACACCTCACACGGGTATAGACGCCAGGCTCGCGGCGAAGATGAGCATGGCAGAGCAGCACGAGTATCTGCGGTCCAAGGTGACGCGTCGGCGCATGGTGCTCGGCGGGATCGCCACCGCGGGCACGGTCGCCGCGTCCGGGCTGGTCGGCGGGGTCGCGCAGGCGCAGACCCCCGACCTGCTCACCCGGCCGGCCACCGGCCACCACGTCGACGGTGCGCTGGTCGCCCCCTTCGGGCGGCACCTGCAGTTCGGGGCCGACCCCAGGACGCAGTTCACCATCTCCTGGCAGGTGCCGCTGGCGGTGCGCAAGCCGTTCGTGCGGATCGGCCTGCAGCCCTGGTCGCTCAGCCACAAGATCGAGGCCGAGGTCCGGGACCTGCACACCCCGCAGCTGCTGAACAGCAAGCTGCCGCCGGTCGACCAGTTCTACCTGCACGCGCGGATCGGCGGCCTGCGTCCCGGCACCACCTACTACTACGGTGTCGGCCACGACGGCTTCGACCCGGCGACCTCGGCGGCCTTCGCCACGATCGGCTCCTTCACCACCGCGCCCGCACGCGGTGAGCGCTTCACCTTCACCGCCTTCGGCGACCAGGGCGTCAGCTACCACGCCCTGGCCAACGACTCCCTGATCCTGGCCCAGAACCCGGCCTTCCACCTGCACGCGGGCGACATCTGCTACGCGGACCCGGACGGTTCGGGCCAGCAGAGCGACGGGGCCGACTACGACGCGCGCACCTGGGACTCCTTCCTGGCGCAGACCGAGTCGGTGTCGGCCCGGGTGCCGTGGATGGTCACCACCGGCAACCACGACATGGAGGCCTGGTACTCGCCGAACGGCTACGGCGGCCAGGAGGCCCGCTGGACGCTGCCCGGGAACGGCCACGACCCGAAGAACCAGCCGGGCGCGTACTCCTTCGTCTACGGCAACACCGCGGTGGTCGCGCTCGACGCGAACGACGTGTCGTACGAGATTCCCGCCAACTACGGGATCACCGGCGGCAAGCAGACCGCGTGGCTCGACCGCACCCTGGCCGGCTACCGCGGCCGGCGCGACATCGACTTCCTGGTGGTCTTCTTCCACCACTGCGCCTACTCCACCACCAACTCGCACGCCTCCGACGGCGGTGTGCAGGCCGAGTGGGTGCCGGTCTTCGAGAAGCACCAGGTCGACCTGGTGATCAACGGCCACAACCACGTCTACGAGCGGACCGACGCGATCCACAAGGGCGCGGTCTCGCACGCGGTGCCGATCGGCGGGACGACGCGTCCCGCCACCGACGGCACGGTCTACATCACCGCGGGCGGCGCAGGCCGCAGCCTGTACGACTTCCCGGCCCCCGACAGCTACGAGGGCAGCGAGCACCCGGTGGACACGGTGACCACCTGGCACTCGGCCAAGGGCGGCGCCCACGTCGTGGACACCGTTCACTGGTCGCGGGTCCGCTACACCGGCTACTCGTTCGTCTCGGTGGACGTCGAACCGGCCCGCTCGGGCCGCGAGTCGACGCTGACGGTCTCGGCGATCGCCGAGACGGGCAAGCGCATCGACCACTTCACCGTCGCGCGCCGCGCCAAGTAAGCCTCCCTGTCGGCGGCCACGAATCCCTCGTGGCCGCCGACGCGTTTGTGCCGCCGGCTGCCGCGTACCGCCAATTCCGGTATTCCTAGGACCGCGCCGCACGGATCACCGCCCGAATCGGCGCCCTGCCCGGCGATGCGCCCGGCGGCCACGACCGCGGGGCCGTCCGTCCTGGCCGGCCGCGCCGAATCCCATTCGCCTATGCGGTCACCCGGCCTCTCGCCGGGAAAAACCCACAGCCCGGGTGGGAGTTCTGCACCACTTACCGGGAAAAAGGCCTCCTGCCGATAGACAATGGCCCGCACCGCCATCACTTTGAAATCGGCTCGCGCGGTGGTGAAGTATCGTTTATCGGCCTTCCATCAGCGAGGTAGCCCTACTCCGTCCCTTGACTCTGCCCCAAGAACACTTAATGATATTACGTGTACGTTCGTTCGGTCTTATGTGGGAACGTCACAACGGGCAAGGAGAAACGGTGCGGCACTGGCTCAGCAGCGTTTGGCGCGGCATGTCCGCCGACGGGGGCACCGAAGCACCATCCAGGCCACCGCGGAAAGCCGCAGGCGGAAGCGATTCAAAGCGCACGAATCCGGAGTAAATGCCGCCTTCGGGCAGCAACGCGATCACCGGATCGGCGCGTACCCGCTCCCCCCGCGGTTCTGCCAGCCAGCCGCCGGCATCACGGAACGGCCCCGGCTCGCGACTGGCGTATGGACACGTATACGCACAGAGGAGAAATAGGGAATGAATAATGCCGCATTACCCCAGGACCGAAAAACTCTGAGCGGGCTGGACTGGCGCACCGCCGACATGGGACTGAGCAGGCTGCGGTCCTTCGTCTGTCTGGCCGAGGAACTGCACTTCGGCCGGGCCGCAAGGCTTCTGCACATCAGCCAGCCCGCGCTCAGCCAGCAGATCGCCCGGCTGGAGAAGGACCTCGCGACGATACTGCTGCTCCGCACCAGCCGGGTGGTCCGGCTGACCCCCGCGGGGCACGAGTTCCTCAGGGGCGCCCGCTCGGCCCTGGCCATCCTCGACGACGCCGCCTACGCGGCGCACTTCAGAGCGGCGCTCGCAAGCCAATCGTGCTGAGCCGCGTCTCCCACCCGCCATCCGACCGATGCCACGTCATCGACGCCTTCCGTCCGGCACCGCAGGAACAGCGCCACGACGCCCGCATGCACCGCGTGCACCGCAGTACGGCCGCCCAGGGCGGCGCCCGCCCCGGCCGGTAACCGGCCCGGCGGGCCGCTGGAGCCGGGCGGGGCAGGCCTGTCGGTCCGTTCCGCCCGGTCAGGCCTCCGACACGCAGGACTCCACCGCGCGCACCAGGTCCCCCACGGTCTCCGCGTCGGCCACCACCGCGTCGTCGACCCGGGCCTGGAATTCGCTCTGGAGGCCGAAGCCGACCTCCAGCAGCGTCAGCGAGTCCAGGTCGAGCGACGCGAGCGCGGTCTCGGCGGACGCGTCCGGGGGCACCTCGCAGCGTTCGGCGAGCACCTTCAGCACGCGCTCCTCAATGGTGCTCATACGCTCGTCTCCCCTTCGTCCAGCGCGATCTGCGGCCACTCCAGCACGGTCGACCCCCAGGTGAGCCCGGCCCCGAAGGCGGACAGCAGCACGTACTCCCCCGCCGCCACCCGGCCGGACGCGACCCCGTCGGCGAGGGCCAGCGGAATGGAGGCGGCCGAGGTGTTCCCGACCCGGTCGATGTTGCTCACCAGCCGGTCCTCGGGCAGTCCGAGCTGCCTGACCATGGTCCGCAGGATGCGGATGTTCGCCTGATGGCCGACCACCCGGTCCACGTCCGACGTCTCCCGGCCCGCGCGGGCGAGCACCGCCCGCGAGGACTCGGTCATCCGGGTCACGGCGTTGACGAAGACCTCCCGGCCCCGCATCGTCATGTACGAGCCGGCCGGGTCCGGCAGGGCGCCGCCGGCCCGCTGGCGTGAGCCGCCGCCCGGCATGATGATCATCTCGTGCTCGCCGCCGTCGCTGCCCAGGTCGAACGGCCCGACCGCGCCGGGCTCGCCGGGATCGCCGGCCCGCAGGACCACCGCTCCCGCACCGTCGCCGAACAGCGGCCGGACGATCTCGTCGGCCGGGTCCACGACCGTGGAGAAGGTGTCCGCGCCGATCACCAGCACGCTGCCCGCCAGACCCCCGCGCACCAGGGCGGCGCCGGTCGCCAGGGCGTAGACGAACCCGGTGCACACGGCGTTGACGTCGAAGGCGGCGGCGCCCGCCATGCCGAGCCGGGCCGCGACCGCCGGGGCGGTGCCGGGAATCTGGTGGTCGGGAGTGGCGGTCGCCAGTACCAGCGCGTCGGTCCTGGTCGTCCGGGCCGAGCGCAGTGCCCGCTCCCCCGCCCGCAGCGCCAGGTCCGAGGTCGCGGTGCCCGCGTCGCACACATGCCGCTGCCGGATGCCGGTCCTGCCGTGGATCCAGTCGTCCGTGACGCCCAGTTCCCGGCCCACCTCGTCGTTGGTCACGATGCGCGGCGGCACCCAGCCGCCCAGTCCGCAGATCACCGCGGCGACAGTCATCGCCCTGCTCCTTCACGTCGTCTCCCCGTGCGCATGGCGTCAGTTGACCTGCCGCTCGCGGTCGGCCCAGTGCCGCTCCCGCAGGACACGGCGGAGTGTCTTGCCGCTGGGATTGCGGGGGACGGTGTCGATGAACTCGTAACCGGAAGGGATCTTGAAGTCGGCGATCCGGCCCTTGAGGAAGAGCATCAGCTCGCGCGGCCTGGCCTCGTGCCCGGGGCGCAGGACGACGTAGGCGTGCACCGACTCGCCCCACCGCTCGTGCGGCACCCCGATGACCGCGGCCTCCGCGACGGCCGGGTGCTTGCACAGCACGTTCTCCACCTCGGCCGGGTAGACGTTCTCACCGGCGACGATGACGGCGTCCTTGATCCGGTCGCAGATGAACACATAGCCGTCCGGGTCCAGGTATCCGGCGTCACCGGTGTGGATCCAGCCGTCCACCAGGGTCCGCGCGGTGGCCTCCGGCAGTTCCCAGTATTCGAGCATCGCCGCCGGGGTGCGCAGCAGGACCTCGCCGATCTCCCCCGCCGCCAGTGCCGTGCCGTCGTCGTCCACCACCTTGGCCTCGACGCCCGGATACGGCCGTCCCGCGGCCTTGAGCCGGGGGCTGCCGACGACATGGTCCTCCGGCGGCAGGCAGACGGCCGTGTTGCCGGTCTCGGTCAGTCCGTAGATCTGGGCGAAGTCGCAGCCCAGCACCTTGATGCCCTGGGTGAGCAGGCTCTCCGAGATCGGTGAGCCGCCGTAGACGACCTTGCGCAGCGCGGGGAAGTCCCCGGGGCCGACGGCCGGATCGGCCAGGATCATCTGGAGCATGGCCGGCACGACACAGGCCGTGGTGACCGCGCCGTCGCGGAACAGCCCGATCGCGTCATGGCTGGTGAACATCCGCATCGCCACATTGGTGACCCCCGCGTTGAAGCCCTGCAGCGACCACCACAGCCCGCCGACGTGGAATCCGGGGATGCCGATCAGGCTGCGGTCGCCCTCCTGCCAGTCGATCCAGCGCAGGCCCTGCGAGGCCAGCCCGTCGCGGATGCGGAAGAAGCTGCGGTGCGGCAGGACCACGCCCTTGGGCAGCCCGGTGGTGCCGCTGGTGTAGAGCTGGGCCAGCGGGTCGTCGGGGCCGGTGCCCGGATCGAGGTCGGTGTCGGGGAAACGGGCCTTCCACGCCAGGTAGCCGGCGGCCGGGTCGCCGGGCGCCTGGACCGTGACCACCTCGCGCAGGCTGGGCAGTTCTCCGCAGCCGCTGACGGCCGGCAGGAATTCCGGCTCCACGAACAGCGCCTCGGTCCGCGAGTCGCGCAGGATGTGGTCCACCTCGGAGGCGGTCAGCCGCCAGTTCACCGGGACCAGGACGGTGCCGCTCTTGGCGCAGGCGAAGAGGATCTCGTAGTAGAACTCCGACTCCTTGCCCAGGTAGCCGACCCGTGACCCGGCGCCGAGCCCGGCCGCCAGCAGGGCGTGGGCGGCGCGGTTGCTCTCCAGGTGCAGCCGGCCGTAGTCGACGGTCCGCCCCTCGCACTCGATCGCGGCGCGGTCGGGAGTGCGCGCGGCGTGGAACGCGATCGACTCGGTGACCGTCCGCAGCTCGGGAAAATACCTGACGGTGTTCATTCCGCTCCCGTTCAGCAGAGGTTGTCGTCTGACCTGCGCCGTTCCCGCCGGCGGCGTCACAAGGTGTACTCGCGCAGGGCGGTCAGCTCGGTGTCCGCCGTCCGCCCTGCGGGGTCGGGGTCGGGGGCGGCGGCCCCGGCGTCCTGCGGGGCGCCGGGCTCGCCGTCCGGCGGTGCCAGCAGGCCCGCGATGTGCACCGACAGCGTGCCGACGGTGGGGTGGTCGAAGAGCGTCGAGCTGGACAGCTCGGTCCTGAAGGCGGACTCCAGCGCGTTCTTCAGCTCCACCATGGCGAGCGAGTCCAGCCCCAGTTCGATGAATTTCGCGTCGGACTCGACGTCGTCGGGCAGCTCGAAGTTCAGCACCGCGGCGACCAGCACGCGCAGCACCTCCTTGACCGCCGTGGGCAGTTCGGTCCGCGGGCGGGCCAGCAGCTCGGCGAGGTCGAACACCGCGCCGCCGGTCCCGGTACGCGGCCGCACCGCCGTGAAGAAGGCGTCCGTGGCGGCCTGTCCGGTCAGATACCGCTCCCAGTCGAATTCGCAGACCATCGCCTGGGCGCCGGGCCGGTCCCAGGCCCGCACCAGCTGGCGCGTGCCGTCGCCCGGGGTGAGGAACCTGATGCCCTGGACCTCGATGGCCCGGATCTGCTGGGCGGTCAGCTCGGCGGCCATGCCGACCTCCGCCCACGGACCCCAGTTGACGCTGAGTGCGGGCAGCTTCGCGGCGGCGCGCTGGTGCATCAGGGTGTCGAGGAAGGCGTTGCCCGCCGCGTAGTTGCTCTGGCCCATATAGCCGACCACGGACGCCACCGAGGAGTAGCCGACGAAGAAGCGCAGGCCCGGCAGTTCGGCGGTGGCCCGGTGCAGCAGCCAGCTTCCGTACATCTTGGGCCGCAGTACCGCGTCCAGACTCTGCCAGGTCTGCCGGGAGACCGGCGCGTCGGCGAGCACACCGGCCGCGTGCAGCACCCCGCCCAACGGCGCCTGCCCGGCCTCCACTTCGGCGAGGATCCGCGCCACATCGCCGGCGTCGGCGATGTCGCCGCGCAGGACGGCGAGCCGGACGTCGGGACCCAGGTCCGCGGCCAGCCGGGCGACCTCGGCGCCGTCCACCGCCCGGCGGCTGACCAGCGCCAGGTGCCGTGCCCCCTCGCGGACCAGCTTGCGGGCGGCGACCAGGCCGAGCGCCCCGAGGCCGCCGGTGATCAGATAGGTCTCGTCCGCCGACAGGCGCACCGGCTCCGCGGCGGGGCCGGCGGCGGGGACCGGGAATTCGAGCACCAGCTTGCCGGTGTTGGCGCCCCGGCTGAGGACGCCGAAGGCCTCCTCGATCTCGTCCAGCGCGTAGCCGACGGTCGGCAGCGGTCCGAGGTCCCCGGTGTCCATCAGGCCGACGACGGTCTCCAGTGTCGACTTGTTGATCCGGTTCAGCTCCGCCTCGGGGAGTTCGCTGAGGTCGAAGCAGTGGTAGTCCACGTCGGGGCGGGCCTCGCGCATGCGCTCGGGCGACCAGACGCCGATCTTGCCGATCTCCAGGAACCGCCCGCCTTCGCCCAGGCAGCGTACGGTCGCCGGGATGTGGTCCTTGTTGAGGCTGTTGAGGACGATGTCCACGCCCCGGCCGCCGGTGGCTTCCAGCACCTGGTCGGAGAAGTCCAGGGTGCGGGAGTTCATGATGTGCCGGACGCCCTGCGCCCGCAGCAGCGGCCATTTGCGCGGGCTGGCCGTCGCGTACACCTCGGCCCCGGCGAGCCGGGCGAGCTGGATCGCGGCCTGCCCGACACCGCCCGCGGCGGCGTGCACCAGGACCCGGTCGCCCGGCCGGATGCCGGCCAGGTCGTGCAGGGCGTAGTAGGCGGTCACATACGCGGCGGGCAGCCCGGCGGCCTCGGCGAAGCTGATGGCGGCGGGCTTGCGGACGGCGACGGCCGACGGCACGGTGGCCCGGCGCCGCATGCAGCCCAGGTGGCTGAACAGCACCTCGTCGCCGGGCGCGAACTCCGCCCCGGGTCCCGCGGACAGTACGGTGCCGGACGCCTCGTAGCCCAGCGGCAGCGGTACGTACTCGATACCGGTGTCCAGCGCGTGCTGGCGCAGCATGCCCAGGACGTTGAGCACGTCCTTGAAGTTCACCCCGGCGGCGTGCACCTGGACCTCGATCTCGTCGCCTTCCGGCGCGCGGTCGGGCACCGGCACCGGCCTGACGTTCGAGAACTGCCCGTATTCGGTGATGGCCAGCTCGAAGTTGGCCTCCTGGCCGCCCTGGTCCTCGGCCACCGGGCGCAGCCGCAGGACGTGCCGCACCCCGGCCCGCAAAGCGATCCGGTGGTCGGCGTCCCCGGTCTCGCCGCACTCGTCGAGCAGCGCCAGCAGATCCTGGTCGCCGGCGTCGGCGGGCAGGTCGGCGAGTGTCACCCGCAGCGACGGGTACTCCTTGAACAGCACCTGCCCGAAGCCCCACAGGGAGGCGGCGGCCAGGCCGGCGGGGTCCGCCTGGTCCCGCACCGGGTCCTTCGGCAGCCGCTGGGCGGCCTCGGTGACCAGCAGCAGCCTGGGCGTGCCGCCCGGCCCCGCCGAGTCCAGGACGGACACGAGGTGGAGCAGGTCGCGGTAGTTGCGCTCGCTCTCGGCGCGCAGCGCCTCCACGTCGGCGGCCGGGCTCCTGTCCGCGGCCGGCCGCTGCCCCGGTGTCCAGAACCAGCACACGACGGTGCCGCGCCGGGCCTCCGCCAGCAGGACGGCGGCCTGGTCCGCGTCCGCGGCGAAGCGCAGCCGCACCCCGGCGGGCGCGGCCGGCAGCCGGTCGGGGGCGGCGCCGACCACCACGATGTCCCGTTCGGCCGCGCCGCCCGCGGTGGGCAGGCTCTTCTTGGTCCAGTGCGGCTCGTGCACGACGCGGCGCGGGGTGGCGGTGTTGGTCACCCGCCGCAGGCGCAGCCCGCGCACGCTGAACACCGGCCGCTCGCCCTCCGACGCCAGGATGTCGGCGGTCAGTTCGCCGTCGCCCGGGTCCGACAGCCGCAGCACCGTGCGCAGTTCGCCGCGGGGCTTCTTGTGCAGCGCGATCTCGTCGAAGCCCACGGGCAGGAAGGTGCCGCCGGCCGGGGCCACCGCGGCGAGGGTCTGCATGGCGCAGTCCAGGACCGCGGGGTGCAGCAGGGCCGGCTCGCTGCCGTCCGGGCCGCGTACGACGCCGAGCGCGACGCCGTCCGGGTGGGTGCTGACCCGGACCAGGCGGCGGAATTCGGCGCCGTAGGCGAGGCCGACGTCGGCGAAGTCCGCGTACAGGTCCTCGCCCCGCTGCTCGCCCGTCGCCGGGGCGGCGGTGTCCGCGAGCGCCGCCAGCGTCTCGCGGACACCGCCCGGCTCCGCCTCGCGGCCGGGGACCGGGCCGAGGACGGCGGTGACGTGCCGCCGCTCGATGACGGTGTCGCCGCCGGGCACCAGGCTGACGATCTCCAGGGCCGCCGCACCGTCCGCGCCGGGCAGCAGGCGGGTGCGCACATCGGCGTCGGCCCCCTCGGCGAGCAGCAGCGGCTCAAGGATGCGCAGGTCCCGCAGCGGGCGCACGGTCTCCCCGTACACCGCGTCGGCGAGCGCGAACGCCAGCTCCACGAAGCCCGCGCCGGGAAAGACGACCTGGCCCATCACCACGTGGTCGCCCAGATAGGCCGGGTTGTCGGGACCGACCAGCGAACGGAACTCGCGGACGCCCGCGGCGCGCTGCTGGTCGGTGGTGGACTCCCGGCCGAGCAGGCCCGCCGCGTCGGAGGCGGTGGCGGCCGGGTCGCCGAGCCGGCGGCGGGCACCGGCCGGCAGCCAGTGCCGCTTGCGGTCGAAGGCGTACGGCGGCAGGTCCGCCAGCGGCCCGGTGCGGCCCCGGTGGTAGGCGGCCCAGTCGACGGACAGCCCGGTGGCGTAGGACGTGGCGAGCGCGGCGGCGATCGTGCCGCCGTCGGTGTCGGTGGGCACCAGGCTGGCCAGCCACACGTGCGAGGCGGCGTCCTCGCTCCGCCGGCCCATCCCGATCAGCGCGCCGGACGGGCCGACCTCCACGAAGACATGGCGGCCCCTGGCCCGGACACTGCTCAGGCCCGCGGCGAAGGCGACCGGCCGGCCGATGTGCCGCACCCAGTAGTCGGCGGTGGCGACCTCCGCGTACTCGGCGACCTTGCCGGTCAGGTTGGACACGAAGCTGATCGTCGGCTCGTAGAAGGCGATGTCCCGGATCTCCGCGCGGAAGGCGTCGAAGACCTCGGCCATCAGCGGCGAGTGGAAGGCGTGCGAGACCGGCAGCCCCTTGCATGTCAGGCCGCGCTCCCGCAGCGTCTCCTCGATCTCGTCCAGGGAGGCCGTACCGCCGGATATCACGCACTGGTTCGGCGTGTTGACGGCGGCGAAGCTGACGTCGGCGTAGCCCTCGATCACCGGTGCGACGTCCTCGGCCGCCGCCCGTACCGCGGTCATCCGGCCGGGGGCGGTGACGGACTGCATCAGCCGGGCCCTGGCGGCCACCAGCCGCACCGCGTCCGGCAGGGTGAACAGGCCCGCGACCGTGGCGGCGACGATCTCGCCGATGCTGTGTCCCAGCAGGACCGAGGGCCGTACGCCCCAGTCCTGCCACAGCGCGGCGAGCGCGTACTCCAGGGTGAACAGCGCGCACTGGGTGTACTGCGTCCGGTGGATGTCCTGGTCGGCGCCCTCGCTCTCGCCGAGCATCAGGGCCCGCACGGAGCGGCCCAGGTGCGGCGCGAACAGCACGTCCAGCCGGTCCACCTGCTCGCGGAAGACCGGGTAGCGCTCGTAGAGCGGCCGGCCCATGCCGGCGTACTGGGCGCCCTGGCCGGTGAACAGGAAGCAGACGGGCGCGCCGCGCAGGCCGTCGTCGGCCGGCCGGGCGCCGGTGTCCGCGGCGACGGCCCTGTCCAGGAACGCGCGCGCCGCGGCGATGTCGGCCACCGGCGCGGCGGCCCGCGCGGGGAAGTGGCTGCGGCCGGTGTTGGCGGTCCGGCAGAAGGCCGCGAGGTCCTCCTGCGGGAGGGCGTCCAGGGCGTCGCGCCAGGCGGCGGCCTGGAGGCGCAGCGCGGCCGGGGTCTTGGCGGACACCGTCAGCAGCGGCAGGACCGCGTCCTGCCCGGCCGGCCGGGACCCGGGCGGCGGCACGGCCGGCGGCGGGCTCGACGGCGGGGCCTGCTCCAGGATGACCGAGGCGATGGTGCCGGCGAAGCCGAAGGAGTTGACCATGGCGCGGCGGGTGCCGCCGGCCCAGGGCCGGGCGTCGGCCGGGACGGTGACCGGGTACTCGTCCCAGGGGATCTTGCTGTTCGGGTTGACCAGGCCGAGGTGCGGATAGAGCACCCGGTCGCGCAGTTGCAGCACGGCCTTGATCACACCGCCCGCGCCGGCCGCCGCCTCCATGTGGCCGATGTTGGTCTTCACCGAGCCGACGACCAGCGGGGCGTCCTTGGAGCGGGACGCGCCGAAGACCGCGTTGACGGCCCCCATCTCGATCGGGTCGCCGAGCGAGGTGCCCGTTCCGTGCGCCTCGACGTAGCCGATGTCGCCGGGCTCCAGCAGGCAGTCGGCGAGCGCGGCGCGCATCACCGCGGCCTGCGCGATGCCGTTCGGCACCGTCAGCCCGCCGCTCTCGCCGTCCTGGCGCACCGAGGAGCCGCGCAGCAGCGCCAGGATCCGGTCGCCGTCCCGCTTCGCGTCCGAGAGGCGCTTGAGGGCGAGCACACCGACGCCCTCGCTGCGGCTGTAGCCGTCGGCGGACTCGTCGAAGGTCTTGCAGCGGCCGTCGAGGGCGAGCATGTTCGCCTGCGAGAAGACGATGTGGTTGCGCGGGTGGTGGACGGCGTTGACCCCGCCGGCCAGCGCGATGTCGCACTCGCCCTGGCGCAGGCCCTTGGCGGCCAGGTGCATGGCGACCAGCGAGGAGGAGCAGGCGGTGTCGATGCTGATGCACGGACCGCGCCAGCCCAGGAAGTACGACAGCCGGCCCGAGATGGCGCTGTGCGCGGTCCCGGTGCCGACGTGCGCGTCGAGGCCCTCGGCGTCCAGGACGTCCATCTCGACCGCGTAGTCGGCGGAGCTGACCCCCATGTACACCCCGCCGCTGCCGCCGCGCAGCGCCGCCGGGTCGATGTTCGCCGACTCCAGCGCGTGCCACGACGCCTCCAGCACCAGCCGCTGCTGCGGATCGAGGTAGCCGGCTTCCTTGGGCCCGATGTTGAAGAACTTCGCGTCGAAGCGGTCGATCCCGGAGACGAAGCCGCCGCCGGCCGTGGCGATCTTGCCCTTGGTGCCGCGCTCGGCCGTGTGCAGCGCCTCGGAGTCCCACCGGTCCGCGGGGACCGGGGTGACCCCGTCCCGGCCCTCGCTCAGGAAGTCGGCGAAGCCGTCCAGCGTGGCGTTGCCGCCGGGGAGCCTGAGCCCGATGCCCACGACGGCGATGGGTTCGTACTTCTCCAGGAGCAGCCGGCGGAGCAGGGCGTCCTTGTCCGTGGCAGGAGCCGGAGCAGGGTCAGTCATCGGTGTGTCTCCCGCTGTCGTTGCGAGCGCCGGGGGCCGGCTGGGAGGTGTCAGGAGTTGTAGAGGTCCTTCAACAGGTCGTGCACCAGTGCCTTGGGCACCCCTGAATCCCCGGCCGGCGGGACCGGGCCGGGCCGGACCTCGGCCGCCGGGAAGAACTCCGTGAGCACCTCGGTCCGCAGATGGGCGAGAAGATGGCTGACGGTCGGGTGGTTGAGCAGGCTCGCCGCGTCCACCTGCCGGCCCAGCGTCGCCTCCAGCCGCTGCTCGATCTCGGTCGCCCCGAGCGAGGTCAGGCCATGTGCGAAGTAGCTCTCGTCGTACGGCAGTACGTCGGTGTCCGACATCAGCAGCGCGGCACGGAACTCGCGCAGCACCAGCTCCTCCAGCAGGGCGGGCCGTTCTGGCAGCGCGGTGGCCGCGAGCCGGCGGACCCAGGGGGTGTCATCGGGCTGCGTCACTGCGCGCTCCCTTCCGGCTGCTCGCGCGGGGGCGGGTTGACGATCACCATCCGGACCTCGCCCTGGCTGCGCCCTCCCTCGTCGTCCCAGTAGCGGCAGGTGGTGTCGGCGACGATCATCGGCTGCCAGTTGCGCCCGCCCGCGCTCTCGCGGACCTTGCGGAAGGCGATCTCACCGTGGAAGCGGGCCACTTTGACGCCCTTGCTGAAGGAGCTGTGGAAGTCGACGATGAGGAAGTCGGGCAGCTGGCGCTGCCAGTAGTCGTCCATCGTCCAGTGCGCGAACGGCGCCATCAGCCCTTCCTTGACGCTCTTCGCCACCGCGTAATACATCATCTGGTTGTAGCAGAGGTTGAATTCCACGGCGTTGAAGTGCCCGGTGTCGTCGATGTAGAAGGGCGCCGGGATCGCGAACTCGCACGTCGCGACGGTGAGACCGCCGTCCGTCGTGACGGTGGCCGACTTCAGGTACTGGCAGCTCGGCTTGTACACCCGCAGCACCCGGGCGAGCAGCGGCTCGTCCGTGGGGTGCACGGCGGGCGGGGGTGAAGCGGTCTCCATGCGCGCGCCATCTCCTCCAGGGCTGGTCTCCCTGGCGTTCCGGCGGAACGCCGAGGAGGTCGGCTCGGTCCACTCCCCGCTCGGCGGGGAGCGGTCACACGGCGATGCCGTCGTAGAACGGGTGGTCGTCGTGCACCGTGACACGGAAGGAGGCGGTCGGCTCCGGCTTGGTGGTGTGCAGCGCCCGGTGGATCAGGGTGCGGTTGTCCCACACCAGCAGATCGCCCTTGTCGAACGTCTGCAGGTGGATGTTCGGGTGCTCGAAGGTGTCGTCCAGCTGGCCGGTGTGCTCCAGGACCTGGCGCAGCAGCCCGCTGTCCAGCTCCTTGCCGTCGGCGTCGGTCAGGGACAGCGCGAAGCCCTCGCTGAGGTAGGCGATGCGCTCCCCGGTGACCGGGTGGACGATGACCGTGGGGTGCCGGACGGTGGGGGTCTCCGCCTCGATGTCGGCCAGGATGTCGATCATCGGCCGGTAGACGTCCGTCGGGCGGATCTTGAAGTACCGCTGCACGCTGTGCCGGCAGTACGTTCCCGCCAGGACGTCCTTGATCTCGTCCGGCAGTCCCGTGTACGCCTTGGCCATGTCGATGAAGTACGTGCCGCGATTGGCCTTGGGAATCACCTGCGGGTATATCAGGGTCAGTCCGAAGGGATTCGGCATGAATTCGTAATCCGCGTGCCAGAACTTCCCGGTCCGCGGAACACCGATCTGCTGGCCGTCGCGCGGGACGTTCGAGGAGACGAAGATATCGGCTTCCTCGGGGTGCCAGTACATGGGCTGGTAGTAGCGCTCGACCTGGCCGAGGCTGCGGCCCAGTCCGACGAAGGCGGCAGGGGATAAGTCCTGCTCCTTGAGGACGACGATCTTCTCGGTGTAGACGAGCCTCTTCAGCTCGTCGAGATCCTCGGCGGACGCGGTCGACGCGTCGAAACCGGAGACGCTGACGCCCATCTTGCTGCCGGGTTGCCTAGCGACGATCACTGGTTCCCTCCCGTTGAGCAACCGATGGCAGCCCGAAGTTGCCAGAACTCCTGTTGAGTTGGCTTTCCAAGAGGCGTGACGGTCGCGTCGTGGGTGAGAGTCTATGGAGGCCTCCGATCCGCTGGCCAATCACTTCTTCTTATCGCTTTGATGATCCACAAGGCGCCGCGCTGTGATCGAATTGCCGCACAGCGGTGTGCCGGGCGCGGGACCGGGCGCCGGGCCGGGCCCCGCGCAGCCGAGAGCCGCGGGCGGGCCGCTCACGTGACGTGCGGGACGCCGGTCCCCTTCTCGACCTGCACCGTGTAGCGGCGGACCGTGCCCTTGCCTGACGGCTTGCCGGACGCCGCGGCGGTGCTGAACACCCCGAGCCCCTTCTCGGGACCCGGGTCCGCGGTCACGCTCGGAGTCGCGCCCGGCGTCGCGCCCGACATCGGGCGAGCGCCGCGGGGAGGCGGGCCTCACCGCGGCGCTCATGCCGGGGGCGGTGCGGTACGTGCTTCGGTACGGCTGCCCGACACCGGTTCGGGTCCTTCCGCGAAAAAGAACGCCGGCCGCGGCGGATTCCGCTCGCGGCCGGTCAGGACCTCCAGAACCGGGGAGGCCGCCGGTATCAGCCCTGCGTGTCCCGGGGTATGCGTTCCAGCAGCCCGCGCAGGTCGTCCGCGTGCTCCTCCTCCTGGGCGAGCAGTTCCTCGAAGACCCGCCGCGTGGTCGGGTCGCCGTTGCCCAGCCACTGCACGATCTCGGTGTACGAGGCGACGGCGACCCGCTCCGCCACCAGGTCCTCCTCGACCATCGTCACCAGGTCCGCGCTCGCGTCGTACTGCGCGTGCGAGCGGGTGGTCAGCGTGTCCGGATCGAAGTCGGGCTTCCCGCCGAGCTGGACGATGCGGGCGGCGAGCTTGTCGGCGTGCGTCTGCTCCTCCTGCGCGTGCTCCAGGAACTCCGCCGCCACGGGCTCCGCGTACATGCCCGTCGCCGTGTAGTAGTGCCGCTTGTAACGCAGTGTGCAGACGATCTCGGTGGCCAGCGCCTCGTTGAGCACCTGGAGGACTCTGTCCAGGTCGGCGCCGTAGGCGTCGGTCACCGGCCCCTTGCCGATCTCCGCACGGGCCCGCTCACGGATGGTCTCGATATCGGTCAGGAACTCCGCCACAGCAACTTCCTCCTCGTGTCGACCTCCTTTCACGTACCCCGCCCCTGCACCGGCACGCCCGGCGGACCGCCCTGAAACCGTTACGCGTTCCCGGGGGCCGCGGCGGCGTCCGCGGTGTCCCCGGGCGAGTGGTCCAGGCGGGCGGCGAAGACGATCATGTCGTCCTCCTGCTCCGCGCCGAAGACGGTCAGCAGACCGTCGCAGAGGCGCTCGGGGCCGGCCGCCCCCTGCGCGGCGGTCGCCACGCGGAGGTCCTCCATGCGCTCGCTCAGGTCCCGGTCGCGGGTCTCGATGAGCCCGTCGGTGATGAGCACGACGGTGCTGCCCGGATCGACCTGGTGGACGGTCGCGGCCGGCTGCGGAAGGCCGACGCCCAGCAGCGGGCCGTGGTCGCGGAGGTAGTCGCCCTGCTTGCCCGGCCGCATCAGCAGCGGCGGGAGGTGTCCGGCGTTGGCGACCTGGATCACGCCCGCGCCGGGTTCGACCAGGACCACGCAGACGGTCGCGGTCCACCCCCGCTGGTGCAGCCGCATCAGGTGGTCGAGGCGCTCCAGCAGCTCGTGCGGACGGTGCTCCTCGGCGGCGTACGCCCGCAGCGCGTGCCGCAGTTCGCCCATGACGATGGCGGCCTGGAGGGAGTGGCCGACCACGTCGCCCACCGCCAGCAGAAGGCCGGCGGGGGTGTCGACGGCCTCGTAGAAGTCGCCGCCGATCTCGGTCTCGGTGGCCGCGGGCAGATACCGCACCGCCAGCTCCACCCGGGGTATCTGCGGCAGTTCCGAGGGCAGGAAGGTCCGCTGGAGGGTGAGCGCCAGCTGGTGCTCCTCGCCGTAGAGGGCCACCACACCGCGGTTGGTCTCCTCCAGCTCCGCCGACAGCTCCGCGTACAGCGCCATGACGCCCTGGTTGGTCTCGGTCAACTCCGAGTTGAGCCGCTCCAGTTCGTCGCGCTGCGCCCGTGACTCGTCCAGCGCCGCGGCCAGGTCCCTGGTCTGGGCCCGCAGGTCGTCCAGCGCGGTGATCGTCGGCAGGTCGGCCCGCAGCGCCTCGTGGACCCGTACGGCCGCGTCCCCGGCGCTCGTGGCCTCGGGCAGCTCGCAGGCGACCTCGATACGTCCGCCGGAGCGGCCCGCGCCGGAGCGCGGGACGCTCCGCACGTACGGCAGCAGGCGCGCGACCAGGGCGAGCGACTCCTCGCTCGGGTCCCGCTCGTCGGGCCAGGCCAGTTCCACCCGCAGCAGCGGCGGTGCCTGCTCCTCGATGCCGAACGAGGCCATGACCGGGGCGCCGGGGCGCAGCAGGTCGCGGCCCAGTTCGCTCAGCGCGGTGGCCAGGCGCACCTGGTCGCGCTCCTCCATGCCCGCCGCCACGGCGGCGGACTTGGCGCTGCGGCGCAGCGCGAACACATCGTGCTCCGAGTAGAGCGCGCGGCTCACCCCGAGGTCCCGTGTCACCACAGCTCCTTCGCGACCACCACGCTCGCGTCGTCCCGGCGGGTTCCCGCCATCCGCAGCAGACCCGCCGCCACCACGGTCGGCGCGTGCGGCAGCAGGCCCGCCAGGTCCTGCGCGGTCCAGCGTTCGTTGAGCCCGTCGGAGTGCAGCACGAGCGCGCCGAACGGGGGCAGCCGGTGTTCGTACGTCCGCAGCTGGTGCATCTGGTGGCCCACGATGCCCGGCTGCGAGAGCAGGCTGTGCCGGCTGTCCCGGGTGACCAGGGCGGCCGTGATGTTGCCGACCCCGCAGAACAGCAGGCGGCCGTTCTCCGGTTCGACCCGGGCCACGGCGACCGCCGCGCCGCGGGTCCCGCGCAGGGCCTTGTGCAGCTGCTCCATGATCTGCTCCGGCAGCCGTGAGGTGCCGGAGCGGAAGGCCTGCACGGCGCTCTGGCCCGCCAGCGCGGCCATCGGCCCGTGGCCCAGCCCGTCGCACAGCATCACCAGCACGGCCGGGCCGCGGCCGGCGACCGCCGAGCGCACCGGAACCGCGCGCGACGCCCGCCGGGACGCGGCGGCGGACAGCGGCGAAGTGGCCGTACCCGGCCGGCGCTGGGTGCCGGTCAGCGCGGCCCAGTCGTTGACCGCCTGCGCGGGAGGAGGCTCCGGGGCCTGCGGCGGCGCGCCGCCGGCGTCCCGGGCGTCCCGGACGTCGTCTGCGAGGTCGGTGCGGGTCGCCCAGGCGTCGCCGCAGACCTGCTCGCCGCTGATAGGACGGGTGACGCCGCCCACCGCCGGTTCGGCCGCGCCGGGCCGCGGGCGCTCGGCTGCCTGCCAGAACCTGGCCAGCTGCACGGTGCCCTGCCCGGGCCGCGAGTGGATGTCGAAGACGTCGGCCAGCCGCCGGACGGCTCCCAGGCCGATGCCCAGCGTGCCCTCGCTGGAGACGCCGTCCCGCAGGGCCTCGGCCACATCGGCGATCCCGGGGCCGCCGTCCACGACGACGACCTCGACGCCGGCCGTGGCGGGGGTGCGTACGACCCGCAGCAGCAGGGACCCGTCGACGGCGTGGCGGCGCATGTTGGTGGCCAGTTCGGCGACCGCCAGGACCAGTTCCGCGGTGCGGTGCTCGCCGAGCCCGATCCTGCGGCCCAGCGCCGCCGCGGCGCCGCGGGCGGCCTCGGGCTCGTCCCGGAACCACGAGACGTCCTCGTAGTCCACGAGCGGCGGCACCCCTGTGGCGCTCACCTGGCCCACTTCGCGATCGTGACGGTCGTGCCCTGCCCCACGACGCTGTCCAGGAGGAAGTCGTCGACCAGGCGCTTGGACCCGGACAGCCCCAGGCCCATGCCCTTGCCCGAGGTCCAGCCGTCGGTCAGCGCCAGGTCGATGTCCGGGATGCCGGGTCCGTGGTCGACGAAGACGACCCGCACGCCGCGCCGGCCCCTTTCGCTGACCAGGGTCGCGGTCATCGTGCCGCCGCCGCCGTAGATCAGCGCGTTGCGGGCCAGTTCGCTCGCCGCGGTGACCAGCTTGGTCTGCTCCACCAGGGAGAGCCGGCACTCCTGCGCCAGCGCCCGCACCATCTGACGCGCCATCACCACGCCTTCGTTGGCCGTGATGGAGAGCACCGCCGGCTCGGTCACGGCGCGAACACCCGGTCGGGCGGTCCGTCGGACTCCCCGCTGTCGTCCGGGCCGGCCTCCGCCTGCTCCCGGGACCGCTCCAGGGCGCGCAGCCCCTTGTCCAGGGTCAGCGCGGTCTTGACGCCGCCGAGCGACAGGCCCAGCTCGACCAGGGTGATCGCCACCGCGGGGCGCATGCCGACCACCACCGTCTCGGCGTCCAGCATCCGCGAGATCGAGGCGATGGTCGCCAGCATCCGGCCGACGAAGGAGTCCACGATCTCCACGGCGGTGATGTCGATGACCACCCCGTGCGCGCCGGATTCCACCACGCGGGCCGCCAGGTCGTCCTGGAGCGCCATCACCGCGCGGTCGTCCAGGTCGGTCTGGATCGAGACCAGCAGGACGCGGCCTATCTGCAGGATCGGGATCTGCTCGCTCATCGGGCGGTCCCCGCGCCCGGCAGCGTGGTCAGCGCGGTCCCCGAGCGGCGCAGGGCGTGGCGCAGGGCGTCGGCCAGGCTCGCCTTGGTGGTGATGTCCCCGAAGTCGATGCCGAGGGCGACGATGGTCTGGGCGATCTGCGGACGGATTCCGGAGATCGTGCACTCCGCGCCCATCAGCCGTGCCGCGACGACCGTCTTGAGCAGGTGCTGGGCCACCTCGGTGTCGACCGCGGGCACTCCGGTGATGTCGATGATGGCCTGCTCGGACCCCGTGTCGAGGAGCGCCTGGAGCATCTTCTCCATGACCACCATCGTCCTGGCGGAGTCCAGCGTCCCCACCAGCGGCACACCGATCACGCCGTCCCACAGCTTGACCACCGGGGTCGACAGTTCGAGCAGCTGCTCGGCCTGGGCGGTGATCAGCTCTTCGCGTGTCCGCGTGTAGGTCTCGATGGTGAACAGGCCCAGGGCGTCGAGGAGCTGCGCGAGCTGGAGGTACGCCTGGATATCGCCGCTCGCGCCACCGGTGAGGCCGAATTCCAGGACCGGCTTGAGCGCGAACACGCTCAGGGCCGTCTCCGAGGGGGTGAAGCCCTGGCGGGCGCGGTTGCGGGACAGCTCGGTCAGCAGGGCCCGCACCTCGCCGAACTCCTCGCCGTGCGCGTCGAGGCTGCCCTGGCCGAGGGCGGCCAGCAGCGCCGTGTACAGCTCCCGCAGTTCGCGGTCGACCTCCGCACGGCTGACGCGCCCGCCCAGGGAGGACGACACGCGGTCCACCCACTCGGCGGCCGGGTCGCTGTCGGCGCCCGCGCCGGACAGCAATGTCACAAGTCCTTCGGTTCCGCTCGTTGCGACCACAATGCGCTCCCCTACATCGTCTCGAACATCCGACCAGGTCAGGGCACCGCTGCACTGCCTTCGCGTGAGAGCGACGGATCGATGACCGGTCCACCGCTGGCGTAGCTTATCGCCTGATCCGACCGGCTCACGGGCCAGGAGGCAACTGCGTCCCCCGCGCGCCGTTCACAGCGTTGTGCCAGCTCACCGGCCGGGGGCCGGACGCAGCGACAGACGGACGGTGACCCGCTTGCCCGTGGGTGTGAGATCCACCTCGAAGCCTCCGCACAGGGCCGCGACGATCTCCATGCCGTGCCGGCCGATGCGGGCCGGATCGTGGTCCATGACCGTCGCGGGCTGCGAGGAGTGGTCCCAGACGCCGATCTCGACCGCGTCCCCGACCAGTTCGAGGTCCACACCGCACGGGCCGCCGACGTGCTTGACCGCGTTGGTCACCAGTTCGCTGACGACCAGCTGCGCGATCCCCACGACGTCGGCGGGCACGGGCGCGGCGCCCTCGGCGACGACCCGGCCGAGAAAAACCGTGGCCAGCCTCCTTGCCTCCGCTATGGAACCCGACTCACCGTCGTACGTCCCGCTGACACGCACCGCCGCCTCCATCCCCGCTCGCCACCCGACGGGCGAAGGCCGGACACGGCGCTCAGGACCCCGGGCCACCGCACGCGGTGCTTTCGGGGTACGCACTCGGCCGCGTACCGGATCGCCCGCCCCGCCAGGTTTCCTGCTCCGGACCGGCGGAGCGGAAGTTCATGTCATTCAAGCATGTCGGCGGCCCTTCGCCCCGCGAAAGGGGCCGCTACGGAGGTTCGGGGCGGCCCGCGGGGTCCGCGTTCCGGCCCGGAACCGATCCCGGGAGCCCCGAGGTGTTGTCGCCGGCTCAGACCGGGGCAGGAGTCCGGCGTCGGCTGCGGTGTCCGCGGCTCAGGGTTCGAGGGGGTTGTGGTGGCGACTGGCGAGGGCGCGCCGTCCGGTGGGCCGGGACGGGCGGCCGGCGGCAAGGGCCGGGGCGCGGGCGCCGGGACGAAAGGCCGGTACGACGCGGGCGAGGCCGCTCCCGGCACGCAGCGGGCCCCGCGCCGGGAGGGGCGGGTGTCGGTGTTCTTCGGCGCGGTCCGGACGCTGGCCAGGTCCATCGCGGCGGCCTGGGACAAGGACGCGACGGAGCGGGCCGCCGCGCTCACGTATTACGCGGTGCTGGCGCTCTTCCCCGCGCTGCTGATGACGCTGTCGGTCGTCGGGCTGACCGGCAGCCCGGACGCCAGCGGGGTCCCGGGCGGCCTTGAGGTGCTGATGCCCGGGCAGTCCCGGCCGCTGGTGGCCAACACGCTGCGGCACATGGCGGAGAACGCCTCGGCGACCACCTCGCTCGCCACCTTCAGCGGGGTCGGCGCCGCATGGGCCGCGTGCAGCTATGCCGCGGTCTTCCGGCGGGCCCTGCACCACATCCAGGGCGTGGAGGACCACCGGCCCGCCTGGCGTGCCGCGCCGCGCGTCGTGCTCACCGCGCTCCTGCTGCTGGTCCTGCTGGTGTGCAGCACCATCTGTGTGATCGTCAGCGGTGAGGTCGCGCACCGCACCGGTGACCTGCTGCACCTGGGCAGCCCGGTGGTGTCGGCGTGGCGTGCGCTGCGCTGGCCGGTGCTGGTCACCGTGGCCGCGGCCACGGTCCTGATCCTCTTCCGCTCCGGGCCGCCCGGGGCGCGGAGCCTGCGGGCGACCGCGCCGGGCGGCGGTGTGGCGGTCGGCCTGTGGCTGCTCACCTCGGCCGGGTTCGCGATCTACACCGCTCGCATGGGCACGTACAACCGGCTGTACGGTCCGCTGGCCGGGGCGGTCGCCTTCCTGGTGTGGATGTGGTTCAGCAATCTCGCCCTGCTCGTCGGGGCCCACTACAACGCCGAGCGGGCCCGCCGGTCAGGCGCCGCCGCGAAGAGCGGCGCCTGAAGGACACCCGCGGGAGCCCGGCCGGCCGGATCGTACGGCCCGGCCGGCCGGGCCGCTCAGCTGGGGACCGCCGCGCGTACGGCGTCCGGCAGCGTACGGGTGATCTCGTCGCCGAGGCGCTCGAACTCCTTGCGCAGGAAGGGATCGGCCAGCCGCGCCAGGCCGTGGAACCGGATGGTCGCGTCGTAGGTGACGCGCGTCCCCTCCCCCGTCTCCTCGAAGCCGAAGTCGTCGGTGGAGGTGGCGGTCTTGTTGGTGCCGGTGAAGGTCACCCGGCGCTCCTCACGGCGGTCCAGCCGGTAGTCCAGCTCGGTACGGCGACCGCGGAAGACCGAGACGTTGCGCCACCGGGCGCCCACCGCGGGCTCGGCGTCGTCCCCGTCGCGTACGCACTCGCGCGTGCCCGGGTCCCAGTCGACCGCGTGGGCGAAGTCCGCGATGTAGGCGGCGACCGCGGGCAGCGGACGCTCGACGGTGAAGGAGCGGCGGACGTGGACCATGGCGTTCTCCTGACGGACGGCGGTGCGCATGCGGCACCGCTGGCGGTGTGCGGGTGGAGCGGCGGTGCGCGGGTGCGGCAGCAGAGCCGGCGGTGCCGCCATGATCACGCCTACCCGCTGACGGCCGCTTCGCGCCGCCCCGGCGCGCCGCGGTCCGTCACGAGGCATCGGTGCGCGGGAAGACGTACTCGTCGAGCACGATGCCGAGCGCCACGGCCGCCGGAATGGCCACCAGGCCGCCGATGATGCCCAGCAGCGACCCGCCGGCCAGCACCGCGACCACGGTCACCACCGGGTGCACGTCGACGGCGAACCTCATGGCCCGCGGCATGATCAGGTAGTCCTCCGCGACCCGGAAGCCGACGTAGAAGGCCGCGGTGGCGATGGCCACCGGGAGGGAGACGGTCAGTGCCACCAGGCTCACCACGATGCCGCCGACCGTCGAGCCGACCACCGGCACCATGTCCATCAGCGCCACGAAGAAGCCCAGCGCCGCCGCGTACGGCACACCGATGGCCTCGCACCACACGAAGGTGGCGATCCCGGCGATCGCCGAGGTCGCGATGTTGCCGAGCATGTACCGGCCGACCCGGCTGAGGATCTCCTCGGTGACGGCCTCCACCCGGGGGCGCCGGGTGCCGGGGACGAAGCGGTAGCAGAACTGCTTGATCGTGGGCAGCGCCGCCATCATGTAGAGGGTCACCGTGATCACGATGACGGTGGAGGTGATGAGGCTGATCACCAGCTGGCCGGCCCCGAGCACGCCGCCGGCCACCTGGGAGGCGCCGCCGGAGTTCAGCTTCGACTGCGCCTTTTCGATGATGTGGTAGTGGTCCTCCAGCCGGCCCAGGGTGGAGTGGTGGTCGTGCAACTGCTGGCGCCAGCGCGGAATGCCGTCGGTCAGCGCGTTCACCGCGTCGGTGACCGGCGGGATGATCAGCGCGAGGAAGCCGGCCAGCAGACCGGCGAATCCGGCCAGCACCGCCGCCACCGACCAGCCGCGGCGCAGCCCGAGGCGCCCCAGCCAGGCGACGACCGGCTCCAGGCTGACCGCGATGAAGACGGCGAGCAGCAGCAGCGTCAGCAGTTCGCTGAGCCTGAGCACGGTCTGCACCAGCAGCCACGCCAGGATCGCGCCGAGCGCGAGCCCGAAGCCGATCTGGAACCAGGACCGCCGGACGACCGCCACCCTTCTCCCGGGTGGCCGCACCCGTCCGTCCGCGGCCCCGGCCGTGTCCTGCGCGGGCTCCGTGCCGCTTGCGGCGGTCGCGTCGGAGGAGGTCGCGTCCGAGGCACTCGGGGCGACGGCGGTCGCGTCGGCGGCACTCGGAGCGGCGGCGGTCGGGTCGGCCGCAGTCGTGCCGGAGGCGAGCGTGTCGGCACCGGCGATAAGCAGGATCTCCTGCGTCCCGGGGGTGTCGACGCCGTCGGGCCCGTGCGGCTCGGGGGCCGCGGAGCCTGGCCTTGGTACCGCGCGGGCCGGCATGTCGGACACTGCGTCATCCCCCTTCGCCATGATGGTCCCGCCGGGCCCGGTCCCGCGTGCGGAACCCGGGCGCCGGGCCGGCTCTGCGGCCGGCAGCACGGCGTCGGGATTGCGTCTACCCCCGGCCGCGCCGACGATTCGCGCCGATCGCGGCCCCGCGCCGGAGCGCGTCCGCGCCACCGGGCGCCCGGCCCGGGGCCGCGCCGCGCACGGCTCAACGAACAGGCACGACGCGGGGAAACGGCGTCCCGCCGGGGAAGCTCGTCAGATCGGTAAGGCACGGCCCCGGGCGGTCAGTCCTGGCGGTAGGCGAGGAGGGCGACGTCGTCCTCGTGCGGGTCGGTGCCGAGCAGCCGCGCGCAGAGCAGGTCCACGAGGTCGGCGGGCGCCAGGTGCCGGCCGGCGGCCAGCACCCCGGCGGCGCGGTCGAGCCCGGCGTCGATGGTCTCGCGGCGGCGTTCGACCAGGCCGTCGGTGTAGAGCAGCAGCGCGGAGCCGGCGGGGATCGCGGTGCTCGCCTCGGGGCGCCGGTGGCCGGCGAGGACGGCCAGGGGCACCGACTGGGCCGCGTCGAGCCGGCGGACGGTGCCGTCGGGCTCGGCGAGGAGGCCCGGCGGGTGCCCGGCGCTGCTGTAGCGCAGGGTGCCGGCGGCCGGGTCGATGACGCCGCAGAAGACGGTGCTGCAGAAGGCGCCGTCCAGCAGGGCGCCGAAGCGGTCGAGGGCCTCCATGACGTGGGCCGGGCCGCCGTTCTCCAGCAGCAGCGCGCGGGCGGCGCTGCGCAGCTGGCCCATGGTGGTGGCCGCGGGCAGGCCGCTGCCGACGACGTCCCCGACGACGATCCCGTAGCGGCCCTCGGGCAGCGGGACGACGTCGTACCAGTCGCCGCCGACCTCCAGGGTGGAGCTGGCCGGCTCGTAGCGTACGGCGAACGCGGGCGGCAGGTCGCTGGGCCCGAGGATGGCCCGCTGGAGCGCCAGGGCGACCTGGCGCTGCTCGTCGTAGGCGCGGCAGCGGCTCAGGGCGCTCTGCAGGTGGCCGGTCAGCTGGATCAGCGCGGTGCGGTCGGCGACGGAGAAGAAGCGTGCGGGGCTGAACTCGATCCAGACCAGGGCGGGCCCTGTGCCGTCGTAGGCGGGCGCGCCGACCGCGGTGATCCGGGTGTCCTCGGCGGCGCCGTCCTCGTCGGGGACGGTGACCAGGCGGCCCGCGCGGACCCGGTCCTCGGCGTGCGCGGGGGGCAGGTCCGAGGCCGCGGGCGCCGGGCCGGTGGTGGCCGTGGGCACCGGGTCGCCGGCGGCGGTCCAGCGCACCAGGGACGCCCGGGCGGCCTGCCAGGACTTCTGGAGTTCGGCCAGGGCCACGTCCAGGACCCGGGCGCTGTCGTCGATGTCGGCGAGCAGCCCGGCGAGGCGGGCGACGGCGGCGTCGCGTTCCGCGGTCAGGTACTGGGTGGTGATGTCGCGCAGGGTGCCGACCAGCAGGGTGCGCGGGCCGCCGCGCCGGTCGCGTACGGAGTCCAGCGAGATGTCGGCCCACACCCGGTGGCCGTCGCGGTGCCGCAGCGGCAGCACGAACCGCCCCGAGCCCTGCTCGCGCGCGGCGGCCAGCGCCCGCTCGACCAGGGCGAAGCCCTCCGGGTCCTGCTGGAGGGCGGGCCACCAGGGATGCGGTACGGGCCAGGGCAGCTGCCGGGCGGGGTGGCCGAGCAGGTGGGTGAAGGCGTCGTTGACCTCGATGACGGACAGGTCGGCGTCCAGCACGAAGAACCCGTCCTGCATCGCGGCGACCAGCGCGGTGCGCCAGGCGGACTCGTGGGTGCGCAGCCGCGCCATGTCCAGGTTGGAGCGCACCCTGGCGAGCAGGTCGGCGGAGGAGAACGGCTTGGCCAGGTAGTCGTCGGCGCCGCCGGCCAGCCCCTCGACGGCCGCCTCGTCGCCGGCGCGGGCGGAGAGGAAGATCACCGGGATGGCGGCGGTCGCGGGGTCGGCCCGCAGGGCGCGCAGCAGCCCGAAGCCGTCGAGGCCGGGCATCATGACGTCGGTGAGCACCAGGTCGGGCCGCTGCCGCCGGGCCAGGTCGAGGGCGTCCCTGCCGTCCGCGGCCACGGTGACGGTGTAGTGCGGCCGGAGCAGGCCGGTCAGATACGCCCGCAGGTCCGCGTTGTCCTCGGCCACGACGATGGTGTCGGCCCCGGCCGGCGGCCCGGGGGCGGGGCCGGGCTGTACGACCGGTTCGCTCCACCCCAGTGCTTCCGCCAGATGGCTCTCCGCCGCGCGCCCCGGGTGCGTGCGCACCGGCGGGGTCCGCGCCCAGCGTGCGGGAACGGCGACGGTCAGCTCGGTGCCCTCGCCCGGGACGCTGGACGCCCGGGCGTGGCCGCCGTGGAGCGCGGCCAGCTCCTGGACGAGTGCCAGGCCGATGCCCGAGCCCTCGTGGGACCTTCCCCCCGCGGAGCCGGCCTGGCGGAACCGCTCGAAGATGTACGGCAGTTCGTCCGGCGCGATGCCCGTCCCGGTGTCGCGGACGGCGAGTTCCACCGTGTCGTCGGTGGTGCGCAGGCCGACCCGGATCTCGCCGTCCGGGGTGAATTTCACCGCGTTGGACAGCAGGTTGAGCACGATCCGCTCCCACAGCTCGGGGTCCGCGAGCAGCGGGCGCGGCGGCGAGGGGCAGTCGATGACGAAGCGCAGTCCCGCGCGCTCCACGGCGGGGGCGAAGGACTCGGCGACACCGCGGGTGAGGGCGCCGAGGTCGGTCGCGACGGGTTCGGCCCGCATCCGCCCGTCCTGGATGCGGCTGAAGTCCAGCAGGGTGTCGACCAGCCGGCGCAGCCGTCCGGCGTTGCGGTGGACAAGATCCATACGTGCGCGCTGCACGGCCGGCAGCGGGTGCAGGTCGTCGGCGAGCGCGTCCTGCGCCGGCCCCGCGATCAAAGTCAGCGGGGTGCGCAGCTCGTGGCTGACCGAGGTGAAGAAGCGGGTCTTGGCGCGGTCGAGTTCGGCCAGCTCCTCGGCGCGGCGCACCCGGGCGGCCTGGGCCTCGGCGTCGGCCACGGCCTTGGCCAGATGGCCGGCCGCCAGTTCCAGGAACCCCTGGTAGGTGTCGTCCAGCGGCAGGTCCGGGCTGACGCCGAAGACCACCGCGCCGCGCGCCCGCGCGGCGCCGCCGGCCGCCAGCGGCAGGGCGACCGCCGTGTCGACGGTCGTGTGCCCGGTGCGTCCGGCCGCCGGCCGGTGCCCGCCGGCCCGGAGCGGCAGCGCCAGCCCGTGCCGGGTCCTGGCTTCGCCGCCGGCGGCGGCCTGCCAGATCCACGCTCCGTCCCCGGCCGGGGCGACGGTGCAGGGGACCGGCCCGTCCCCGGGCTCGTCCAGGCCGAACCACGCGACCGGCTCGGCGGTCCGCCCGGTGTCCGCCGA
Source organism: Streptomyces sp. NBC_01477 (assembly GCF_036227245.1). Classification (GTDB taxonomy): domain Bacteria; phylum Actinomycetota; class Actinomycetes; order Streptomycetales; family Streptomycetaceae; genus Actinacidiphila. Next base: position 955,864 of record NZ_CP109445.1, read on the forward strand.
CAGGTAGACGACGGCGAAGGGCACGTCGTCGCGGTGCGCGTCCAGCACGCCGATCGCGGCCCGGCACGCCTCGCGGACGTCGGTGACCTGCGCCGAGCGCGCCTCGCCCAGTTCGCGCAGCACCCCGAGCCGGCGGGTGCCCAGCACTTGGCCCGTGGTCTCGGTGACGACCGTGAGGACCCCGCCCACCCCGGCGGGCACCGGGATGGCGCTGTAGGCGAAGGTGAAGTAGACGGTCTCGTCGAAGCCGTTGCGCTGGAGGACCAGCTCCAGGTCCTCGCGGTAGGTGGCGGTCCCGCCGTCCATGACCCCGTCGACCCACCCGCCGACCGCCGGCCAGGCGTCGGACCAGACGTGCGGGACCGGCTGGCCCAGGGCCGGGTGCTTGGCGCCCAGGATCGGGACGAAGGCGTCGTTGTAGAGCATCGACAGCTCGGGACCCCACATGATCATCATGGGGAACGGCGAGTTCAGGCAGACGCCCAGCGCGGCGCGCAACTGCGCGGGCCAGTCCTGGACCGGGCCCAGCGCGCTCGACTCCCACGCCGTGGCCGCCACGAGGGCGCTGACCGCGCTGCCGGGCGCCGCCGACAGCAGCTCCGCGGGGAAAGCGGCGCTCCTGTCCCCCTCGCTGCCGGTCGACCCCGCCATCGCGCCCGCCCCTCGCCGTGTACGCCGTCCGGCGGCGCCGCCCTCCCCGCGGGATGGGCCGCGTCCGCGGTACACGGCGATCCAACCGTCCTGCCCCGCCCGGCGCAATCTCGCGAGGCCGCGGTCGCCGGCTCAGGCCGCGGGGGGCGCGCCGAGCGCGGCCTCGACGCTCGGGTAGAGCCGCAGCACGGTGTCGACCCTGACCAGCTCGAACAGCCGCGTCACGGCGGGTCCGGGGGCGGCGATCCGCAGGTCCGTCCTCTGGTGGAAGATCATCACCAGCCGCAGGAACGAGGAGTCGCCGAAGGTGACGCCGCGGGCGTCCAGGACCACCGCGCTGTGCCCGGCCGCGGCGTCCTCGAGTTCGGCGGCGAGGGGGCCGAGCGTTTCGGCGTCGAGGTCTCCCCTGGCCTCGACGACCGGTGTCGGCACCGGGCCGCTCTCGTGTGATGACATGCAGGAAGTATGCCGAAGGTTCGGTGGCCGCGGACGGCGGGCGGACCACCGCTCCGGCGGTCCCGGGCGCTCGCGCGGCGCGCGGGTACGCACACGGGCGGCGTACGATCCCGGGGCAGCAAGAGGTCGCGGAGGAGGATGTCCGGTGCGCATGAGTGAGGTCTACGGTCGTGAATCGGGCACGATCGCGCGCGCACGCATGTGCATGGCGGCCTTCCTCGACGGCGTCCGCGCGCGGACCGGGGTCGCGATCCCGCGGCATGTCACCGACGCCGCCCAGCTGGTGGTCAGCGAACTCGTCACGAACGCCGCCAAGCACACGTCGGGCCCCTACGGCCTGGACCTGGAGTTCGCCGGCCACGGGGTGGAGATCACCGTGTGGGACAGCTCCCCCGAGCCGCCGGTCGCGATGAGCCCCGATCCGCAGCGCATCGGGCGGCACGGGCTGGAGATCGTCTCCGCGCTGACCGAGGCCGTCTCGTCCACGACGACCGACCGCGGCAAGTCCGTCACCGTCCTGCTGCGCCTGCCCGTGGCCGACCCGGCCTGATCCCCCGCGCCGTCACGCAGCGTGACGCTGAGCCGAGAGGGTGAAAAGCGGCCGGGGAATCCGGGCGGCCGGCGCGGTCCGGTCGTAGAGGACGTGGATCAGGGCACACATAGCCCGAGGCGCGGCGGGTCCTGCGGTCGCTTCGACCGGTGGCGGCGTGCGGCGCGACAACGAGGAGGATGTGCAGTGGCGGATTTCCTGACCGATATCGAGACCATCCGCGAGCGGGCCCGCCAGGAGATCGGCAAGGGGCCGGTGACCGACGCCTACGGGGCCGACCTCCCCCGGGTGCTCCAGGTCCTCAACGAGGCGCTGGCCACCGAGATCGTCTGCACCCTGCGCTACAAGCGCCACTACTACACGGCGACGGGGATGTACTCCGAACCGGTCGCCGCGGAATTCCTGGAGCACGCGCAGGAGGAGGAGCAGCACGCCGACAAGCTGGCCACCCGCATCGTGCAGCTCGGCGGGGAGCCGGACTTCAACCCCGACACGCTGACCGGGCGCTCCCACGCGGAGTACGACGCGAGCGCCGGTCTGGTGACGATGATCGAGGAGGACCTGGTGGCCGAACGGGTCGCCATCGCCTCGTACACCGAGATCGTCAAGTGGCTCGGCGACCGCGACCCCACCACGCGGCGGGTCTTCGAGGACCTGCTCGCACAGGAGGAGGAGCACGCGGACGACCTGCGCGGGCTGCTGGAGCGCCTGCCCGCGGAGCGCCGCGACGGCTGAGCGGGGCGCCTTCCGCGGACCGGCGCCGGGGGAGGGGCGTGTGCCCGGTGTCAGTCCGCGGGCTCGTCCGGGGTGTCGGTCGCCGGCGCGGGGCCCGGCCGGGCGGCCGGGGTGTCCTCGCGGCGGTCCGACGGTCGGCTGTCGGCGGCCGGAGCGCCCGCGCCTGGCAGGTCGGGGACCTGGACGACGGGCGGCAGATCGGGCGTGGCATGGGTCGGACGAGATGTGGTCATACCGACATGTCTACCCCGAACCGCCGCTCATACGGCCCCCATGTCGGCGGGCGGGAGCGGGCGGGCCTTCCCAGGCTGGACAGGCGGGCCCACCCCGGCGGCGGCGTGCACGGCGCACCCGGCGCGAACGCCGCCCGCGCCGCGCTGCGCGGCCCGGTCGCCAGGTCCGCGGTCGCCTCCGCCCAGCGGGCCCGGGCCAGGCGCCGGCCTTCTTGACGTGAACGCGTCGTAAGCTGACACTGGCGTCCCCGGCGCTCGTGCGGCCCTCCCGGGTCCCGAGACCGGTCGTCCCCAGTGCGCGACAACGATGTCCGCGAGCCTCCGGGAGGCCTCCTGTGCACCCTCGTTCCGTACGAAAGCCGCACCGGCGCCCTGGAGGGGGCGGCCTGCGCCGGGCGCTGGTCCCCCTCGCGGGGTGTCTGGCGCTGCTGTCCGGGCTGCTGGCCGCCGCCGCGGCCGGGGCGCCCGCGGCCGGCGCCGCGGCGGTGTCCGTCACCGACGGCAGCGCGCGCTTCGAGGTCCTCACCCCGACGCTAGTCCGGCTGGAGTACGCCGGCGACGGCGCCTTCCAGGACGGCGCCACCTTCAACGCGGTCAACCGCTCCTTCACCCCGCCCGCCTACACCACCGACGTGACCTCCGACGGCTACCGGGAGATCAGGACCAGTGCGCTGACGCTGCGCTGGAAGCAGGGCAGCGGACCCTTCACGGCGGCCAACACCACCGTCGCGCTGACCGCGACCGGCGTACAGGCCGAGCCCGCGTTCCCGTCGTACTGCGCCCTCGGCGCCGCGTGCGAGGCCGAGGACGCGCTGTTCAGCGGGCGCGGCGCGGTGGCGTACGACCACAGCGGCCACACCGGGAGCGGCTTCGTGGCCGGCTACGAGGCCACCGGCAGCGGGATCAGCCAGGACGTCTCGCAGATCCCGGCCACCGGCGACTACCGGCTCCAGGTCCGCTACTCCAACGCGGCGGGCGGCACAGGCACCCTGTCCACCCGGGTCAACGGCGCCGCGGGACCCGCGCTGAGCCTGCCCGCGACGTCCTCCTGGGACGCCTGGTCCACCGCCTCTGCGACCGTGCACCTCACCGCGGGCACCGACACCCTGGCACTGGTGCAGAACGCCGGCGACACCGGCCGGGTCAACCTCGACAGCCTCGCCGTCACCCCGGTCGCCACCACCGCCTACCCGGCGGCGCAGACCGACCTGACCACCACCGGCTACGGCGCCGGGCCGGCCGACACCCTCGGCGGCTGGTCGCGGACCCTGGACAACCCCAGGACGCTGCCGGTGCCCGAGCACCCCGGCATCCTCGACCGGCACGGCTGGTACCTGCTCGACGACAGCCGCAGCGCCCTGCTCGGCGCCGGCCACACGGTCACCGACCGCCCCGCCCACAGCGGCAAGCCCTACCAGGACGGCTACTTCTTCGGCTACGGCCAGGACTACAAGCAGGGCCTGTCCGACCTCAACGCCCTGACCGGCGGCACGGACCTGCTGCCGCAGTCGGCGTACGGGGTCTGGTACTCGCGCTACTACGCCTACAGCACGGCCGACTACCAGAACACGCTGCTGCCGGCCTTCCGCGGCCACAACACCCCGATCGACTGGCTCGTGGTGGACACCGACTGGAAGTCGCCGACCCAGTGGAACGGCTGGAACTGGAATTCCGCGCTCTTCCCCGACCCGCAGGCGTTCGTGAACTGGACCAAGCAGCAGGGCCTCGCGGTCGCGATGAACATCCACCCGAGCATCAACGGGGACGACCCGAGATTCGCCGCCGCCAACAGCCAGGCGGGCGGGCTCACCGTCGACAGCGGGAACACCTACCGCTTCGACTGGTCCAGCCCCTCCCAGCTCGCCGCGTACCTCGGCCTGCACCAGCCCTTCGAGCAGCAGGGCGTACGGGAGTGGTGGCTGGACTACTGCGGCGGCTGCGGCGGCTCCACCGCGAGCGACCCGCACGTCGCCCCCGACAACCTGATCAACCAGGCGTACGCCGACGACGCCGCGGCCAAGGGCCTGCGCGGCTTCTCCTTCGCCCGCCTCGGCGGCTCGGAACAGGGCGGCGACGACAGCAACTACGCCCTCGGACCGTGGTCGGAGCGCCGCACCACCATGCAGTTCACCGGCGACACCCCGGCCACCTGGGACATGCTCGGCTTCGAGGTGCGCTTCACCGCCGACGAGGCCGCCGCGGGCCTGTCCAACGTCAGCCACGACATCGGCAGCTTCCACGGCGGCCACCTGCCCGACGACCTGTACGTACGGTGGCTCCAGTTCGGCGCCTTCCAGCCGGTCGACCGCCTGCACTCCGACCACGGCGACCGGCTGCCGTGGAATTACACCGGCGCCGCCGAGACCGCCGCCGAGCAGGCGCTGCGGCTGCGCGAGTCCCTGGTGCCGTACACCTACACGCTGGCGCGGCAGGCCAACACCACCGGTGTCCCCGTCGTGCGCCCGATGTACCTCGACTACCCGGCGCAGGAAGCCGCCTATCACGCGCAGGGCCAGTACCTGTACGGCGACGACGTGCTGGTCGCGCCGGTCACCACCCCGAACGACACGTCGGGCAACGGCTCGGCGTCGGTGTGGATCCCGCCGGGCACCTGGACCGACTACTTCACCGGCCACACCTACACCGGTCCCGCGACCGTGACGATCACCGACCCGCTCGGGCAGTTCCCGGTGCTGATCAGGGGCGGCGGCATTCTGGCCACCCGCACCGACTACACCGACAACGCGCAGCAGCCGCTCACCGCGCTCACCGTCAACGTCGCGGCGGGCGCGAACGGTTCGTTCTCGCTGTACTCCGACGCGGGCGAGGGCGCCGGCTACACCATGGGCCAGTCGGCGACCGCGCCGCTGTCCTGGAACGACACCGCGCGGACGCTCACCGTCGGCGCGCAGAGCGGCAGTTGGCCCGGCGCCCCGACCACGCGGGCGTACACACTGCGGCTGTCGAACTCCGCGGCGCCGACCGCGGTTCTCGTCGACGGCGTCCAGGTGCCGGAGACCGGCTGGTCGTGGAATCCGCAGCGCCGCACGGTCACCGTCACCACGGCCGCGCTGCCGCTGAACTCCGCGCACACCGTCGCGCTGACCGGCAGCGCGACGGCCAACCCGGCCACCGGCGAGGTCATCGGCTACGCCGGCCACTGCCTGGACGTCCGCGGCGGCGCCGCCACCGACGGGGCCGCCCTCCAACTGCTCGACTGCGACCACGGCGCGGGCCAGCAGTTCGCGCTCCAGGCCGACTCCACCCTGCGCACGCTGGGCAGCTGCGTCACCGCGTCGGGCGGCGGCACCGGCAACCGCACCCCGGTCGCGCTCGCGGCGTGCGCGGGCTCGGCCGCGCAGACCTGGACCCACCGCACCGACGGCAGCCTGCTCAACCCGGCCTCGGGCCGCTGCCTCGACGTGCCCGACAGCAACCCCGCGCCAGGCGCCGTCCAACTCCAGCTCTACGACTGCAACGGCACCGGCGCCCAGCTGTGGAAGCTGCCGCCGGGCCCGCTCGGCGGCCCCGGCGGCCTGTGCGCCGACGTGGCGAACGCCGACCCGGCCTCGGCGACCCCCGTACAGCTGTGGGGCTGCAACTCCACCGACGCGCAGCGCTGGTCGGCGCCCGGCGACCGTACGCTGCACACGCTGGGCAAGTGCCTGGACGCGGCGGCCGGCGGCACCGCCAACGGCACCCGGGTCCGGCTGTGGGACTGCAACGGCACGGGCGCGCAGGCCTGGACGAGCCGGCCGGACGGCACCGTGCTCAACGCGCAGTCCGGGCGCTGCCTGGACGACGCCGGCGGCCTCCAGCAGCAGGGCGACGCGCTCCAGCTCTACGACTGCAACGGCACCGCGGCGCAGGTCTTCCGCCTGCGCTGACCGCCCGGGCGCCCCTCGCGCCCGGCCCCGGGGTCACCTCAGCGTGCTGCCGGACACGTCCGGCGTGCCCGCGCCGATGCAGAAGACCCCGGGGTAGCCGGCCGTGGCGAAGCCGTGGCTGGGGTTGGAGCGCAGGGTGGAGCGGCGCAGGGCCAGGGTGCCGGTGTGGTCGTTGCTGACGAAGAAGAAGGCGCCGCCGCCCTCCTTGGCGTCGTTGTGCGCGATCAGCGAGCCCTCGACGCGGACGGTGTAGCGGTTGCCGTCGGTGTACACCCCTCCCCCGCTGCCGCCGCCCGGGGTGCCGCCGCGGGCGGGGTTGGCGCCGCTGCCGACCGCCGAGTTGTAGCTGATGACGCTGTTGAGCACCACCCACGACACCCCGATGCTGCTGAGCGCCCCGCCGTTGGAGCAGACCCCGCCCTCGCCGGGCGCCCCGCCGAAGGTGCTGCCGGTGATGTAGACGGGCAGTCCGTGGTATTGGTCCAGGACGCGGATCGCGGCGCCGCCGAGGTCCGGTCCGCTGCGGTCGCAGCGGTTGCGCACGAAGCGGTCGTTGACGGCCTTGAAGCGCCCGCCGCGCACGAGGATCGCGCCTCCGCCGCCGCCCTCGGCCGTCTCGCCGGTGGAATCGCCGTCGGCGAAGGCCAGGTTCTGCACGGTGAGTTCGGGCGTGCTCTGGTCCTGGCAGTGCGAGGTCGTCCACCCTTGCGCCTGGTCGCAGGTGTCCATGGAGAGGATGCGCCGCTTTCCCCCGCCGCTGAGCGTGACCTTGCCGCCGCCGTCGAGGACGACACGGGCCGAGGCGTTGCGCACCTTGGCCGTCGCCTTCATGGTGATCACCACGGGACGCGGTCCGCAGGAGAAGGTGATGACCCCGCCCTTGGCGACCGCGGCCACCACCGCTGCCGAGGTGCAGCTCGCGGGGGTCCCGCTGCCCACGGTCCTGGTCGGCTTCGAGGTGTCGGCCGCCCGCGCGGCGGCCGGCACCGCCGCATGCCCGTCCGGGTTGCCCGCGTGCGCGGCCGAAGCCGCCTTCGGCGCCGTCGTGGCCGGGGACGGTTCGGGCCGGCGGGTGCTCGACACGGTGGCCGGCGCCGAGGGCGCGGCGCTCGCGGCGGCCGTCGTCACGGACGCGGACGCCGCCGGCGCCCCGGCGTGAGCGGAGCCGCCGCCGGACGCGCCGCAGCCCGTCAGGAGGGCGCAGGCGAGCAGGCAGGAAAGTACGGGTGCCGCGGCGGTCGTGGGGCGCATCGCCCGATGCTATGCCGGTGCCCGCGCACCGCGGACACCGGCGGCCCCGGAGGGCGGGCACGGGCCGGCTACTCGAAGAACTTCAGGCTCCAGCCGGTGTCGGCGGTCGGTCCCGGCACGTTGGCCCGGCTGTAGGTGGTCCCGCCCCACCAGCAGAAGGAGCCGGTGTACCAGTAGCGGTTGTCCCAGGAGTACGGCGTCCCCTTCGGCACCGCGTGGAACATCAGCGGGAAGGTCGGACCGGCGGGCGGGCTGGTGGCGATGTCGCCGTTGAGCAGCACGAAGCTGTGGTGGCCCGGGCCGTTGACGTGGAGTGTGGGGTCCCAGCCGGGCATCATCGTGGCGGCGTCGGAGCCGAACAGGCAGCCGTTCGACTTGTACCAGTCCCACACGTACGTCGGGTCGCCGCCGGACCGCAGCCGCAGGTCGGCCAGGCAGTACTGGTCGCTCCAGCTGCCGTTGGCCGAGTACACGATGTGCAGCTGGCCGCTGGGGTCCTTGACGGCTTCCGGCGCCTCGTTGATGAAGGGGTTGCCGACCACCCGCTCCCAGCTCTCCCGCGGCTGCGAGATGATGAAGCGCGCGCCGGTCGGCGCGGTCGGACTGCTCATCCGGGCGATGTAGAGGTTCTGCTCGACATTGGTGTCGCCGGCCCAGCCCGACCAGACGAACCAGCGCTGCCCGGCGAAGGTGAACATCGTCCCGTCGATCGCCCATTTGCCGTCCGGCAGGGCGAGCTGCGTCTCGGCGCCGTATCCGCTGTCCGGGGCGGCGGAGCTGATGACGAACATCCGGTGGGCCGCGCCGGTCCCGGCCGTGAAGTAGATGTAGTAGCGACCGCCGTCGGTGACCAGCTCCGGGGCCCAGACCTCGCCGCGGCCGCGGGTGTCGGACCAGACCTGCCGCGCGGGTGCGGAGGCCAGGGCGGCCGTCGAGGCGGCCTGCCGGACGGCGATCCCGCCGCCGGCGGACTGTACGGAGATGTAGGTGCTCCCGACCCGGATCACACTCGGGTCGGCCGCCCGCAGCGTGGTCTGGCCGGCCCGGGCAGGGGCGGCGCAGACCAGCGGGACCACCGCGGCCAGGGTCGCGGCCAGCGCGAAGGCGGCGGCGCCGCGCAGACATCGGAGAAGCTTCATCGTCCCGTCCCGTGATCGGCCTCCGCTTCGGCGTCGGGGCCGGCGGAGGAACAGCGGACTGGTGGGAGCACGCCTCAGCAGGATCGTAACTAGTCCTGTCCATGTCAACACCATGGCCGGACGGATACCCGGTCCGCGGGGTCCGCGCGGACTTGCCGGCGACTGGCATGCCCGGAGCAGGAGTGGGTGGCCGTGTCGGGGTAGGCGCCAGGAGCGGCCGGTTCTGTGCGGTCGACTTGTCACGGTTGCGGTAGGACGGTGCGGCCGGCAACGGCCGCGGTCGGGGGCAATCGTCGTTCCAAGGGTGGTGTGGTGAGTATCAGCGAGGTCTACAACGGCGAGCCGGCGGACATCGCCGCTGCCAGGCGCCTTGCGGCGGAGCTTTTCAGCGGTCTGACCAGGTCGGGGAGGCCGGTGTCCGCCACGGTGGTCGCGGATGTGCACCTGGTGGTCAGTGAACTGGTCACCAACGCGGTGAAGCACACCCGGGGCTTGTTCGGCCTGGATCTGCGCGTCGCCGACGACGTGGTGGAGATCATGGTGTGGGACACCTCGGAGGAACCCGTCGCGGCGATGACCCCCGACCCGGCCCGGGTGGGGCGGCACGGTCTGGAGATCGTGACGGCGCTCTGCGGCGGCTTCAAGGTGGCGGCCACACCCAAGGGAAAGCGGATCACCGCGCAGATGGCACTGCGGCCCGTGGCCTGAACGACACCTCCGCCGCGGTCTCGCGGGAGCACGCGCGGCCGCGGCGGGACCCGCCGGGGGCACGGCTGCGACGAGGGCCGCCGCGGCCTTGCGGAGAGGGATCACGATCGGCACGGCGCCCGCCGCGCTCCTACGGAGAAGGGCATGCCCCGAGACGTCCCGCGGGGAGACATACGACGGCTGCGCGCGACCACGGAGGTCGCGCGCAGCCGTTGCTCTTCCCGGGCTTCCGGGTCGCTCACGCCTCGGTGAGCATCCCGGCGCGGAGCTTGGCCAGCGTGCGGGAGATCAGCCGCGAGACGTGCATCTGGGAGTAGCCGAGTTCGGCGCCGATCTCGGCCTGGGTCATCTCCTGGCCGAAGCGCAGCTGGAGGATCAGGCGTTCCCGGTCGTCCAGCTTGCCCAGCATCGGCGCGAGCGCGTGGAAGTCCTCGACCAGTTCCATGGCCGGGTCCGGGGCGCCGATGGTGTCGGTGTAGGAGCGGCCCGCGTCCTCGCCCTCGTCGCCGCCGGCGGGTACGTCGATGGAGCCCGCGGTGTAGCCGTTGGAGGCCACCAGGCCCTCGATGACGTCTTCCTCGGTGATCTCCAGGTAGGCGGCGAGTTCCGCGATGGTGGGCACCGCGTCCAGGACGGCGGTGAGGTGGTCGCGGGCCTTGGCCAGCTCCACCCGCAGCTCCTGGAGGCGCCGCGGCACATGCACGGCCCAGGAGGTGTCGCGGAAGAACCGCTTCATCTCCCCGACGATGTACGGCACCGCGAAGGTCGTGAACTCCACCTCGCGCGACAGGTCGAACCGGTCGATCGCCTTGATCAGCCCGATCGTGCCGACCTGGAGGATGTCCTCCATCTCCTCAGGACCGCGGCCGCGGAAGCGGCGCGCGGAGAACCGCACCAGCGACATGTTCATCTCGATCAGGGTGCTGCGCGCGTACGAGTACGCGGCCGTGCCCTCTTCCAGGGACTGGAGCCGGTCGAAGAACAGCTTCGACAGCTGCCGGGCGTCCTTGGGCGCGACCTTTCCCGCTTCTTCGATGAACGGCAGCCCGTCCACGGCCGGAACACTGTGGAAGGGCTGCGCCGTCTTCGTCGTTGTTCCCGCGCCGTATGTGGTTGCCGTCATGTGGTCGCCCAACGTTGTCGAGTAGGTCGACGGGCGTCTACCCGGCATCACACGCGGCACACCCGGAGATTTCCGGGAACTTCGCGCCGCCTCGCACCGGTTCACTCCCGGTTCGTTACCGGGCCTGGTGAATTCCTGGGTCCGGGTGTGGAAAAATCAGCGCGTCAGACGGCGTTCGAGTTGCGGAGCGGTCATGAATGCCAGTCCCGTCCCCGAGGGCGAGCCGGTGCTGAGAGTCACCGTCGCGCTCGGCGAGCCCAGTGTGGTCACCGTGTCGGGAGACGCGGACCTCGACGGGCAGTCGGCCCTGCGCGAGGCCGTGGACCGAGCGCTGGCCCACCACCCGCACCTGGTCTTCGACCTGGCCGGGGTCAGCTTCGCCGACTCGACCTTCCTGACCGTTCTCGCCACCGCCCGCCTCGCGGCGCTCGAACAGGCCGGGAGCGTCAGCCTGCTGGCCGTCAGCGCGCCGGTGCAACGTCTGCTCGACCTCACCGGCGCCGCGGTGCTCTTCCCCGCCGTCGCGCCGGGCCGGCCCGAGCCGTCCTGAGCCGCCCGCACGTCGTACGCCCGGGCAGGAGGTCAGCGCCCCGGCAGCAGGTCAGCGCCGGCCGGCGCGGTGGGGCCGGCGGCGCGGTCCGATGTGCTGGGCGGGCTCGACCGGTTCGACGGGCTCACCCGGCCGCGGCACCCCGGCCCCGGCGCCCTCGGGCAGCGCCCCGCGGTGCAGCTGGCGCCCGACCAGCGCGCCGCCGAAGATGACGAACCCCACCCCGATCAGCCAGCTCTGCACCATCAGCACCGTGCCGACCGGGCCGTACGTCACCGCGCTGGTCAGCGTCAGGGGCGAGAGCACCAGCACCGAGAAGACCCGCAGGCCCACCAGTCCGACCATGGTGCACACCGCGCCGGTGAGCGCCGGGCGCCCGGGGACGCGGTTGCCGAGCAGGAAGCGCTGCCCCCACCAGAAGAAGAGCACCCCGCAGGCCAGGGTGAAGGCGATACGCAGCGCGGTCGCCGGGACACCGCCGTCCAGCACCGTGCCGCTCTGTGCCTCCACGAACAGATACGCGGTCAGCGCCGCCAGCCACACCGCCCGCCGCCAGGCCGCGTGCCAGGGGCTCGCCGGCAGCGCCCAGATCCGCTCGTAGCCGGTCGCCACGCTCGCCGCGAAGGACAGCCCGAAGACCGCCAGCGCCGCCAGGCTCAGCGCGCTGGTGGTGCTCAGCACCTTGCCCGGGGTGGAGAAGAGCCGCCGCACGGTCTCCGCGGGCCCCGCCGACAGGCCCATGCCGTCCACGATCCACTGCGCGAAGCCCGAGCGCTGGTACGGCACGGCCGCCGCCACCACGATGAGCAGCGGCATCAGCGTCACCAGGCCGAGCGCCGCGAAGCCCATCGAGCGGTGCATCAGCTCCATGTCCGCGCCCTGCTGCCAGATCCGGCCCGGCGCCGAGCGCCGCCATGCCTCCCTCGCCCGGTCCGCTCTTCCGGCCACTTCCCCGCCCCCTCCGGCCCCGCGTCGCCTCCGGCGCCCGCGCGGCCCGCACGGATCGCCACCTCTGCGGATACCCCCCGGCCGACCTCGTACGCGGCGGGTTTCGGCCGGTGCGGCGAGCCGGGAAGCGCTCTTCCGGTACGCATGAGGCGCGTGGCGCGGGGCAGGCGCCTCCTCGGACGAGAGGAGTGAGGTCATGAGCGACAGCGACAAGACGCGGGCGAAGACCGAGCAGGCCACCGGCAAGGTCAAGGAGGCGGTCGGCCGCGTCTCCGGCGACCGGGATCTCGAAGCCGAGGGCCGCGGCGACCAGGCCAAGGGCGACGTGCGCCAGGCGGGCGAGAAGATCAAGGACGCCGTGAAGCACGTCCGCGAGGACTGACACCACCGTCGGGACACGACGGTTCCCCGCGCCCTGCAGGGCGCGGGGAACCGTCGTGTCCGGGGCCGCGGTTCACCGGCCCGCGCGGGACCGGTCGCGTCAGCCGTCGCCGTCCGCCGCGGGCGCCGCCGCCAGCGCGTCGAGCAGATCGGGGGTCGTGGTGGTGAAGCCGAAGCACTGGCGGGTGTTGAAGACGGCCGCGTCGTGGCAGTAGGACGGCGAGGTGGTCGCGGACGCGTCCGTGAGCATGACGACGTCGTAGCCGGCGCACGCGCCGTCCACGAGGGTGGCGTACACGCACTGGTCGGAGTTGATGCCCGCGAAGAGCAGGGTGTCCACCCGCAGATTGCGCAGGACGCTGTCCAGCGGGGTGTCCCAGAAGCCGCTCATCCGGTATTTGTCGACCCGGATGTCGCCGGGCTCGACGGTAAGCGGCGCTGCCAGATCGGCGCCCCAGCTGCCCGAGGTCAGGATCCGGGAGTCCGTGCCGGGGATGCGGAAGCCGATGCCGTGGCCGGTGCCTTCCGGGTCGAAGACATGCGCCACGCCCGGCGGGAGGTTGGCCCGGTCGGGCCGGTTGCCCCAGGTGAGCCACACCACGGGTACGCCGGCGGCGCGGGCCGCGGTGACCGCCCGGGCGCTGTGCTCGACCGCGCCGGCCAGCAGCGTCACGTCGATGCCGGCGATGTCCAGGGCGCCGCCGGGGGTGCAGAAGTCGTTCTGCAGGTCGATCACGATGAGCGCCGTACGCGATAAGTCGAGGACGACGGGTGCGGGCTCGGTGCGCAGCGGCGCCGGCCGCGCGGCCAGCGCCGGCCGGCGCAGGTCGATGGCGCCACCGCCGAACTGCCAGCGGTTGCGGTGCCGCAGGGGTGCGGCGTCGTCGTCGGTCATGGTGTGCCCTCCACGGTGGCGGAAGCCTTCTCGGCCGGTGCGGGCTGTCGAGCCGCCTTCGGACCTTTCACCAGTGCCTCACGCGCTGCGACGTTGATCCCGCGCCTGAGTTTCGCAGAGGGTGACGACGCTTGTACCGGTTTTCGCGGGAGGCCCGGGGTGCGCAGCCCGGGCGGACCCCGGTCAGGCGCGCAGGGCGGTGATGGCGTCCTCGACGGTCGGCTGGAAGGTGAAGAGCTGGTCGAGGCCGACGATGCGGAAGACCCGCATCAGGTCGGCGTTCAGCCCGACGAGGACCAGCCGGGCGTCGGACTGCCGGGCCCGGTTGTAGGCGGCGACGAGCACGGTGATGCCGGTGGAGTCGCAGTAGGTCAGACCGGTCAGGTCGATCAGCACGGGGGCGTCGGGGCCGAAGGGCGTCTCGTCGACGGCCTGGCTGAGGTCCTTGGCCGTGTGGTGGTCGAGTTCGCCGGCCGCGGCCACCACGGTGGCACCCGCGGGGTGGGTTCGTCGGGTGGCGGTCAGGGTACGGTCGGTCACCTGTTCTCCTGTACGGGTGAGTGGGCACTGCCCGGGGGGACGGAAAGGACGAGCAGCGCGGTGTCGTCGCTGACCCCGGTACCCAGATCGGTGAAGAGGTCGTGCACCGTCGCCAGCAGACCCTCGGCTCCCTCGGAGGCGTGGGCGGACAGATGGCGGGTCAGTCCGTCCTCGCCGAGCATGGCGCCGTCCGCGGTACGGGCCTCGGTGAGCCCGTCGGTGTAGAGCAGCAGCGCGTCGCCGGGGGCGAGTCGCGTGGCGGCCTGCACGAAGTGCGGGTCGGGCAGCAGTCCGATCAGCTGGCCGCCGGTGGTCGAGATGGCCTCGACGCTGCCGTCCGCGCGCAGCGCCAGGGCGGGCGGGTGGCCGCCGCCGGCCAGCCTGACGGCGAACGACCCGTCGGGCCGGGCGTCGAGCACGCCGAAGACAGCGGTGCAGAACCGGGGGTTGTCGCCCTGGAACTCCCCTTTGAGCACCGCGTCGAGGTTGGCGAGCGCGGTGCACGGGTCGGGGTCGTAGATGGCGGCGGCGCGCAGGGTGTAGCGGGTCAGCGAGGTCAGCGCGGCGGCTTCCGCGCCCTTGCCGCACACATCGCCGAGGAAGAAGGCCCAGCGGCCGTCGTCCAGCGGGAAGAGGTCGTAGAAGTCGCCGCCGACCTCGTCGACGGAGGCGGTGTGATAGGCGGCGGCCGCGTCGAGGCCGGGCACCGGGGGCAGGGCCGGCGGCAGCAGGGTGCGCTGCAACGTGCGGGCCAGGCGTTCGGCGTCGGCGCGCCGCGCGCGTTCGGCGGCGACGGTACGCAGCGCCGACAGCCGCTGCTCCAGTTCGTCCATGACGAGCGCGGCCAGGTCCGAGAGCGCTTCGAGCCGGTCGCGGGTCAGCTGCCGGGGGCGGGTGTCGAGGATGTTGACGGTGCCCAGCCGGTGGCCGTCGGCGGTGGTGATCGGCGCGGCGGCGTAGAAGCGTATCGCCGGGCCGCCCCGCACGAGCGGGTGCGCGGCGGTACGCGGGTCGGCAAGGGTGTCGCCGACGACGTAGGGCTCGCCGTGCTCGATGGCGGAGGCGCACAGGCCCGGGGTGCGGCCGATCTCGCTGATGTCCTTCAGGCCGTGGGCGGCCTTGAACCACACCCGGTCGCTGTCCACGATCGACACGGTGGCCATGGGGGTGCCGAAGATGCGGGCGGCCAGGGAGGCGATCTTGTCGAAGGCGCCGTCGGGCGGGCTGTCCAGGACCTGGTAGCGGCGCACCGCGGCGAGCCGCCGCTGCTCGTCCGCCGAGGACCGTCTCACCTGCGGGTGGAAGGCGCCCTGGGCCACCGTCATGTCGTCTCCCCCGCTGCCGGCTGCCGTGCGCGCCGGTCCGATGCCCGGCTGTCCTATTCTACGGATCGCGTCCACGTGCTCCTGCGGTCGGCTCGGCGCCGTCCCGCGGTGCCCGGCCGCGCGGTCCGTGGCGCGTTCCGCGCGGGGGCACACTGGTAGCGGCCGGCGGGGAGGCTATCGACATGAACGAAGGGGTGCGCTGTGACACGTTCCGAGGACGCCGGGTTCGAAGTGCACCCCGCGGCAGGCGCCGCCGTGTTCACAGCCGATGAGGAAGTGGGCCGGGATCTGGCCCTGGTGGACTGGGCGGCCACGCCGCTCGGGGAGCCGGCCGACTGGCCGCAGAGCCTCAGGACAGCGGTGAGCATCCTGCTGTCGTCGCGCTTTTCCATGTGGATGGCGTGGGGCGACGACCTGACGTTCTTCTGCAACGCCGCCTACCGCCGCGACACCCTGGGCCGTAAATACCCCTGGGCGCTGGGACGGCCGGCCAGCGAGGTGTGGGCCGAGATCTGGGACGACATCGGCCCCCGTATCGACACCGTGCTGACCACCGGTGAGGCGACCTGGGACGAGGCGCTGCTGCTGTTCCTCGAGCGCTCCGGCTACACCGAGGAGAGTTACCACACCTTCTCCTACAGTCCGCTGCGCGACGACGCGGGCCGCGTCGTCGGCATGCTGTGCGTGGTCAACGAGGAGACCAAGCGGGTCATCGGCGAGCGCCGGATGACCACCCTGCGCGACCTCGGCTCCGACCCGAGCGTGGTGCGCACCGAGCAGGAGATGTTCGACTTCACCGGCCGGCAGCTGGAGCGGAACCGGCACGACCTGCCCTTCACGCTGACCTACCTCTTCGACGACGACGGCGGCGCGCGGCTCGCCGCCGCCACCGGGATCGCGGCGGGCCATCCCGCCGCCGCGGAAAGCCTCCCGGCGGGGTCGGACAGCGTGTGGCCGACGGCCGCGGCCGCCGGCGGCGAGTCCGTCCTGGTGCCGCTCGACCCCGGCGCCTTCCCCGGCCTGCCGGCCGGCGAGTGGCAGGAGCCGCCCGCCCACGCCCTGGTGGTGCCGCTGCTCCAGCAGGGCGGCGCACCGTACGGCTTCATGGTGGCCGGCCTGAACCGCTACCGGTCCCTGGACGAGGTCTACCGCGGCTTCGTGGACCTGGTCGCCGGCCATGTCGCCACCGGGGTGGCCAGCGCCCGCAGCTACCAGGCCCAGCAGCGCCGGGCGGAGGAGCTGGCGGAACTGGACCGCGCGAAGACGACGTTCTTCTCCAACATCAGCCATGAGTTCCGCACCCCGCTCGCCCTGATCACCGGGCCGGTCCAGGAGCTGCACAACCGGCTCGCGGACGCGGACCCGGAGGTGCGCGAGGAGCTGGAGGTGATCCACCGCAACGGACTGCGGCTGGGCAAGCTGGTCAACACGCTGCTGGACTTCTCCCGCCTGGAGGCCGGCCGGATGCAGGCCAGCTACGAGCCGGTCGACCTGGCCGCGGTCACCGGTGAGCTGGCCAGCGTCTTCCGCTCCGCGATCGACCGGGCCGGGCTGGACTTCCTGGTCGAGTGCGACCCGCTGCCCGAGCCGGTCCACATCGACCGCAGCATGTGGGAGAAGGTGGTCCTCAACCTGCTCAGCAACGCGCTGAAATTCACCTTCGACGGCTCGATCCGGGTCGGCGTGCGCGCCGTGGACGGTGTCGCCGAGGTGACCGTCGCGGACACCGGGATCGGGGTCGCGGCCGAGGAGATGCCCCGGCTCTTCGAGCGCTTCCACCGCATCGAGAAGGCCCGCTCCCGCTCGAACGAGGGCAGCGGCATCGGCCTGGCGCTGGTCAAGGAGCTGATCGGCCTGCACGGCGGCACCATCACCGCCGAGTCCGCCGCGGGCGAGGGCACCCGCTTCACCATCCGCCTGCCGTTCGGGTCCGGGCACCTGCCCGCCGACGCCGTCCTCCTGGAGAGCGGCGCGGACGCCGCCCCCACCGCCGCCGACCCGTTCGTGCAGGAGGCCCTGCGGTGGCTGCCCGGTGAGCAGGACCCTTCGCAGGCCGCGGAGCTGAACGAGCCGGTGACCGGTTCCGAGAACCAGGGCCGGGTGCTGATCGCCGACGACAACGCCGACATGCGCGAGTACCTCTCCCGCCTGCTGCGCGGCGCCGGCTACCGGGTCAGCACGGTCCACGACGGGCAGCAGGCGCTGGACTCCGTCCGCGCCAAGGCCCCCGACCTGGTGGTCAGCGATGTCATGATGCCGCGCCTGGACGGCCTGGCCCTGGTCGCGGCGCTGCGGAGCGACCCGCGGACCGCCTCGGTGCCGGTGCTGCTGCTGTCCGCCCGGGCCGGGCAGGAGGCGTCCATCGAGGGCCTGCAGGCCGGCGCCGACGACTACCTCGTCAAGCCGTTCGCCGCCGCCGAACTCCTGGCCCGCGCCCGGGCGAACATCCAGCTGGCACGGCTGCGCGGCCACCACGCCCGCTGGCGCACCGCGCTGGTCGACTCGATGCAGGAGGCGTTCTTCGTCTGCGACGAGGACGGCGCCGTCATCGAGATCAACGCGGCCTTCACCGACATCCTCGGCTACGGCACCGAGGGCCTGCCGTACGCGCCGCTCCAGCCGTGGTGGCCGGACGCCGACACCGATCCCGAGGCCCACGCGACGGTACGGAACGCCTTCGGCCGGCTGGTCGGCAACCGGAAGGGCAGCTACACCGTCCCGGTCACCCACCGCGAGGGGCACCGGATCTGGGTGAGCGCGACCTTCAACCAGGTCCAGGACCCCGACAGCGGCCGCAAGGTGATCGTCGGCACCTTCCGCGACGTGACAGCCGAGCACTACGCCATCCAGCGCGAAAGCGCCCTGGCGGCCCTCGGGACCTGCCTGTCCCGGGCCACCAGCCTGTCCGAGGCGCTGGGCGGCGCGCTGGACGAGCTGAAGAAGCTGTGGCGCGCGCAGACGGTCATGGCCGCGGTCTTCGAACGCGGCGACGTGCCCGCGCTGACGGCCACGGACGACGGCCTCAGCTGGCACGACCTGCCCGACGCGAGGCGCCGGGCGGTCACCGGTCTGCGCCGGCACTCGGTGCTCACCCCGGTCGCCGACCCCCTGGGGGCCGGCATCCTGCTGGAGCACCCCGACGGCCCGCTCGTCCTGTGGATCGACCTGGGCGAGCAGCGGCCCTTCACCGGTGAGGACCAGCTGCTGCTGTCCCTGCTGGCCGGCCACCTCGCGCAGGGCCTGGCCCGCGCCCACCAGATCGACCAGCAGCGCGAGACCGCCATCGCCCTGCAACGCGCCATCCTCGGCCCCTCCCACCTGCCCGAGGGCTTCGCCGTCCGCTACGAGCCGGCCACCCAGCCGCTGGAGGTCGGCGGCGACTGGTACGACACCGTCCCGCTGCCCGACGGGCGGATCGGCATCGTCGTCGGCGACTGCGTCGGGCGCGGCCTCCAGGCCGCCACCGTCATGGGGCAGCTGCGCAGCGCCTGCCGCGCCCTGCTGCTCCAGGACGCCCGGCCGGCCCAGACGCTGATGGCCCTGGACCGCTTCGCCGCCGGTGTCCCCGGCGCGGTCTGCACCACACTCTTCTGCGGCGTCCTCAACACCGAGACCGGGCAGCTGACCTACTCCAGCGCCGGCCATCCGCCCGGCATCCTCGTGCATCCCGACGGCACCGCGAACCTGCTGGAGGACGGGCGTAGCCTGCCGCTGGCCGTCCGCCCCGACGTCTCCCGCCCCGACGGCACCTGCACGATACGGGCCCGCTCCACCCTGCTGCTGTACACCGACGGTCTCGTGGAGCGCCGCCGGCGCCCGCTCAGCGCGGGCATCGACCAGGCGGGCAAGGTGATGCAGGACGGCCGGAACACCGCCATCGACGACCTCGCCACCGACGTGATGAGCCGGCTGGCCCCGGCCGACGGCTACGACGACGACGTCGCCCTGCTGCTGTACCGCCACCCCGCCCCGCTGGAGATGTCCTTCCCCGCCGAGTCCGCCCAGCTCGCCCCGGTCCGCAAGGCGCTGCGCGGCTGGCTCGACCGGTGCGACCTGCCGCCGCGTACGGTGCAGGACGTGCTGGTCGCGGTCGGCGAGGCGTGTGCCAACGCCATCGAGCACGGCCACCGCGACGCTCCCGGCAACCCCGTCTACTTCCGGGCCGAGGCACTTGTCGACGACCTGCACCTGACCATCGCCGACTCGGGCCGCTGGAAGACCCCCCAGCCCGAGCTGAACACCCATCGCGGTCGCGGCATGAGCCTGATGCACGCCCTGATGCAGCGCGTCACCATCACCCCCGGCCCGTCCGGCACCACCGTCGACATGCACACGAGGATCTCCTGATGACCACGCCCCTGACCCTCACCGCCGGCCGGCGGCCCGACGGCACCGCCCTGCTGACCGCGACCGGCGAGATCGACATGAGCAACACCGAAGCGCTGGCCGCCGCCCTCGACAGCACGTCCGGCCCCCTCGTGCTCGACCTGACCGGCATCGAATACCTCGACAGCGCGGGCCTGAGCGTGCTGTTCCCGCACGCCGAGCGGATCGAACTCATCGCCAACCCGCTGCTGAAACCCGTCCTGACCATCTCCGGCCTCGCGGACCTCACCACCATCCACGACGCCTAGGACCGTGACCGCTACGGGGTGAAGCGCCCCGGCGGTGGGCCTCAGGCGGCCAGCTCCGCCAGGTGCCCGGCCAGGATGTCCCGCGCCTCCTGCGGGCTCAACCGCGGCGGCCGGGCCAGCAGTTGCACCACCATGCCGTCCAGCAGGGCGTGCAGCCGCGCCGTCTCCGCGGCCCGGGTACGGCCGGGGCCGAGTCTGCCCAGCTCCGCCAGCCCGGCCAGGGCGCTGTCCACGGCGCCGCGGATCAGCTCGTCGACCTCGGCGCGGCGCCGCGCGGCCGAGGGGTCGCGGCGCGCGAGCGCCACCAGCGCGAACCAGGCCTCGGACTCCAGCCGCCGCTCGTCGTCCAGCGGCAGCAGCTGTTCCAGGGTGTCCTGCACCAGCTCGGGCGACAGCGAGCCCGCGGCGGCGCCCGCGCCGCCGATCCGCTGCCGTACCGACTCCACCACGAAGTCGACGGCGAACAGCACCATCTCGGTCTTGTCGGGGAAGTAGTGCCGCAGCGCCCCGGCCGACCAGTCGGACTCCTTGGCCACCGAGCGGACGCTCACCGCGTCGAAGCCGTCGCGCAGCGCGACACGCCACAAGGCGCCGGCCAGCTCCGCGCGGCGCCCTTCGTGATCCACGACCTTCGGCACCCTGCCATTATCACACAGCCGTGTTAGATTGGTTTTAGTACGACTGTCTCAAAAAAAGGGGTTGCCATGACTCACATGCACCCGGCTCCGTGGTGGCACTACGCCGTCACGATCGGGGCCCTCAACATCGCACGGCAGTTCGTCTTCCCGCCCGAGCAGGTGGGCACGGCCGCCACCATCAGCCTGTTCTTCGCGGTGGTCGCCATCGGCTTCCTGCTCGTCACGGCGCTGCGCGCGCTCACCGCGCCACGCGGCCGGGAGTAAGGCCCGCCGCCGGCCCGCGAAACGGCCCCGCCGTACCGGGCCGCGGGGCGCGGGCCGACTACCGTTGCCCCATGCCCAGCTACGTCATCACTGTCCCCGTCCATCCGGCCGCCCCGTTCACGCCCGAGCAAATGAGCGTCATCAGCGACGCCATCAAGGCCCGCGACGCCGCCCCGGAGGACGCCTCCTTCACCGAATACGGGGGCGAGTTCGTGACCGACGCCCCCACCGGCAACGCCGACGTCCGCGTACGGCTCGACGCGGTGGACGAGGAGACGGCCCTGCGGGAGTCCAAGCGGGTCGTCAGCGAGGCGCTGCTCGACGCCGGCCTGACCCGGCTGACCGCACCGCTCGGCGACCCGGCCGTCAGCAACTGACCGCGGCGGGGCGCGGGGGGCTCACGCCGGAGGCGCAGCCGGTGCCGGGCCGCCGCCGGACGGTCGGGTCATGCCAGGCGGTGGGCCTCCTCCGCCAGGACCGGCTCGCCCGGCTGGACCCCGTGCAGGACGTACGCCAGGATCTCGGCGCCGCGCACCACCCGGGGTCCCGGGCGGTTGAAGTGGGCGGGGCCGTCCAGGACCCACACCCGGCCGTCGCGGACGGCCGGCAGGTCGTCCCACGCCGGGTGCCGGGAGAGCAGGTCGGCCTCTTTCAGGGTGCGTTCGGGCGGGAAGCCGCACGGCATCAGCACGATCACCTCGGGCGCCGCCTCGATCAGCGCCGCCCAGTCCATGGAGCCGGTGTGCTCGCCCGGTTCGGCCAGCAGCGGCTCTCCCCCGGCGCAGCGGATCTGCTCGGGCACCCAGTGCCCGGCCGGCCACAGCGGGTCCAGCCACTCGATCGCCGCCACCCGCGGCCGGGGCCTGCCCGCCACCTGGGCGCGTACCGCGGCGAGGCGCTGCCTCAGCTCGGCCACCCGGCGGACCGCGGCCTGCGGAACCCCCAGGACGTCACCGACCCGCAGCACGCAGGCCAGCACGTCGGGCAGGGTGCGCGGCTCCAGGCTGATCACCTGGGGTCCCGCGCCGTCGAGCACCCGTACCGAGTCGGCCACCGCTTCGTAGGAGACGGCACACACCCGGCACAGGTCCTGCGTCAGCACCACGTCGGGCGCCAGCTCGGCGAGCAGCCCGGTATCGAGGGTGTAGAGGGACGAGCCCTGGTGCGCCGCCCCGCCCACCGCCTGCGAGATCTCCCGGCTGCTCAAGGCATCGGAGTCGAATTCGGCGGAGGTCACCACCGGCACCGCGGCGACCGCCGCGGCGGGCCAGTCGCACTCGTGGGTACGTCCGACGAGGTGGCCGCCGAGGCCGAGTTCGGCGACGATGTCGCTTGCCGCGGGGAGCAGGGAGACGATGCGCATGGCGGAACGGTAGACCTCTTGCGCCCCGCCCGCCGCACTGTCCGCCGATCCGGAGCGGCCCCCGCCGCCGGTCAAGCCGCGTGGAGCGGGGCAGGGGTGGACATCGGCCCGCCGGCGGGTGCCGCCGGTGCCGGTGCCGCCCGGCCGAGCGCGGTCGGCGGCCCGTCAGGAGGCGGCCGGAACAGGCCGCCGCAGCTACGCCGCCTACCCGGTGGAGACCTCGGACAGCGGCGCCCGAACGGGCCGCCCTTCGGCGCCCGCGGCGGTCAGATCTCGCCGAGGCCGCCCTCGTCCACGACCGGGTAGGGGACGAAGGTGCTGCTGTGCTCGTCGATCGCCAGCCGGCGGCCCAGCGGCGGCAGGGCGCGCTGGGGGCAGTCGGTGCGTTCGCACAGCCGGCAGCCCATTCCGATGGGGACGGCGGCGGAGGTGCTGCCGAGGTCGAGGCCGTCGGAGTAGACCAGCCGGGACGCCTGCCTGATCTCGCAGCCGAGCCCGATGGCGAAGGTCTTGCCGGGCTCGCCCCAGCCGCCCCGGTGCCGGGTCACCGCGCGGGCGGTCCACAGGTAGCGCTGCCCGTCGGGCATGGCGGCGACCTGGACGTGGACCCTGCCGGGAGCGGCGAACGCCTCGTAGACGTTCCACAGCGGGCAGGTGCCGCCGGCCCGGGAGAAGTGGAAGGCCGTGGCGGACTGGCGCTTCGACATGTTGCCCGCGCGGTCGACGCGGACGAAGGAGAAGGGCACGCCGCGCAGCCGGGGCCGCTGCAAGGTGCTGAGCCGGTGGCAGACCGTCTCGTAGCCGAGGCCGAAGCGGTCGGCCAGCCGCTCGATGTCGTAGCGGACGTCCTCCGCGGCCTGGTGGAAGCGGCGGTAGGGCAGGATCAGCGCGGCGGCGAAGTAGTTGGCGATGCCGATACGGGCCAGCGGCCATGCCGCCGAGTCCGGTGCGAAGTCCGCGGAGGCCAGCTCCGACAGGGCGTCGGCGTACTCCAGCAGCGCGAGCTGGGTGGCCATCCTGAACGCCTGCTGGCCGGGCCGCAGCCGGCTGGACAGGTGCAGGACCCGGGTGGCGGGGTCGTAGCGGTGGAGCCGGTCGGCGTCGGCGGCCAGGCTCACCCCGTGGCGGTCGGCGAGGCGCGCGGCCAGGGCGCGGACGGCCTCGCCCGGGCGCACGCCGATCTCGGCGGCGAGGCGTTCGGCCGCCAGGTCGGTCTCGTGCAGGTAGTTCTGGCGCCGGTAGAAGAACTCGCGGATCTCCTCGTGCGCAGAGCGGGGCATCGCCACCCCCTGCCGCCGGCCCTCCGTCGCCTCGAAGAGCCGCTCGGCGAGCTGCTGATTGCGCCGGCCGAGGTCCACGAACAGCGCCGCCACGGCCGGCGTGCGGGACGCCAGGTCCGACAGGTCGGACGCGGACACCCGGCCCGCGGCGACCTCGTCCGACAGCGCGTCGCGCAGGTCGGCCACCAGGCGGCTGGTGTCGCGCTCGGAGAAGAAGCCCGGGTCGATGCCGTACGCCTCGGTCAGCCGCAGCAGCACCGGCACGGTCAGCGGCCGGGAGTCGTGCTCCATCTGGTTGAGATAGCTCGGCGAGATGGCGAGGACCCGGGCCAGCTCGGCCTGGCTCAGCCGCCGCTCCTCGCGCAGCCGCCGCAGTCGCGCTCCCGCGTACGTCTTGCCCACCCGGACTCCCGTCCTCGAACGGCCGTCGCGCTGCTGGCGATCCTAGAGGCTGCGAGCCCGGTCGTGAGCCTTGGCAACCTTGGCAAACCGGCGCCGGAAGATTCGCCGAAGTTGGCAATCAACCCCTCTTGATGACACTCAATGCCACTGCCACAGTCGAACTGCGGCCCGCCGTGCCCCGGCAGCCGGACGAGCGGCTTCCTGTCACGACTCACGCCCTGACGTCGGAGATCTTGCCCGCTCGCGCCGAACGGGCAGCACTGCCCTGCCCGTTCGCACCCGAGTCGGCGGGCCGCACCCTTCGATCAGTCAGGCACTCAGTGCCACACATTCACCCCCACATTCGCACAGTTCACGAGACCCCGGGAGACAGGTCATGGCGCAGGCACGGACGACGACAACAGCCGAGGAACTGACCCGCCGCTGGGCGACCGACAGCCGCTGGGCGGGGATCGAGCGCACCTACACCGCGCAGGACGTGCTGCGGCTGTCCGGCAGCGTCCGGGAGGAGCACACCCTGGCCCGGCGCGGCGCCGAGCGGCTGTGGCGGCAGCTGCACGAGCGGGACTACGTCCACGCGCTCGGCGCCCTGACCGGCGGCCAGGCGGTGCAGCAGGTCAGGGCAGGGCTGCAGGCGATCTACCTGTCCGGCTGGCAGGTCGCCGCCGACGCCAACCAGGCCGGGCACACCTACCCCGACCAGTCGCTCTACCCGGTCAACTCGGTGCCGCAGGTGGTCCGCAGGATCAACAACGCGCTGCTGCGCGCCGACCAGATCGCCACCGCGGAGGGCGGCGGGGACACCACCGACTGGCTCGCGCCGATCGTCGCCGACGCCGAGGCCGGCTTCGGCGGACCGCTCAACGCCTTCGAGCTGACCAAGGCGATGATCGCCGCGGGCGCGGCCGGCGTCCACTACGAGGACCAGCTGGCCTCGGAGAAGAAGTGCGGCCACCTCGGCGGCAAGGTGCTGGTGCCGACCGCCCAGCACATCCGCACCCTCAACGCGGCCCGCCTGGCGGCCGACATCGCCGACGTCCCGACGCTGATCGTGGCGCGTACCGACGCGCTCGCCGCGACCCTGCTCACCAGCGACGTCGACGAGCGCGACGCCCCCTTCGTCACCGGCGAGCGCACCGCCGAGGGCTTCCACCGGGTGCGCGGCGGCATGGCGCCGGTCATCGCGCGCGGGCTCGCCTACGCCCCCTACGCGGACCTCATCTGGGTCGAGACCGGCACCCCGGACCTCGCCCAGGCGCGGGAATTCGCCGAGGCGGTCCACGCGCGGTACCCGGAGCAGATGCTCGCCTACAACTGCTCGCCGTCGTTCAACTGGAAGGCAGCGCTGGACGACGACCGGATCGCGAAGTTCCAGCGGGAGCTGGGCGCCATGGGCTACCGCTTCCAGTTCATCACCCTGGCCGGCTTCCACTCCCTCAACCACGCGATGTTCGACCTCGCCCGCGGATACGCCGAGCACGGCATGACCGCCTATGTCGACCTCCAGGAGCGGGAGTTCGCCGCCCAGGCCGACGGGTTCACCGCCGTGAGGCACCAGCGGGAGGTCGGCACCGGCTACTTCGACCTGGTCTCGACCGCCGTCAACCCCGCGTCCTCGACCACCGCGCTGAGCGGGTCCACCGAGGAGGAGCAGTTCCACTGAGCCACGGGCGGACCCGCCCCCGCCGCCGCCCCCCGTACCCGCCTCGGTGGCCGGACGACCCGCCCACCGAGCACTCCCGTTGAGGAGAACCGCATGACCACCACCGCCCTGACCGGCCGGGTCCGGGTCCTCGGCGCACCGGGTGACCGGTACGCCGAGATCCTCACCCCCGCGGCCCTGGACTTCCTCGGCCTGCTCGTCGACGCCTTCGCGGACCGGCGCCGGGACATCCTCAAGGAGCGCCGGCGGCTGGCCGCCCGGCTGGCCTCGGGCTCCCCGCTGGGCTTCCCGCTCGCCACCGCGGGGGTCCGCGCGGAAGCCTCCTGGCGCGTCGCGCCGCCGGCGCCCGGCCTGACCGACCGCCGGGTGGAGATCACCGGCCCGCCCGACCGGGCGATGGCGGTCAACGCCCTCAACTCGGGCGCGCGGGTGTGGATGGCCGACTTCGAGGACGCCACCTCCCCCACCTGGGACAACGTCATCGGCGGCCAGCTCACCCTGCTCGACGCCGTCGAGCGCCGGATCGACTTCCGCGCCCCCGGGGGCAAGGAGTACCGGCTCGGCGACCAGGTCGCGACCATCGTCGTCCGGCCGCGCGGCTGGCACCTGACCGAGGACCACCTGGAGGTCGACGGCGAGGCGCTGCCCGCCTCCCTCGTGGACTTCGGGCTGTACTTCTTCCACTGCGCCCGGCGGCAGATCGACGCCGGGCACGGCCCGTACTTCTACCTGCCGAAGCTGGAGAACCGGCACGAGGCGCGGCTGTGGAACGACGTGTTCGTGCTCGCCCAGGACCTCCTCGGTATCCCGCGCGGCACCGTGCGGGCCACCGTTCTGATCGAGACCGTCACGGCGGCCTTCGAGATGGAGGAGATCCTCTACGAGCTGCGCGAGCACAGCTCCGGGCTCAACGCGGGCCGCTGGGACTACCTGTTCAGCCTCATCAAGACCTTCGGGCACCGGCCGGACTTCCTGCTGCCGGACCGCGCGAAGGTCACCATGACCGCGCCCTTCATGCGCGCGTACACCGAGCTGCTGGTGCGCACCTGCCACCGGCGCGGCGCCCACGCCATCGGCGGGATGGCCGCCCAGGTGCCCGGCAAGGACGCGGAGGCGCACCGCGCCGCGCTGGCCGGGGTGCGGCTGGACAAGGAGCGCGAGGCCGAGGACGGCTTCGACGGCTCCTGGGTCGCGCACCCCGGTCTGGTCCCGGTCTGCCGCGACGTCTTCGACGGGGTGCTCGGCGACCGCCCGCACCAGATCGACCGCACCCGCGGCGATGTCGCGGTGAGCGCGGCCGACCTGCTGTCCGTACGCCGGATCGGCGCGCCGCCCACACCGGAGGGCGTCCGTACCAACACCGCGGTCGCCGTGCGCTACTTCGCCGCGTGGCTGCGCGGACGGGGGGCCGTCGCCCTGTACGGGCTGATGGAGGACGCGGCCACCGCCGAGATCGCCCGCGCCCAGATCTGGCAGTGGCTCCGGCACCGCGCCATCGGCCGCGCGGCGGTCCTGGAGGTGCTGGAGGCCGAACTCGCCGCGCTCGGCGCGGAATCGCCCGGGGCGCCGCTCGACGAGGTCCGCGCGCTCTTCGAGCGGACCGCGCTGGCCAGGGAGCTGCCCGCCTTCTTCACCACCGACGCCTACACCCGCCTGGTGGGCCGTCCGGGTGATCCGGACCGCCCGTTCCACGACCGGGCCTGAGCGACGGGCCGGACGGGGCGGCGGTACGCGGAGCAGGTGGCGGCCCCGCAAGCCGCCGCCCCGTGCCCGCCGGGCGTGCTCCATGTCACATCCCGGAATGTGGTCGGGAATGACCGCGGGGTGGTCCGCGCCTTAGCCTGGCACGTGCAGCTGGTTCGCCCCTGCCCGCCAGGCAGGAGCGTCGCAAGAGGGAACCCGGTGGGAATCCGGGACTGCCCCGCAGCGGTGAGTGGGAACGACCGCCGTCATACGCACTGGGTCCGGGCCGCGGACCTGGGAAGCGACGGTCAGTAGGAGTCTGCCCCGGCAGGCGTGCCCGCGAGTCCGAAGACCTGCCCGTTGCCCGCACGCGACCGATCGCGTGCGGACATCCCGGTGACCTCGTGGGCGGGTCGGCGTACATATCCGGCGGATCATCACCCCTGCGGGGTGTACGTTCCGTCCGATTCGTCACCTTCGCGCCTGTGTCCCGTTACCGGGATGCCAGGAGACATCTCGCGAAGGAGATTTCCGTGACAGCGAAGTCCGCAGCCGCGGCAGCACGGGCCACCGTGTACGGCTACCCCCGCCAGGGCCGGCACCGGGAACTGAAGAAGGCCGTCGAGGGCTACTGGAAGGGCCGCGTCAGCGCCGACGCCCTCCACGCCACCGCCGCAGACCTGCGCGCCGCGAACTGGCGCCGGCTCGCCGAGGCGGGCGTCCACGAAGTGCCCACCGGCGACTTCTCGCTCTACGACCACATCCTCGACACCAGCGTCATGGTCGGCGCGATCCCCGCCCGCCACCGCGCGGCCGTCGCGGCGGACGCCCTGGACGGCTACTTCGCCATGGCCCGCGGCACGCAGGACGTCGCGCCGCTGGAGATGACCAAGTGGTTCGACACCAACTACCACTACCTGGTGCCCGAGCTGGGACCCGACACGACGTTCGCGGCCGACTCGTCCAAGCAGGTCGCCGAGCTGAGGGAGGCCCTCGCCCTGGGCCTGTCCGCCCGGCCCGTCCTGGTCGGGCCTGTCACCTACCTCCTGCTCGCCAAGCCCGCCCCCGGCGTGGGCAGCGGCTACGCCCCGCTCGCCCTGCTGGACCGGCTGCTGCCGGTGTACGCCGAGGTGCTGGCCGACCTGCGCGCGGCCGGCGCCGAGTGGGTGCAGCTGGACGAGCCCGCCCTCGTCCAGGACCGCACCCCGGCCGAACTCGAAGCCGTCGAGAAGGTCTACCGCGACCTCGGCGCCCTCGTGGACCGGCCCAAGCTGCTGGTCGCCTCGTACTTCGACCGGCTCGGCGACGCCCTGCCGGTGCTGGCCAAGGCGCCGGTCGAGGGCCTGGCGCTGGACTTCACCGAAGCCGCCGCCGCCAACCTCGACGCGCTCGCCACCGCCGGCGGACTGCCGGGCAAGCGGCTGGTGGCCGGTATCGTCAACGGCCGCAACATCTGGATCAACGACTACGAGAAGTCGCTGACCACCCTGGCCACCCTGCTGGGCCTGGCCGGCCAGGTCGATGTGGCCGCCTCCTGCTCCCTGCTGCACGTCCCGCTCGACACGGCCGCGGAACAGGACATCGACCCGCAGATCCTGCGCTGGCTCGCCTTCGCCGAGCAGAAGACCGCCGAGATCGTCACCCTGGCCAAGGGACTGGCGCAGGGTACCGACGCCATCGCCGCGCAGATCGCCGCGAACCGCGCCGACCTCGCCTCCCGCGCCGCCTCCCCGATCACCCACGACTCCGCCGTACGCGCCAGGGCCGCCGCCGTCACCGACGCCGACGGCCGCCGCTCCCAGCCGTACACCGAGCGGACCGCCGCCCAGCGCGCCCACCTCGGGCTGCCCCTGCTGCCGACCACCACCATCGGCTCCTTCCCGCAGACCGGCGAGCTGCGCACCGCCCGCGCCGACCTGCGGGCCGGCCGGATCGGCACGGCCGGCTACGAGGAGCGCATCAGGGCCGAGATCGCCGAGGTCATCGCCTTCCAGGAGAAGACCGGCCTCGACGTCCTGGTCCACGGCGAGGCCGAACGCAACGACATGGTGCAGTACTTCGCCGAGCAGCTCACCGGCTACCTCGCCACCCAGCAGGGCTGGGTCCAGTCCTACGGCACCCGGTACGTCCGCCCGCCGATCCTGGCCGGCGACATCTCCCGGTCCGGGCCGATGACGGTGCGCTGGACGAGCTACGCCCAGTCGCTGACCGAGCGGCCGGTCAAGGGCATGCTCACCGGGCCGGTCACCATGCTGGCCTGGTCCTTCGTGCGCGACGACCAGCCGCTCGGCGACACCGCCCGCCAGGTGGCGCTCGCCCTGCGCGAGGAGGTCGCCGACCTGGAAGCCGCGGGCACCCGGGTCATCCAGGTGGACGAGCCCGCGCTGCGCGAGACGCTGCCGCTGCGGGCCGCCGACCGGCCGGCGTATCTGGACTGGGCGACCGAGGCCTTCCGCCTCACCACCGCGGGGGTGCGGCCCGCCACCCAGATCCACACCCACATGTGCTACGCGGAATTCGGCGACATCGTCCAGGCCATCGACGACCTCGACGCCGATGTCATCAGCCTGGAGGCCGCCCGCTCCCACATGCAGGTCGCCGCCGAGCTGGCCGCCCACGGCTACCCGCGCGAGGCCGGCCCCGGCGTCTACGACATCCACTCGCCGCGCGTGCCCGGCGCCGACGAGGCAGCCGCGCTGCTCCGCAAGGGGCTCCGGGCGATCCCCGCCGAGCGGCTGTGGGTCAACCCCGACTGCGGCCTGAAGACCCGCGGCTGGCCCGAGACCAGGGCGTCGCTGGAGAACCTGGTCAGCGCCGCCCGCGCGGTCCGCGCGGAGCTGCCCGCGTCCTGACCCCGGCGGCCGGGCGGGGCCCATGCCCTGCCCCGCCCGGCCGGCGCGCACCCGGGTAGGGTCAGGGACCACAGGGCGAACGGGAGTTCACCGGCAGGGGGGTGGCGGGGGATGAACGCACCACGGGGACTCCGAGCCGCGGAGGGCCTGTACGTGACGGCCGTGGGCAGCCTGGCGGTGCTCGGCGGTGTCCGCGGCAGCGCGCCGCCCTACCTCGTGGCGATCGCCGCGACCCTGCCGTTCGGTATCGCGGCGATCGTGCTCATCTACGGCGGCTACGCACTGCTCAAGGGCGTGGGCGGCCTGTGGGCCCCGACCACGCGCGCCGGCGGCGACGACGCGGTCTGGCTCAGCGCCGGCAGCGCCACGCTGAATGTCGCCGTCCTGGTCGCGGCGGCGCTCGCCAACGTCGTGCTGCTCGAAGTCCTCCGCCGCCGGCGCCGCCGCGCCGCCGCGCGCTGACGCACCCGGCCACCGCCCGACGGGGCGGTGGCCGGGTGCGTCGCGGGACCGCCGCCCACCAGGGCGGCCCCGCCGGCCGGCGGCGTGGACAGCGCCCGGCCCCCGACTCCCCTCCGG
This sequence comes from Streptomyces sp. NBC_01477, assembly GCF_036227245.1. Lineage (GTDB taxonomy): Bacteria > Actinomycetota > Actinomycetes > Streptomycetales > Streptomycetaceae > Actinacidiphila. The sequence goes on from NZ_CP109445.1 coordinate 986,594, forward strand.
CCGGGGGCCGGACTGTCCACGCCGCCGGGTTTGATGGCCCGGCCTCGGCTCAGACGGCCGCCACCGGCGCCGCCTGCTCGGCCGCTCCCGCCTCGCCGGGCAGCGGCGCCGCCCCGCCCAGCAGCCCGGCCAGGTGCTCGCTGATGGCGGAGACGGTGGGCTGGTGCCACAGGAGCGTCGCCGGCAGCTTGGTGCCGAAGCGCTTCTCCAGCCGCCGCCGGATGACGATCGTCATCACCGAGTCGAGGCCCTGCTCGACGAGCGACTTGCGGTGGTCGAGCTGGGTGGTCGCCAGCTTCATCTCACCGGCGATCTGCACGCCCACCTCCTCCAGCAGCCGGGTCCGCAACTCCTCCGGGGGAAGATCCGCGAACCCGTCGGCTCCGCTGCCGGCCGCGGGCGCCGCCTTCTGCGCCGTGTGCACCTCGCTCAGGAACGGCAGTTCCACATCCGGTTCGCCCGGCAGCAGGCGCAGCACCGGGTAGTGCCCCGGGCCGCGCCGCTCGGCGAAGTCCCAGGCGGAGAAGGCCTCCTGGACGGAGATGTCGCACGTGCCGCGGGCCCGCAGCTCGCTGTCGACCACCTCGTTGACGGCCATGCCCTGCCCGCGCCACGAGGTCCAGCCGAAGCTCGTCGTGTCACCGGACCCGGCGTAGGCGTTGCGGTGCGCGGCGAGCGCGTCGAGGAAGGCGTTGGCGGAGCCGTAAGCGGCCTGTCCCGGCAGGCCCAGCAGCTGGCCGCACGAGGAGAACAGGACGAAGAAGTCCACCTCGGCGGGCGGGAAGAGGGTGTGCAGCGCCCACGCGCCGTCCGCCTTGGGCCGCATCACCGTACGCAGCGACTCCTCGTCGACCGCGGTGACCATGCGGTTGTCGAGGACTCCGGCGAGGTGGACCACGCCCCGGACGGGCGGCAGTCCGAGGGCGTCAGGGGTCAGCAGCGCTGCGGCCCGCTCGGTGTCGGTGATGTCCAGGGATACCACCTTGACCGTCACGCCCTGTTCCTCCAGGGCGCGGACCGCCTCGATCTGCTGCCTGGCGGCCGGGTCCGCGCAGTCCTCCCAGGCCGAGCGGGGCGGCAGCCCGCGCCGGCCCGCCAGGACGAGGCGGCGGGCGCCGCGCTCGACCAGCCACTGGGCGACCTCCAGGCCGAGGACGCCCAGGCCGCCGGTGATCAGATACGTGCCGTCCGCGCGGCACTCCAGCGGTTCGCCGCCGGCCTCGCGCTCGCACGGGGCGAGCCGGGCGACCGTCGCGGACCCGTCGCGGATCGCGACGACGTCGTCGGCGGTGCCCGCGTGCAGGACGGCGAGCAGTGCCGCCGCGTCGGCGCCCGGGCCGCCGGGCGCCAGGTCGACCACACCGCCCCACAGCTCGCTGTGCTCACCGGCGATCACCCGGCCCAGGCCCCATACGGAGGAGTGCGCCAGGTGGGCCTCCTGAAGGCTCTCGCGTACGCCGGTGGTCACCGCCCACAGCCGCGGGAAGACCAGCGTGTCGCGGGCGGCGATCCGCTGGGCCGTGCCGAGCAGCTGCCAGGCGGCGCGGGCGGCGACCTCGGTGACCGGGGCGTCCGCCGTGGGAGGCGGGACCACGACGACGTCGGTCCGCTCGTCGAGCCCGGTGAGGTCGTCCAGCAGGGCCGGGTCCCGCACCACCTGGACCTCGGCCCCGGCAGCGGACAGTCCCGCGCCCAGGGCGTCCAGGGCCGCGGTGTCCGTTCCGACCAGCACGATCCGGCGGGCCGCGGTGTTCTCCGGCGCCGCCACCTCGTACGGCCGCCACGCCACCTCGTGCACCAGGTCCTGGGGGCGCGCCGCCGCCATGGCGCCCTCGTCCATCCCGCCGTAGCGCAGCCCGCTCACCCAGGCGACGACCCGGCCGCCGGCGTCGGCCACGAGGACGTCGACGGTGTCCTCGCGGGCCGGGTCGGCGGTGACCTGGACGGTGGCAGGACCGGTCGGCGGGGCGCCGTCCGTGCCGATCTCGTCGAAGGACGCCACCATGCGCAGGGCCGCCGGGCCGGGGATGGCGGTCGGCGCGATGGACAGGGCGGCGTCGAGCAGCGGCGCCCAGGTCGGCTCGGCGCGCTGCGGCTGTTCGACGCTGACGCGGGCCCGCAGCAGGCCTTCACCGCGGGCGAGTTCCTCGATGGTCCAGTCGAAGCCCATGGTGGGCACGCCCACCGAGGCCAGATGCCGCTGGACGTCGCCGGGGTCGGCGACGCCGAGCGGCGTACCCGTGGCCAGGCCCTGGGGGGCCTGCGCGCGGCGCGCGGGGACGGACGTGGCCGTGGTGTGGGTGAGCCACACCGCGCCGTCCTCCTGGGCGCGGGAGGCCAGCCGCAGGGAGGTGTCGTCCTTGATCACCTGGAGTTCGCGGCGCTCGGCGACCATCAGCGGCAGGCGCAGCGCCATGTCGCGCAGCACAGGGCGGGTGCCGTCGGCGGCCCGTGCCGCGTCCAGGAAGGTGTTGATCAGGACGGCGGCCGGGACGATCTCCGTACCGTTGATGGTGTGGCTGCCCGGGTACGGGCGGGTCTCGTCGTCGAGCAGGGTGCGCCACAGCTCCAGCGGGCGGCCGGCGACGGGGACCCGCGGTCCGAGCAGGGCGTGCGAGTCCAGGTCGTGCTGGAGTCCCTGGCCCGCTCCCGCCGAGCTGGTCGCGTGCCAGTGCGGGCTGCGCTGCCAGGCCACCAGGGGCAGCGGGACGAGGCCGCCGGACGGCTGGAGGCGCGCCCAGTCCACGGTGATGCCGTGGCAGTGCGCCGCCGCCACGGACGCGAGCAGGACGGTCCGCTCGGGCTGGTTGCGGCGCAGGGTGGAGCCGGTGAAGGCGTCGTCCAGGCCGAGCTCGGACAGCGTCTCGCCGATGGAGTGGGCGACGACGGGGTGCGCGGACACTTCGAGGAAGGCGCGGTGGCCGTCCTCGACGGCCGCTGTCACCGCCGCCTGGAGCCGCACGGGGAAGCGCAGGTTGGCGGCCCAGTAGGCGCCGTCCAGGAGCAGTTGCGACCTGGGGTCCTCCAGCGCGGTGGAGTAGACCGGGATCCTGGGCGTACGCGGCCTCAGGTCCCCCGCCGCGGCGGTCAGTTCAGTGAGCAGCGGGTCCATGTGCGGGCTGTGGAAGGCCACGTCGGAGGCGACGCGGCGCATCTGGATCCCCTCGGCCTGCCACGCGTCGATCAGCGTCTCGACCGCCGTCGGGTCGCCCGCGACGACCGCGGACTGCGGGGAGGCGGCGATCGCGGCCACCACGTCGGAGCGCCCTTCCAGGCGCTTGCCCGCCTCCTCGAAGGACAGGCTCGCCATCGCCATGGCGCCGCGGCCGGCCACCCGCCGCAGCAGGCGGGAGCGGCGGCAGATCAGCCGGGCGCCGTCGGCCAGGGACAGGGCGTCCGCCGTCACCGCCGCGGCGATCTCGCCGACGGAGTGCCCGATCACCGCGGCCGGGGCGGCGCCGTAGGAGCGCCACACGGCCGCCAGCGCGACCTGGACGGCGAAGATCATCGTCTGGATGCGGTCGACGGAGTCGAACTCGCCGTCCAGCAGGGCCTGCCGGGCGGAGAAGCCGATCTCCTCCTGGAAGATCGGGTCGATCTCGTCGATGACGGCGGCGAACGCCGGCTCGGCGGCCAGGAGTTCGCGGCCCATGCCCGACCACTGGGAACCGTGGCCGGAGAACACCCACACCGGCCCGGCGCCGGGATCGGAAGGCGCCGTCCCGATGACGGCCTCACGGGTCTGCTCCCCCACGGCGATGAGCCGCAGCCTGGCCACGAGGTCCGCGTGGTTCGACGCCACCACCGCGGCCCGCTGGGACAGCGCCGACCGGCGCAGGGCCAGGGTGTGGCCGACCGCCTCCAGCGGCAGCCGGGAGCCCTCGGCCGACAGCCGGTCGGCGAGGCGGCCCGCGTACGCCCGCAGGCCCGCCTGCGAGCTGCCGGAGATCGGGTACAGCCGCTCGGCCGGGGCGCCCGCGGTGTCCTCGCCGCGGTGCGCCGGGGCGGGGTGCGCGTCGGCGGGGCGGGGTGTCTGCGGGGCCTGCTCCATGACGATGTGGGCGATGGTGCCGCCGTAGCCGAAGCCGGACACCCCGGCCCTGACCGGCCGGTCGGGGCGCTGCGGCCAGGCGGTGCGCTCGGTGACGACGCGCAGTCCCGAGGTGTCCCAGTCGATGGCGGGGTTGCCCTCGGAGTAGTTCAGGCTCGGCGGGATCTCGCCGTTGCTCAGGGCCAGCACCACCTTGATGAGGCTGGCGATGCCCGCGGCGGCCTCCAGGTGGCCGATGTTCGGCTTGACCGAGCCGATGAGGCAGGGCTCGTCGTCCGGCCGGCCCCGGCCGAAGACGGCGCTGAGCGCTCCGGCCTCCAGCGGGTCGCCCAGCCGGGTGCCGGTGCCGTGGGCCTCCACGTAGTCGACGGAGGCGGGCTCGACGCCCGCGCGCCGGCAGGCGAGGTCGAGCACGTGCTCCTGGGCCGTACCGCTGGGCGCCATGATGCCGTTGGTCCGGCCGTCCTGGTTGACCGAGCTGCCCCGGATGACCGCCAGGACGTTGTCGCCGTCCCGCCGCGCGTCCGCGAGCCGCTTGAGGACCAGCAGGCCGCAGCCCTCGCCCCGGCCGTAGCCGTCGGCGGAGGAGTCGAAGGACTTGGAACGGCCGTCGGGGGCAGTCGCGCCCGCCGCGTCCAGGGTGAGCGTCAGTCCGGGCGAGATGATCAGGTTCACCCCGCCGGCGAGCGTCACGTCGCTCTCCCCCGCCCGCAGGCTCTGGCAGGCCAGGTGGACCGCGACCAGCGACGCCGAACACGCGGTGTCCACCGCCAGGCTCGGGCCCTGGAGGTCGAGCGCGTAGGAGATGCGGTTGGCCGCAGCGCACATCGCGCTGCCGATACCGGTCCACGCCTCGATGCCCGGCAGGTCCTCCAGCAGCCGGCGTCCGTAGTCGTCCGAGCCGATCCCGACGAACACGCCCGCGTCGGTGCCCGCGAGGTCGCGCGGCGGGATGCCGGCCTGCTCCAGGGACTCCCAGGCCACCTCCAGCAGCAGCCGCTGCTGGGGGTCCATCAGCTCCGCCTCACGGGGCGACAGTCCGAAGAACTCGGTGTCGAATCCCTCGATGTCGTCGAGGAACCCGCCCCACCGGGTGGCGCGCCGCAGCGCGGCGGCGTGGTCGGGGCCGGCCGCCTCGTACGGGCGCCAGCGCTCCTCGGGCACCTCCTTGATGCCGTCGCGCCCGTCGAGCAGCAGGTCCCAGAAGGCTTCGGGGGTGTCGGCCCCGCCGGCGAACCGGCAGGCCATGCCGACCACGGCGACGGGCTCTTCGACGGCCTCCGGGCTGCCCGCGCCGGCAGCGTCGTCTCTACGCACGATTGGTGCTCCTTTTTCTCGTCCTTGAGGGTCGGCGATGAGAGGGTGCGGGCCGCCGATCGGGCCCGGGGAATGCCGCGCCACGAATGTCACTGGCCCCACGGGGCCGGCGTGAGCACCTTGACGACGGCGCACGAGATCGTGATGCCCGGCCCCATTCCGAGCATCAGCACATGGTCGCCAGGACCCACTTCCCCGGTCGTGACCAGCTCGTCGAACGAGATCAGCTGATCGCTCGGTCCCGCGTGCCCGCGCCTTCTGCCGCTTTCCCAGGTCGACAGGGACATCGGGAGCCCGATGGCTTCCAGCAGCCGCTGCTCCACGATCTCCCGGGAGAAATTCATGCAGGCGACACGCGTGATGTCGGCAAGGGCGGTTCCGGCTTCCGAAAGGGTCCGCAGAACGACCTCGGACGTACGCCGGTGCACCTGCGCGAGGACGTCGGATCCGACGTTCCCGGCCTGGGTCTGCTCACGGAAGTGGTCATGGCGGGAAACGAAGTCCAGGGCGCGGCCGGTCGTCGCACCCGGCGGGAACATCGGCTCGGCGCCCCGGTGGTAGAGCTCCCCCTCGGGTACGGTCACCGATCCCACCGCCAGTAACCGCGCGAATCCGGGGTCGGTGGTGAGGATCACGGCACTGCCGGCGTCCGCGGCGATGAAAGGACCCAGTGTCCAGCGGTCGATGAGCGGCGTGCCGAAATTGTCCGCCGCGACGATCAGCGCGGAACGGGGCCGGTCCCCGGCCTGTAAATGGCCCGCCGCCAGTTCGAGGGCGCTGAACATGCCGTTGCAGCCGTGCTGGAGATTGACCGCGAGCACGTCGCCGCCGACGAGCTGGCGCTGCAGGTGGTATTGCGGCTGCCAGCCGTCAGGACCCTGGTGCCAGGAATTCACGTACAGCAGCAGGTCCAGATCCTCCGCGCGCTGCCCGCTCCTTTTGAACGCCTCCTGCGCGGCCCACAGCGCCATGTCGGGGGACGGGGTGTCACCGGCGATCGTGACGCCGAGCAGTTCGTGCAATTCGGCGTCCCGCGCCGGGTAGTGGCCCTGCTCGACGGCCCATTCGACACTGACGGTCTCGGGGAGGTATCTGCCTGTCGCCTTGATGAAGATGTCGGGCGTCCGCACCGGACGCACCTCCTTGGTTGGTTGCACGCTGGGACGTCGCTTGCGATCGCCGCAGCCGGCACGTCGCTCGCGCTGGAGTGTGCGCAGGGTCCCGGGCGGCCGGTGGACCCGTCGGAACAGGCCGCCGCGGGAGGAACTCGGCGTCATGTCGTCACTGCCGAGCGAAAGCCTTTCTGGCATGCGGGAGTACGGGATTCGGGCAACAGGACGACACCCGGGTGAAAGGGGGCGTCCGCATACCGGCAAGCCGGATATGGCCACCGGACACCACCGTGGCATTCGGCAGGCCCGTCACCGCGCGGCGCACGTCAGCGGGCACCGCGGGATCACGCAGGGGCAGTTCGGAGCGCCGAGGTCGGATTCACCGGAACGGCGCGGCTGATACCGCCGGCCCGATGCTCACCGGCGCCCGGGGGAAACGGTTCGTGTTTTGTCCGGTCGGGCGCCGGCGCGTACTGGCCGGCCGACCGGTACGCCACTTCCGGTGCCATGGACCGCAGCGCGTTCCGAACGTCGGGGCCGGCGGGAAGGACGACGCGTGGCGCGTCGGTACCGGCCCCCGGATGTATGCGGTGGTGCAGCGTGGCTCAACACGGTCTTCCCCCGAGGAATAACGATCTCGCCGATGACTCGGCGCCCCTCATTGCCGCGTTGTCGCGGTAATGATCCCCTGAATCTGCTGAACGATCCCCACGGTACCATTTGAAGCGAGAATCGCGACAGATTATTTTCACATATTTGGCCGTGCATCTCGCACCTAAGGCCTCGACGGAACGACTCGGGCGGAAACTCCGGCCGCTCTCCAGTGAGATCTTTCGGCAGCGCAGTCGCATGGCTGGACCGGCCGCAGTGAGCGACGCTTTCCCCTTCTGAGCGCATGGGGATTCGCCGGTGATCCGCCCTCTGAGCAGCGGACATGTGTGATCGGCGCGCTGAAGGCGACCGATGGCGGCCGGCGGCCACGGCAATAGCCGAGCCGGGCGGTTAACCGCCGGGAAATGGGGTCCACATCCCGGCGGGCGCGTTTCTCCGTTGCCGGGTCAGCGCGTGAAATGAATGAGGTCGCAGCGCCCGGACACCAATCCGGAAAGGGCATCGGCAGCCGCGTGTTCGGGTATGCCGACCAGAACGGTCGCCGCGGTCTGCAATTTGATGCGTTCTCCGAGATCCAGCCGGCCCTGCACCGACGCGGTGTCGTCGGCGCCGTGCAGATGGATGACGCGCCCGGCGGCGGTCGCGGCCTTCGCCAGATCCGCGCCGCGGTCGCCCGCCTCGCCCCAGGGGTCGACGTCGACGACCTCGATGCGCTGGGCGTCGTGCCCGAGGCCGGACCCGGTGACGATCCGCGAGGCCGTACGGCTTTCCCGGCCGTCGTCGTAGGGCTGCTGGAGCGCCCAGGCGGTGATGTCGGCCGGAACCGCGGTCACGCTCCGGCGCGCGTAATGTCCCAGTGCGGCGGCCACGACGTCGGGGTGGTCGACGGCGAAGCGGCCGAGGTCGATGTTCCCCGCGCGGGTCATGAACCCGACCGCCAGCTGGGCCAGCGGCTGGTCGACCCGCAGCGGGTAGGACTCCCACCAGCGCTGGCTGCGGGCGGCGAGGTGCTGGAAGCGGGTCACGGCGGGGCGCCGCGACTGTTCGTACGCGGTGAAGGCCGCGGCGGTGTCGCCCTCGGCGAGCAGTGCGGCGCTCAGCGCGATGGCGTCCTCAAGGGCGAGCTTCGTACCCGACCCGAGGGTGTAGTGGGCGGTGTGCGCGGCATCGCCGATCAGCACGGTGTTGCCGTGCGACCAGCGCTCCAGGTGGACGGTGTGGAAGCGGGACCAGCGGCTGCGGTTGCCCAGCAGCGGGTGCCCGGCCAGGTCGGCGGCGAAGGCGCGTTCCAGGTAGCGCAGGGTGTGCTCGTCGGACTCGCCGTCGGCGGTGGCGGCGTCGGAGCGTTCGAGGCCCGCGGCGCGCCAGCTCGCCTCGTCGGCCTCGATGAGGAAGGTGCTGCGGTCCTCGGCGTAGGGGTAGGCGTGGGCGACGAAGAGGCCGTGCTCGGTCCGCGCCGGGGAGAAGATGGCGTCGTCGAGGGCGAAGTCCGAGCCGCACCACACGTACATGCCGCGCCCGACCCGGATGTCGGCGCCCAGCTCGGTGGCGAGCTTCTCGCGGGTCGCGGAGCGGACACCGTCGGCGGCGATCACCACGTCGGAGTCGAGTTCGGTGGCCCCGACCTGCGCGCCGGACCGGATGCGCACGCCTGCCGCCTCGGCGTGCCGGGCCAGGACCTCGAGCAGGCTGCTGCGGGAGACGGCCAGGTTGCGGGCGCCGTGCAGGTCGATGGCCTCGCCGCCGTCGAGCAGGAGCAGCCCGTGCCCGGAGTGGCTGACGCCCTGGATCGCCTCGGCGGACGCGGGGTCGGCCGCGACGAGGTTGGTCATGGTGGAGCTGGTGAGGCTGACACCGAAGCCGAAGGTGTCGCGGCTGCCGGACATGCGCTCGTGAACGGTGACGGTCCAGTCCGGTTGCGCGGTCTTGAGCAGTCCCGCGGCGTACAGGCCGCCGGGGCCGCCGCCGATGATGTCGACGCGCCGGGCGCTCATGATGCGGTCCCCTCTGCGGCGAGCTTGGCGGTGATGTCCTCGCGGAGGTGCTTCTTCGACACCTTGCCGACGTTGCTCAGCGGGAAGCCGCCGACGACCTCGACGCGCTCGGGCAGCTTGTACTTCGCCAGCCCCTGGGCGAGCAGGTGCGCGGCGAGGGCGGCGACGGTCAGCGGCGTGCTGCCGGGCTCCTGGACGAGGTACGCGCAGACCCGCTCGCCCAGGACCGGGTCCGGCATGGCGACCAGGGCCGCGTTCCGCACGTCGGGATGCGCGACGACCAACTCCTCGACCTCCTCGGCGTGCACCTTCTCAGCCCCGCGGTTGATGACGTCCTTGATGCGGCCGTCGATCGAGTAGTAGGCGGCGCCGTCGACGATGTGGCGCCGGGCGAGGTCGCCGGTCCGGTAGAAGCCGTCGGCGGTGAAGGCGGCGGCATTGTGCCCGGCCGCGCGGTAGTAGCCGCGGATGGTGTACGGGCCGCGGGCGCACAGCTCGCCCTCGGCGCCGTCGGGCACCTCGGTCTCGGACCCGATGCCGTAGACGCGGATCTCGTCGGCCGGGGAGATGGGCGCTCCTACGGTGTGCAGCCGGACCGCGTCCGGCGCCTGGGGCGGGGTGAGGGTGAACAGGCCCTCGGCCATGCCGAACATCTGCCGGCACCGGATTCCCAGCTCGGTCTCCAGCCGGCGGGCGACCTCGACCGCGAGCCGCTGGCCGCCGACGATGAAGTCCGTGACGCAGCTCAGATCCACCTCGCGGGAGCGGGGCTCGTCCAGCAGGCGGATCGCCACGGCCGGGGGGACGAGCGGCAGGACGTCGGGGCGTTCCGCCTCGATCGCGTCGAGGATGGTCGCCGGGTTCGCGTCCGCGGCCAGGACGAGCGTGGCGCCGCTGAACCAGGCGGGCTGCACGGCCAGCGCGATCCCCGCGTTGTGCATCACCGGCAGCGGGTAGAGCACGACCGTCCCGGGCTTCCAGCCCAGCCGGTCCGCCCACTGGCGTGAGTTGTAGGCGTACTCCTCGTGCAGTCGCGGCGCGACCTTCGGCAGGCCCGTCGTCCCGCCGGACAGCTGGAACGCGGCCACCGACAGCAGGTCGATGTCGGTCTCCGCCGGCAGCGCCCGCGCGCTGTCCCCCGCGCCGGCCGCGAGCAGCGAGTCGAAGCCGACCGCTCCGTCCGGTACCGGTCCGCGGGCCACGATCAGCTCGGTCAGGGTGCCGCCGGCCGCCGCGACCCGGACGCCTAACGCGGTCAGGTCGTGGCCGCGGTGGTCGGCCTGCACGAAGTGGCCCCGCGCACCGGTGTGCGCCGCCAGCAGGCCGATCTCGCGCTCGCGGTGCTGGGGCAGCGTGCACACCGGCACCAGGCCCGCCCGCAGCGCACCGCAGTAGGCCACCACGGTCTCGGCGACATTCCCCATCGAGAACATGACCGCGTCACCGGGCCGCAGGGAGGTGCGGGTGAGCAGGCCCGCCGCGAGCCGGTCGCACCGCTCGTCGAGTTCGGCGTAGGTCCACCGCACGCCGGCCGTGACCAGCGCGAGCCGGTCGGCGTACCGGGCGGCGGCCCGGCGTAACTGGCCGCCGAGGCTCGTCCCGCCCCACAGCCCGTCGCGGCGGTAGGCCTCCACGACCTCGGCCGGATAGCCGACCACTCCGTCTGCCCGCAGCGAATACGACACGGCCGTCACAATAATGACGCACGTGTCGCCGGTCAAGGGTGAACCCTGCCGACCGGTGCGCACGCCGATACGATCACGGCATGACCAAGCCCAAGACGCGCCCGACCGTCTCCCCCACGCAACCCGCCGGCGGCCGCGGCGCGGCCGAGAGGACCACACCGGGCCGGAGCACATCGCGGCGCTCGCTCGTCACGAGCGAGCTGCTGGAGAAGGCGACCGTCCTGTTCGCCAACCAGGGTTACGAAGCCACCAGCCTCCAGGACATCGCCGACGCGGTCGGCGTCTCCCGCTCCGCGCTCTACAACTACGTGTCGAACAAGGAGGACTTGCTCACCGCGCTGGTCGACAGCCTCAGCCAGGGCCTGGCCGACTCGCTCGCCGCGCTGCGGCAGCGGCGCGACCTCACACCGACCGAGAAGCTCCGGGAGCTCACCGGGACCCTGGTGCGGCAGCGCGCGGAACAGCCCACGCAGTTCAGGGCCCTGGACCGCTCGGAGATGATGCTGCCGGAGGACGTCCGCGCCCGGCACCTCGCCGCCCGCCGCGGCATCGTCGCCGAACTCGTCGCGGTCATCGAGGAGGGCATGGACGGCGGCGAGTTCAAGGCGATGGACAGCCGGGTCGCTGCCCTGAGCCTGCTCGGGATGTGCAACTGGGTCGCCTGGTGGTTCCGGCCGGGCCCCGGCCACGAAGTGGAGCCGATCGTCACCCAGATCAGCCAGTCGGCGCTCGACATGCTGCTCGCCCCGCACGCCCGCAGGGCCCGCGGGAACTCGGTCGCCGCCGCCCTCGACCAGGTGCGCGCCGACCTCACCGCGCTGGAGCGGCTGCTGCCACGGACCTGACCCGGCGTCACCGGGAGCCCGTCCCGAGCGACGCGGCGGGGCCGCGTGAGGCCGGCCGCGCGCACCCGCCCCGCCTTGACAGGTGTCACTGGTGTCGTAAATTGGTCACCGATGACACCGATTCGAGAGGCGTCGATCATGTCCACGCACCGCATCGGGCTGGTCGTGCCCAGCTCCAATGTCACGGTCGAGGCGGAGATGCCCCGGCTGCTCGCCCGGCACTTATCGGCGCGGTTCTCGTTCCACTCCAGCCGGATGCGCATGCACACGGTCTCGCCCGAGCAGCTGCGGGCGATGAACGCGCAGCGCGAGCGATGCGTCCTCGAACTGGGTGACGCCGCTCCTGACGCCATCCTCTACGCCTGCCTGGTCGCGCTCATGGTCGGCGGCCCGGGCGAGCACCAGCGCGTCGAGGCGGCGGTCACCGAGCAGTTGAGCACCGGCGGCGCGAGCGCCGCGGTCGTCTCCAGCGCGGGCGCGCTCGTCGAGGCCCTGCGGGAGCTGAAGGCACGGCGGATCGCCCTGGTCACCCCGTATCTGCGCCCGCTGGCCGAGCAGGTGGTCGGCTACCTGGAGGCGGAGGGGTTCACGGTCGCCGACTGGCGCGCGCTCGAAGTCGCCGACAACGCCGAGGTGGGGTGCATCCCGGGCGAGCGGGTCATGGCCGCGGCACGCGAGCTGGACCTGACCGGTGTCGACGCGCTGATCATCTCCGCGTGCGTGCAGATGCCGTCGCTTGACCTCGTCCAGTCCGCCGAGGACGAGTTCGGCATTCCCGTGCTGTCCGCGGCGACCGCGGGCGCGTTCACCCTGCTGCGCCGGCTGCGCCTCCCGGTCGACCTGCCCGGCGCCGGCCGCCTGCTGCGCCGCGACACCGTGCCCGCGACCGTCTGACCGAGGAGACCGACAATGACCGCACCAGCACCGGCCACGGGGGCGCAAACCGTGCCGCCCGTGCACCGCGTCAAGGGCGTCGACCACGCGGCGTTCCCGACGTTCGACCCGGCGGGCACCGTCCGCTTCTACCGCGACGTGCTGAGATTCCCCGTCGTGCACTCGATCTGCGCGGCCGGGTGGGGGCCGGAGAAGCACCCGGACTTCATCCACTTCTTCTTCGACATCGGCAACGACGACCGGATCGCCTTCTTCTACTACTTCGGCTTCGAGCGCCCCGCGGGCCCGGACGCCAAGGGGGACGTCTACGCGGGCTTCGACGCGGACGTCCCGCAGTTCTGGGTCAACTCCCGGCACCTCGCGATCCACGTCGACAGCGAGGAGGACCTGCTCGAATACCGGCGCCGGCTGGACGAGTCGGCGTGGCCGGTCGAGATGCAGGTCATGCACGAGACCATCGAGTCCATCTACACCCATGACCCGAACGGCTACATGATCGAGATCACCCGCGCGCTGCGGCCGGTCACCCCGCAGGAGGACCTCGACGCCGAGCTGACGATCGACGCGCTCATCGACGTCGTCACCGGCGAGGACCCGAGCATGGACAAGCTCCTGGCCCGCAAGGCGGAGCTGATCGTCGAGCGCGCACCGGCCTGGCGGCCGGCCGCCGGGGTGCCCGCGAAAGCGGTTCTTGCGGAGGCCCTACCTGCGGGAGCGGTTGCCGCGGATCGCGTCGCCCCGCAGGCCGTTCCCGCCGGAGCCGCACCTGCGGGAGCCGGCGCCGCGCAGGCCCCCGCCGCGGAGGGGGTGGCCCGGGCATGAGCACGCTGTTCGTCCTGGACGTCCCGGAGAACGCCACCGTCCCCCAGGTCGCCGCCCGGGACCCGCGGGTGTCCGTGGAGATGGTCGGGCCGTACTTCCGGATCACCTCCCCTGACACGATCGTCATCGACCGCCGGGCGACCGGCTGCCGGCACGCCGTCTGGTACAGCGCGGTCGCCGGGCTGGCGCAGTCGCGCGTCACCCAGCACGACAAGGACGCGCTACGAGTCGAGGCCCGATGAGCGGCACATCCGCCGGCGAACGCCTGGGCGCCGGACGTTACATCGCGTCCGCCGCGGAACCGGCCGCCACCCGCACCTCCGCCCACGAGCTGGGCACCGCCGACGGCGCCACCGTCACCGGCGTGCTGCGTACCGTCCCCGGCGCGGCGACCGTGGTCTGCCTCATGCATCCGCGCCAGGACTTCACCCATCACGTCCTGGTCCCCGAACTGCTCATGCGCGGCTTCGCCGTCTGGACGCAGGGCACCCGCTCGCCGAACAACGACCTGTCGCTGCTCCATGAGCAGGCCGTCCTTGACATGGCCGCCGGCCAGACGTTCCTGCGCGAGCGCGGCTACGGGCATGTCGTCACCCTGGGCCACTCCGGCGGCGGCACGCTCGCCGCGCTGTACCACCAGCAGGCGGGCCTCGCCCCGGCGGCGCGGATCTCCTCGACGCCGGCCGGGCGCCCGGTGGACCTCGCCGGCGCGAGCCTGCCGCCGCCGGACGGCGCGGTCTTCATGGCTCCCCACCCGGGCCAGGGCGCGCTGCTCCAGCGGCTGATCGACCCCTCGGTCACCGATGAACCCGACCCGATGTCGATCGACCCGGCCCTGGACCCGTACAGCCCGGACAACGGCTTCGCCGCCGCTCCGGACAGCTCCGGCTACAGCGCCGGCTTCATCGAGCGCTACCGCGCGGCCCAGGCGGCGCGCGTCGCGCGTATCGACGCACACGCCCGCGAACTGGTGCGCGCGGCCTCGGCCCACCGCCGGGCGGCCAAGGCGTCCGGCACCGCGGCGGACCGCCGCCGGGCGCTGGCCCCGCGCATCGTGACCGTCTACCGCACCGACGCGGACCTGCGCTGCGTCGACCGGTCGATCGACCCGAACGAACGCCCTTACGGATCGCTCTTCGGGCGGCGGCCCGACCTCACCAACTACGGCCTGGTCGGCTTCGGGCGCCTCTCCACGCCGGACGCCTGGCTGTCCACCTGGTCGGCGAACACCACCAACGCCGACTTCGTCCGCTGCGCGCCCGGCGTCACCGCGCCCACCCTGCTGGTCGAACTCACCGGCGACCAGGCGTGCTTCCCCGCGGACGCGGAGCGCATGCTCCAGGCACTCGCGAGCGACGACCTCACCCACCGCGTCGTCCAGGGCACGCACTTCGGCGGACCGATCGGGCCCGGCAAGCCCACCGGAAGCAGCCTCGCCGCCACCGAGATCGGGCGGTGGCTGGCCGAACGGCATCCGGTCGGCCGGACGTCCTCCTGACCCCCGGTGCGCACCGTGGTCCCGGTGCGCACCGCCGCGTGGCGGACGTGCGCACCGTGCGGCCTCAGCTCAGCCACCAGACGGACAGTCCGCCCAGGAAGAAGAGCAGGCAGACGGCGAGATTGGTGCGCCAGTACGCGACGAAGATCGCGACGAACTCACGGATCACCGCGCTGGGCCAGAAATACGCGGCCGTGGGGGACCCCACAACGTGCCCTCTTATTCCCACCCGGCGCGAGATCATCGCGGCACGGAAGACGTGGTAGTTGTTCGTCACGACCACACACCGGTAGCCGGAGTTCGCCTTCTCCATGATGGATTTGCTGAACCGCAGATTCTCCTCGGTGTTCGTCGAGCGGTCCTCGCGGTCGATCAGCGCGGCCGGGAAGCCGCGTGCGACGAGATAGTCGGCCATCGCGTGCGACTCCGGTATCTTCTCGTCGGGACCCTGGCCGCCGGAGGCCAGCAGCACCGGCCGCCTGCCGCGCACCGCGAGCTTCCTGTGCACCGCCCGCGCCCGTTCCAGACGGCTGGCCAGCAGCGGTGACACGTCGGTCCCGCCGATGAGGCCCGAGCCGAGCACCACCACGTAGTCGGCCCTGCGGCGGATGTGAAGGCGCCCGTAGAGAAAGCCGTAGACGATGAAGCAGACGAAGAGGAAGGCGATGTAGCCGGCCACGGCGACGGCTGTCCCCGCGGCCACCGTCAGCGTGTGGTCGCGCAGCACCGAGGCGGTGATGAACAGCGCGACGAGAGTCGCCAGCGCGATCCCCGCGAGCAGGGACAGCAGATTGGCGAGGCTCCTGCCCTCCTTGCTCACCATGGTCACACCGTTGGTGATCAGCAGCCACGACAGGGCGACGACGCCCAGCCCCGCGAGCACGAGCAGCGCGATGGTGAGGTCTTTGCCCAGCGTCTCATGCGCCCTGATGAGTTCGAGAAGCCATGCGGCCGACGCGAAGGTGAGGGAGAGTCCCAGGAGAACGGCGTTGCTGAAGCGGCGCGGCTCGCGGAGCACTCCGACACAGAACACGAGAAAGAGCAAGAACGCCGGAGCGTAGGCCAACATGCCCACATATTAGGGTCTGCGCCGGAAAGCCCCTGCCGCCGGCTCCCCCGCCGCCCGCGGCCTCCGGCACCGCCACCCGCGCCGGACCGGCACCGCACCGCCCGGCCCCGGCGCAACCGGGTTCACCCCGGCTCGGCTCAACCCGGCTCGGCTCAACCCGGCCCGACGCGGCTCGGCCTTCGGCCCGGCTCCGCTTCGCGGAGAATCCACCCCGGGCGGAATACATGATCCACTGTCGGCGCTGTCCTGGAACATGACTTCTCTGCGCAGACTCGGCTCCTCCGACCTCGAGGTCTTCCCGCTCGCCCTCGGCGGCAACGTCTTCGGCTGGACCGCCGACGAGGAAGCCTCCTTCGCCGTGCTGGACGCCTACGCGGCCGCCGGCGGCAACTTCGTCGACACCGCCGACTCCTACTCCGCCTGGATCGAGGGCAACAAGGGCGGCGAGTCGGAGACGATCATCGGCAAGTGGGTCAAGGCCCGCGGCAACCGCTCCGACGTCGTCATCGCGACCAAGGTCAGCCAGCACCCGGACTACAAGGGCCTGTCCGCGGCCACCGTCAAGGCCGCCGCCGACGCCTCGCTGCGCCGCCTGGACACCGACCACATCGACCTCTACTACACGCACTTCGACGACCTCGACGTGCCGGTCGAGGAGATCATCGGCGCCCTGGACGAGCTGGTGAAGGCCGGCAAGGTCCGGCAGATCGCCGCCTCCAACATCACCCCCGAGCGGCTCCGCGCCTCGCTGGACTTCTCCGACCGCGAGGGCCTGGCCCGCTACGTGGCCCTCCAGCCGCACTACAACCTGGTCTCCCGCGACACCTACGAGGGCGAGCTCCAGGACCTCGCCGCGAGCGAGGGCCTCGCCGCCGTCCCGTACTTCGCCCTCGCGTCGGGATTCCTCACCGGCAAGTACCGCCCCGGCACCACCGTCGACAGCGCCCGTGCCGGCGCGGTCGCCAAGCACCTGGAGTCCGAGCGCGGCCGGCGGGTCCTCGCGGCCCTGGACGAGGTCGCCGCCGCCCACGAGGCCCCCGTCGCCACGGTCGCCCTCGCCTGGCTGGCCGCCCGGCCGACGGTCGCCACCCCCATCGCCTCGGCCCGCACGGCCGACCAGCTCCCGGCGCTGCTGGGCGTCGCGGAGCTGACCTTGAAGGACGAGGAAGTGGACCGCCTGACGCAGGCCTCGGCCTGACACCTCCCGCTCCACCCCGGCGGCGCCGCACCCCGGCCGCCCGGGACGCGGGGCCTCCCGCGCGGGAGCCGGCCCGGGGCGCGGGAGGCCCTGCGTCCCGCGCCGGCTCCCGTGCGGGACCGGCCGCCTTCCGGCGCCCCGGTCAGCCGACCTTGTTGACGGCGGTGTCGTCGGCGTCGAGCCGCCGCCCGTCCGCGGAGCGGACCTCCAGCGCGCGCAAGGGGCGTCCCTGCCTGCGGTCGACCATCTCCGAGTGCGGCTCGCCGGGGGCGAAGAGGTTCTGTTCGCCCCACTGCCGCAGCGCGACGATGACGGGGAAGAGGCCCTGGCCCTTCGGCGTCAGTACGTACTCCTGGTAGGCGCTGCCGTCCGAGGCGGGGACGGTGTCGAGGACCCCGGCGGCGACCAGGGAGCGCAGGCGCGCGGCAAGGATGTTCTTCGCCACGCCGAGGCCGCGCTGGAATTCCCCGAAGCGGCGGCTGCCGTCGAAGGCGTCCCGCACGATCAGCAGCGACCACCAGTCGCCGATCGTGTCGACCGATCGCGCGACGGGACAGTCGCTGTCGTTGAAGCGCGTCCGCTCCACCATGTCGCCCTCCACTCCCACACCGGTTGCAACATGCTACCAGATCGGGCTACGGTCCCCGGTAGCAAGATGAAACCAATCGCGAGGAGGCCCTTCGCATGGGACGAGAGCAGTGCGTTGCGGCACCGGAGGCCGGGCGGCTGGGCGCGGGAACGTCCGGGTTCGAGCTGTCCAGGGGAATCACCCTGCTCTTCGCCGTCGCCTCCGGCACGGCTGTGGCCGACGTCTACGCCGCGCAGCCGCTCCTGGTCACACTGGGCCGCGACTTCTCGATCGGCACAGCGACGGTCGGCGCGATCGTGACCCTGACTCAGATCGGCTACGGGCTGGGCCTCTTCTTTCTCGTGCCGCTGGGAGACATGCTCGACCGCAGACGCCTCGTCGTGGCGCAACTGCTGCTCCTGGCGACGGCGCTGACAGCGGTCGGCACCGCCGGCAATGCGGCGCTCCTCCTCGTGGGCCTCACCACCGTGGGGCTGCTCGCGGTGGTCACCCAGACGCTGGTGGCCTTCGCCGCGTCCCTGGCGCCGCCCGAGGAGCGCGGACGCGTCGTCGGGCTGGTGACCAGCGGGGTGGTCACCGGCATCCTGCTCGCCCGTACCGTGTCCGGCGTCCTGGCCGACCTCGCCGGCTGGCGCTCCGTCTACCTCTCCTCGGCGGTTGTCACCTGCGTGCTCGCCCTGGCACTCCACCGCCTGCTGCCGTCCCGCCGCGGTGCCGCGCCGGCGGCCATGGGGTACGGGCAGCTGCTGCGCTCCACCCTCACGCTGTTCGCGCGCGAGCGCGTCCTCCGGGTGCGGGCCCTGCTCGCCCTGCTGGTCTTCGCCGCCTTCAGCGTGCTGTGGAGCAGTGTCGCGCTGCCGCTCAGCGCGCCCCCGCTCTCCTTGTCCCACACCGGGATCGGTGCCTTCGGACTGGCCGGGGCCGCGGGCGCGCTCGCCGCCACCGCGGCCGGACGGCTGAACGACCGCGGCTCGTCCCGGCGGACCACCGGTATCGGCCTGGCCCTGCTCACCGCCTCCTGGCTGCCGCTGGCCTTCACCCGGCACTCGCTCTGGGCGCTGGCGGCCGGCGTGATCGTCCTCGATCTGGCCGTCCAGGCGGTCCACGTCACCAACCAGGCGCTGGTCTACGCGCTGCGCCCGGCAGCGGGAAGCCGGCTGATCGGCGGTTACATGGTCTTCTACTCGATCGGCAGCGCCTCAGGAGCCGTCGCCGCGACCACGGTCTACGCGGCGGCGGGCTGGACAGCCGTGTGCGCGCTGGGCGCCGGGATCAGCGCGCTCGCGCTCCTCCTGTGGGCCGTCACGCGCGGGGCGGCCGGGTAGCCGGCGTCAGAACGCCCTGGCCGCCGCGGCGCCGGCGAAGGAGAGGCCCACCGCGATTCCCACGCTGAGCACCAGATAGGAGGCGGCGGTGGCCAGCCGGCGCTTGGAGGTGAGCGTCAGCAGCTCGTAGGAGAACGTCGACCAGGTGGACAGCGCCCCGCAGAGCCCCGTCGCGAGCAGCAGGCTCTGCCCCGACGTGAGGCCGCCGCCGGCCGCCGTCTGGGCGACATAGCCGAGGATCAGGGACGCGGCGGCGTTGGCGGCGAAGGTTCCCAGGGGGAAGCCGCTGCCGAGGCGGTGGTTGGCCTCGACCCCCAGCAGGTAGCGGATCGGCGCTCCCACGGCGGCGCCGGCGAGTACGAGCAGCCAGTCGGTCATCGCCTGTCGCCGGGGGCGGGGCGCCGGGGCATGAGGACCGCGCGCGTACCGAGGGCGCCCAGGGTCACCGCGGACAGTGCCGCCGCAACCGTCAGCAGGAGATCGCCCACCGCGTACCCGGGCTGGCCCCGGTCGAAGAGCTGCCGCACATTGTCAGCGTAATGGGAGAAGGACGTGAAACCGCCGAGCAGCCCGGTGCCGAGCAGTGGGCTGATGAGCCGGGGAGCGCCGGGAAAGCGGAATTTGACGGTCGCCATGAGGATTCCCATCAGCAGGCAGCCCGTGGTGTTGACCAGCAAAATGGTCCAGGGAAAGGCCGGCGGGTCATTCGGCCACAGGAGTTCGGCACCATAGCGCGCGCTCGCGCCCGCCGCCCCGCCCAGCGCGACCGCCGCCACCACCGGCAGCTGCGATCCGGGGTGGTGATCGGGGTGGTCACGGCGTCTCATGGCGATCTTCGGGTGCATGCGGCCACCTTGGCAGCTTCCCGCGCCGACCTGTCCGACTCACACGCGAAGCGGCCCGCTTATGGTCCGAACGGGGGCGTATGGGCGGGTCGGTTCCGGGCGGGCGGTGCATATCGTGCCACGATGCCGTGGCGCTATCCGGTCTCCGCTGGCGCCGTGCTGTTCACCGGTCCGCCGTCCGACGCTGGGATTCACCGTGCTCATTGCCGAACCAGATGTCCTGCTGGAATTCCAGCGCAAAAAGCTGCCGGGATTTCTGCTGGCGTCCGTGCGCGGTGTGGGCCAGGTCGACCTTCAGCCGTGTCTGTGGACAGGCATGCTCATCCTGGCCGGCCTGTGGGCGGCGGGCTGGGAGATCGGGCTGTTCGCGACACTGGGGACCCTCGTGTCGACGGCCGCCGCCCATCTGGTGGCGGTCGACCGGTCGAACATCGCTCTCGGTCTCCAGGGCTACTGCGGGTGCCTCACCGGCGTCGCCCTGGTCACCTCGCTGGGCGGCCACCCGGCCACCTACGCTCTCGCCGTCATCGGCGCGGTCATGTGCACCATGCTGCTGGCGGCGCTCACCACCCTGCTCGCGCCGTACGGCCTGACCGCGCTCACCGCACCGTTCTGCCTGGTCTCCGGGATCATGGTGATCGGCGCGCCGTCCTTCGGCCGTATCTGGCACGGCGCCCCCCGGGCGGTGTCCAGCACCACCACGGGAGACCGGGCGCTGTCCTGGCACGACCTGTGGCACGCCTTCTTCACCAACATCTCGCAGGTCTTCCTGGTGGACGAGTGGTACGTCGGGCTCATCATGCTGGTGGGCCTGGCCTTCGCCGGAGCGCGGGTGGTGCTGTACGCGGCGGCCGGCAGCGTCGTGGGGATCTTCGCGGCCTGGGCGCTGGGCGCCCCCGCCTCCTTGATCTCCAACGGCATCTACGGCTACAACGCCGTTCTCGTCGCCATCGCCATGGGCGCCGTCTTCCTCACCGCGACGGTGTGGAACGGGGTGTACGCCCTCATCGGCGCCGCGGCCACCACGGGTCTGACGGCCGCGCTGACCTCCATCTTCAAGACGTTCGGCGGCCACACCTTCACCTGGCCTTTCATCCTCACGACCTGGGCGTTCATGGCGGCCGTCCCTGCTCTGCCCCGTTTCCGGCGGAGCGGCTGACCGTTCGCGCGAACCGCCCCTCCCCCTCCGTAGATCCCGAGGAAGGTACCGACGTGAATCTCGCCCCTCGCGAGGTAGACAAACTGCTGGTGTACGTGGTGGCCGACCTGGCCAGGAAGCGCCGGAGCCGCGGCCTGAAGCTGAATTACAGCGAGTCCGTCTCGCTGATCACCGAGGCCATTCTCGAGGCCGCCAGGGACGGCAAGAGCGTGGCCGACTGCATGGAGCTGGGGCGGCACGTCCTCGGCGAGGACGACACCATGCCGGGTGTGCGGGACATGCTCGGGCTGCTCCAGGTCGAGGCGTCCTTCATGGACGGCACCAAGCTGGTGTCCTGCCACGACCCCATCGGCGGCTGACCGCGGTGTCCCAGCCCTGCCGGGTGATCGCCGTGTGCGGCCACGAGGCCGGCTTCGGGGCGGCGCTGCGCGACACGGCCGACCCGACGCTGTCCGTCGTGACGGCCGGCCGGGAGCTGTTCCGCTGCGTCGTCGAGCTGCGGCTGCTGGGCGAGGAGGTGTGCGTCGTCCCCATGTCGCTCGGCCGGGACCCCGAACTCGTCGCGGACACCGCCCGTACGCTGCGTTCGCTGGCGGAGGGCGAGCGCCGGGGAACCGTTCTCGCCCCGCCGTTCGGGACCTCGCAGCATCTGACGTCCTGGCTGCGGGCCGCGGCGAGCGGGATTCCCGCGGACAGCGCCCTGCTGCTCACCGCGCCCGCCGGCGACCCGTTCGACGACGCCGAGCTGTACCGGGTCGCGAGCCTGGTCCGCCGGTACGGCAACCACGCCCTGGTCGAGGTCGCGTTCACCGGCGGCGATCCCGATCCGGCCGAGGGCGTCCGGCGCTGCCGGCGGCTGGGAGCAGCGGCCGTCACCGTGCTGCCCGCCTCGTTCGTACCGCCGCCCGCGGTCCCGGACGACGCGCGGACGCGGGTCCACGGCCCGCTGCTCTCCCCTGCGGCGCTGGCCCGGGTGATCGCCGAGCGGGTGGCCGACGCCCGCGTCCGGTGGAGTGAGCACGGCGACGACGGCGTCGCGGCCGGACTCGGCGCGGCCGACGGCCACGGACACCACCACACCCACCCACCGGGCGAGGGACACGGCCACGACCACGGCCACGGCCACAGTCACGGTCACTTGCACGACCACGGCCCCCCGCATCCCCATCCGCACCCGCATCAGCCCCCGCACGCCCATGCTGCGGGCCGAGTCGACAGGAGCACCCCATGACGTTCCGCCAGAAGTACCTGTACGGCGAGGATCCGGTCGAGATCAACGCCGGCCGCCGTACGGTCACGCTCTCCGTCAGCAACACCGGCGACCGGGCAATCCAGATCGGGTCGCACTACCACTTCTTCGAGGTCAATTCCGCGCTGCTGTTCGACCGCATGAAGGCGCTCGGCATGCACCTGAACATCCCCGCCGGCACGTCGGTGCGCGTCGAGCCCGGCGGGACGCGGGAGGTCGAGCTGTGCGAATACGCCGGGACGGGGCGGCTGATCGGTTTCAGCGGGCTGCTCAACGGCAGCCTCGCCTCGCACCCGGTCAGGGTCGAGGCGGTCCGCAGGGCGATCGAGCAGGGATACCAGGGCGCCCAGGACCAGGCCGGCTCCGGCTCCGGCTCCGACTCCGGCTCCGGTGCGGCGGGATCGAGCACGAAGAGCGGCAAGCAGTCCCAGCACAAGAAGAAGGGTCACCACTGATGCCCATCCTGCCCCGCAAGCAGTACACCGACATGTTCGGCCCGACGGTCGGCGACCGCTTCCACCTCGCGGACACCAATCTCATCGTCGAGGTCGAGAAGGACTTCAGCGAGGGCCAGTACGGCGACGAGGTCCTCTACGGCGGCGGCAAGACGATGCGGGACGGTATGGCCTCCGACCCGCAGGCGACCGCCGCGCAGGGCGCGCTCGACACCGTCATCACCAACGTCGTGCTGATCGACCCGATGGTCGGGGTCGTGAAGTGCGACATCGGCATCAAGAACGGCATGATCGCCGGCATCGGCAAGTCGGGGAACCCGCAGACGCAGAACAACGTGCACCCCGATCTGATCATCGGACCCGGCACCGAGGCCATCGCGGGCGAGCACCTCATCGCCACCGCCGGCGCCATCGACACCCACGTCCACCTCATCGCCCCGCAGCAGGCCGAGCAGGCGCTCACCAACGGCATCACCACGCTGATCGGCGGCGGCACCGGACCGTCCGACGGCACGAACGGCACGACGTGCACCCCCGGCCCGTACAACATCGCGCGCCTGCTGCAGGCGGCCGAGGGCCTGCCGGTGAATCTCGGCATCATGGGCAAGGGCAACGGCAGCCTGCCGGAGGCACTGGAGGAGCAGGTCGTCGCCGGCGCCTGCGCCCTGAAGGTGCACGAGGACTGGGGCGCCACGCCCGCCGTGATCGACAACGCCCTCAAGGTCGCCGACCGGCACGACGTCCAGGTCGCGATCCACACCGACAGCCTCAACGAGTCCGGCTTCTTCGAGGACACCCGCTCCGCGATCGACGGCCGCACCATCCACACCTTCCACAGCGAGGGCGCGGGCGGCGGTCACGCGCCGGACATCATGCGGGTCGCCGGCGAGCCGAACATCCTGCCGTCCTCGACCAACCCGACGCTGCCGTACACCAAGAACTCGGTGGACGAGCTGCTGGACATGGTGATGGTGTGCCACCACCTCAGCCACGACATCCCCGAGGACGTCTCCTTCGCCGACAGCCGGGTCCGCGCCGAGACGATCGCCGCGGAGACGGTGCTGCACGACCTCGGCGTGATCAGCATGTTCTCCTCCGACTCCCAGGCGATGGGCCGGGTCGGGGAGTCCGTCACCCGGGCCTTCCAGACCGCGCACCACTGCAAGGACAAGTTCGGCCCGCTCGAGGGTGATTCGGAGCGCAACGACAACCAGCGGGTGCTGCGCTACCTCGCGAAGATGACCATCAATCCCGCCATCGCCACCGGCATCTCGGACCACATCGGCTCGATCGAGAAGGGCAAGCTGGCGGACATCGTCCTGTGGCCCATCCACTCCTTCGCCGCCAAGCCGAAGATGGTCATCAAGGGCGGCATCATCTCCTGGGCCCAGATGGGCGACCCCAACGCCTCCCTGCCGACCCCGCAGCCGGTCGTCTACCGGCCGATGTTCGGGCAGTACGGCAAGGCGCTGCCGTCGACCCACGTCACCTTCATGTCCCAGGCGGGCATCGCCGCCGGAGTCCCGGCCGCGCTCGGCCTGGAGCGCACGGTCCTGCCGGTCAGCCGTACCCGGATCATCGGCAAGCACAACATGATCCGCAACAACGCGCTGCCGGACATCAAGATCGACCCCGAGACGTTCAAGGTCACCCTCAACGGCAAGGTCGCGACCATCGATCCGGCCAGCGAACTGCCCCTCAACCAGCTGTTCTTCCTCGCCTAGGCGTATGGACGACGACGAGAACGGCACTCCGGCATCCCGGATCGGCTCGCTGCTGGTCAGCCTCCAGCTGACCGACTCCGCCTTCCCGAGCGGCTTCTACACGCTGTCGCACACGCTGGAGGGCTTCGCCCAGGCCGGAGCGGTCGACGCCGAGAGCCTGCCGCTGCTGCTGGAGGACCTGCTGCTGCACGGGGTCGGCCCGGCCGACGCCACCGCGCTCGCGCTCGCCCACCGGGCGACCCGCGCCGGGGACCCCGAGGCCGTCGTGCGGATCGACGAGTACCTGTTCGCCACCAAGCTCGGGCGGGAGGTGCGCCTGGCGGCGACCCGTACCGGACGGCAGCTGCTGGACCTCGCCCGAGAGGTCTTCCGCCACCCGGAGATCGGCGACTACTTCGAACGGGTCCAGCGCCGTGAGGCGCCCGGGACGCAGGCGGTGGCAGCGGGGGTCGTCTACGGGGCGGCGGGGGTGCCGCTGCGGCAGGCCGTCGTCTCGGACCTCTTCGCCTTCTGCGTGAGCTTCGCCGGCGCGGCCCTGCGGCTGCGGCTGACCGACCACCGCAAGGCGCAGGTGCTGCTCCGGCGGGCCGCTCCGGTCATCGAGGCCGCCGCGGAGGCGGCCATGCACCGGGACCTGGCCGATGTCGGAGCCACCGTCTTCGCCTCGGACGTCATGTCGGGCCGTCACGAACGCGCCGAGGCCAGGCTCTTCGCCAGCTGACCGATCCACCCACATCCACGAGCAAGCCAGGCCAGGGAGCACCATGAACGACAACGTCCTGCGGATCGGTATCGGCGGCCCTGTGGGGTCCGGGAAGACCGCGCTCATCGAGGCGCTGGTGCCGGTGCTGATCGCCCGCGGCCACCACCCCTCGGTGATCACCAACGACATCTACACGCAGGAGGACGCGCAGCACATCCGCCGCACTCTCGACGGGATCCTGGAACCCGAGCGGATCGTCGGCGTCGAGACCGGGGCCTGCCCGCACACCGCCGTGCGCGACGACCCGACGATGAACCTCGCGGCGGGCGCCGAGATGCTGGAGCGCTTCCCCGACACCGACATGCTGCTCTACGAGTCCGGCGGCGACAACCTCACCCTCACCTTCAGCCCGGTGCTGGCCGATGTCTTCATCTTCGTGCTGGACACCGCCGAGGGCGAGAAGATGCCCCGCAAGCGGGGACCGGGCATCACGGACTCCGACCTGCTGGTCATCAACAAGATCGACATCGCGCAGTACGTGCGCACCGACATCACCGTCATGGAGTCCGACGCCCACCGGGTCCGCGACGACCGCCCCGTCGTCCTGACCGACTGCCTGACCGGAGTGGGCATCGACGACATCGCCAGCTACATCGAGTCCCGCCGAACGGTGCTGGTCTGAGATGCGGACCGCCGCCCTTCCGGCACGGCCCGACCGGCTCAGCCCGGCGTACTACACGGCGGTCCGCGTCCCCCCGCATCTGGCCGCCACCGCGTCGCTGCCCGACACGCTGCCCGCCGGCTCGCCCGCCAAGGTCGGCATCCTCGACCTGGCCTTCGCGGTACGCGGCGGGCGCACCGAACTCGTCGAGCGCTACCAGAAGTCGCCGCTGCAGATCATGCGGCCGCTGTGGATCGACGCCGAACTGCCCGGCATGAGCTACGTCTACCTGATGGCCACCGGCGGCGGGATCGTCCAGGCCGACCGCTACCGGATGGACTTCCGCTGCGGCCCCGGCACCCAGGTGCACCTGACCAGCCAGGCCGCCACCAAAGTGCTGCGGACCGAATACGACTGCGCGACCCAGCTCGTCCGGCTGACCGCGCAGGCCGGCAGCTACGTGGAATACCTGCCCGATCCGCTGATCCCGTTCAAGGACTCCCGCTTCTACCAGCGCACCGAGGTCACCGTGGCCCCCGGCGCGACCGTCGTGCTCGGGGAGACCCTCACCGCGGGACGGCTGGCCAGGGGCGAGCGCCACGCGTACCGGGCGCTGGCCACCGACCTGCACGTGTCCCGGCCCGACGGCACCCTGCTCGCCGTCGACACGCTCCGCCTGACGTCCGCCGCGCCCGGCCCCGCGGGCGGGGGTCCCGCGGTTTTCGCCGGCGCCGACCACGTCTCCTCGCTGTTCGTGATCACCGACCGCGTACCGGCCGCGGAGATCGCCGACGCCCTGCACGAGGCGCTGGCGGGATTCGGCGTGCTGTACGGGGTCAGCGTGCTGCCACGGGACTGCGGCGCCTGGGTCCGGCTGCTGGACAGCGATCCGGTACGGGTCACCGCCGCCCGCACCGCCGCGTGGCACCGCGTACGCGTGCTCCTGACCGGCCGCCCGGCGCCCGACCTGCGCAAACCGTGAATCCCGCCCGCCCGATCCCCCACCCCATGAGGTAGCCACCGTGATTGCCGCGCCCCCGCCGATGCCGCCCGCCTACAGTTCAGGCGACACCGCCTGGCTGCTGGCCTCCACCGCCATGGTGCTGCTGATGACGCCCGGGCTGGCGTTCTTCTACGGCGGCATGGTGCGTACCCAGCACATCCTGATGAT